>NZ_CP011402.1:611562-917343 GCF_001643775.1 Denitrobacterium detoxificans | reverse complement strand
CCTCTTGCTTCAGGATGACCATGAGCATGAACACGCCAATCCAGAGCGTAAGGTTGGTGAACAACGGTGCCATGGCCGAACCGAAGCAATTCACGGAATAGAGCGTTTCGGTGGTGAGCTCGGTGGGCGAAAGCATGAAGTCGGCCACCTTCGATGAATCGATGTTCCCATCGACCCCAAAGATCTGTCCGAACAGCTGCGACGTACCCAGCGCCTCTACGTCGGCCTTTACCGTATCGATGCTCGCCTGAAGCGTAGCCAGCAGGTCGTCGGTTTGGTCAAGGGCGTCCTTGGAAGAGCGCAGCGTCTCGTCGAGCTGATCGAGAACGGCAAGCGCCTGATCGATGAGAAGAGACTGGCGCGCCACCGTAGAGGAAAGAGAACCAGACGTGGAGGCGATGCTGGACAGTGCGCTATCGACGTTGGGAATGACGGAGGTGGCAAGCACCGTACGGTATTCGTCGGCGTTCGCAATGGCCGACTGAGCCGCTTCGTTGGCCGCATTGCCCGCGTCAGACGTGTCGGATGCGGCCTTCTTCGTATCCTCGCTGATGGTCTTCAGGTTCTGCAGAGACGAGGAGAGACTTTGGTTGCGCGTCTCCATGGCGTCGATTGCGGCAAGCAGCGAGGTCTTCTCCTGGCCATCGGGTAGAGCGTTGGCGATGGCCTTTAGCTGAGCGATAGTCGTCTCGTTTTGCGAAACGGACGACTCCCCATATGCGATGGCGCTTTCCACGGAGCCCTCGGCGGCAATAACGGACGAGCAGGTCTCGCTCACAGCAATATTGGCATTGGAAGCCGCGCGCGAAGCAAGCACCGAGCCCTGGTCCATGTTGGTGAACACGGTGGACGACATGGTCGCCAGATTGTCCTGCGCGGTGAGCGTAAGCGATTGGACGTCGTTCAGAGAGCCGGAGATGAACGCGATGTCGCCCTTGGCATCCTGCAGCTTCTGCCGCGCATCGGCCGACTTCGTAAGCGCCTCTTCGGCGGAACTGGACAGCTCGGATGCAGACTGGCGGGCCGAGGCAATGCTCTCCTGCGCCGTGGTGAAGCGCGCGATCACGTTTTCCCGCGCCTGGCCAATGTCGGCCTGGGCATTGTCAACGGCCTCGTCGAGCTTGGCGGTAACCACTTCGCTTGCCGACGAAACGAACGCGGCGTTGATCGTCTGGTCGAGCGAGGTAGCACCCGTATCGGTGATCTTCGGCGACACGGCACCCAGCTTCTCGTTCACGTAGTACTCGAGCTGGGGGCGTTGGATGTCGCCCGACAAAAGGGTGGTAAAGCACGAGCTGAAATCGGAGGGAATGACGAATGCGGCGTACGCCTCACCCGACTGCACCTTCTGGATGGCGGTATCGCGGTCGGTAAACTCCCAGCCCAGCTGGGTATTTTCCTCGAGGTTCGAAACGATCTGGCTACCGAGGTCGAGCTGACCCATATCCTCGGAATAGGCTCCCGTATCCTCGTTGACGACGCAGACCTTCAAATTGCCCGTATTGCTATACGGGTCCCAAAAGCCCAGGACGTTGAACCACGTATACATAGACGGGAGAACGATGAGGGCGACGATTACGACAAGCGCAGCGGGCGATTTAAGCAACCGCATGAAATCGCGACCGAATACGCGCAGAATATTTCGCAAGCTACCCTTCCTTCCCTTTTCTCGTATCCAATAAGCAAGTCACGGCCCCGAGCATGCCCGAGACCGTGTTACGAAGCAGAGGCACCACAGGCTCGGCTACAGTTTCCGGGTCTTCTCCATGGCGCGACGAACGGCATGCATGGCAGCAGCGCGGAATCCGTCTTCCTCAAGCGCCTGCACGCCTTCTATGGTAGTGCCCGCGGGCGACGTGACCATATCCTTCAGCTGACCCGGGTGCTTCCCCGTGTCGCGCGCAAGCTGGGCGCTGCCCATAACGGCCTGCGAAACGACCTGGTAGGCATCGGCGCGCGACATGCCCTCGGCAACGGCCGCATCGGCAAGCGCTTCGATGAACAGGAACGTGAACGCGGGCGTGCACCCCGCAACGACGCCAATGACGTCGACCATCTGCTCGGACATCGGCAGAGCGCGACCGCACGAGCCGAAGATGTCGAGCGCAATGCGCATGTCCTCTTCGGTGGCGGTAGCATTGGCGCACAGCCCCGACATGCCCTGGCCAACCAACGCGGGGGTGTTGGGCATGCAACGCACGAGGCGCACGGAGCGCGCCGCGCCCTCGATGCGCTCGAACACATTCAGATTGCCTTCCAAGGCACGCGCGTGCACGAACGAGGCTTCGATCCATTCGATGCTCTTGCCCGCGGCGATGGAGATAAACAGAGGATCGGAATCGACGGTCGCGACTTCCGAGATAACCGTTTCGAGCACGGCCGGCTTGACCGCCAGCACCACCACATCGCACGTGCGCACGATTTCGGAGTTGCTGCTTGCCGGGGTAATGCCCAAGCGCGAGGAAAGCTCGTCGAGCTTCTCGCGAGAAGGATTGCTGGCGAATACGCTCGAGGCGTCGACAAGGCCGGATTCGATAATGCCGCCCATGATCGCCGATGCCATATTACCTGCACCGATAAAGCCGATTTTCATGCTCAAGCACCTCCTGTATACATATGGTTCTATAATACCGAAAAGCGCCCCCGAACGAATCGTACATCTTGCGCGATTCGTCCAGATGGGCGCTTTTGCCATAAAGCCACTATAAACGGCTAGTCAAGCTTCAAATCCCCTTCGCGAATAATGCCAAGGCGGCGGAACAAGATGCCAAATGCCCAGGCGAGAACGGCGGGAAGCACGAAGCAAACGAGGATCATACCCAGCCACTCCGCGACGCCGGGCACGGCACCGCCCGAGACCCAGCCCGTATACAGGCCAATGGGGCCCACCAAACCGCACGTGCCCATGCCGCTGGCAATGGCAGCGCCATTCTGCTCCATGTGGAACAGGCACGTTGCCACCGGGCCGGTAATGGCGGACACGAGGATGGGCACGACCCACACGACGGGCTTGCGCATGATGTTGCCCATCTGCAGCATCGAGGTGCCCAGGCCCTGGGAAACGACGCCACCCCAACCGTTATCGCGGAAGCTCAGCACGGCAAAGCCGACCATCTGGGCGCAGCAGCCGGCAAGCGCGGCACCGCCGGCCAAGCCCGTAAGGCCCAGGGCAGCGCAAATGGCAGCCGAGGAGATGGGCAGCGTAAGAGCGATGCCCACCACGACCGAAACGATGATGCCCATCCAAAGCGGCTGGAGCTCGGTAGCCCACATGATGAAGCCGCCCACGGCAGAGGCAAGCGCGCCAATCCAGGGACCGATGGCCATCGCGAGGCCGCAGCCAACCAAGATAGTCACGCCAGGGGTAACGAGGATGTCCACCTTCGTTTCGCCATGGACCGCCTTGCCGAATTCGGCGGCGATGACGGCAATGACGAGCACGGCAAGTGGCCCGCCCGCGCCGCCGGCGGTGTTGGACGCATAGCCCACTGCGGCAAGCGAGAACAGAACCAGGCCGGGGCTCTTGAGTGCGTAGCCAATGGCAACGGCCATGGCAGCACCCGTGGCAGCCTGGGCAAATGCGCCGATGTCGTTGAAGAACGAAACGCCCGTAAGCGAACCGATGGTGTTCAGAATCGTGCCCATGAGCAGCGATGCAAACAGACCCTGGGCCATGGCCGACATGGCATCGATGGCATACCGCTGAAAACTCACCTCGATGTCCTTACGCGACAGGAATCCGCGGAAACCGCCCTGCCCGCCCTTCGCTACCTGACCACCAGCACGCGCCATGACACATCCTTCCCTTGTTGAGATTATTGGCGGATACATTACGCTTCGTGCAAAAAATCAATTCCGCAAATGAACAATCTTCAAAGGGTGAACTCATTCCCAACCTGGCGAAATGAAACGATGGTGAATGGTCCGGCACCGAACGCAAAGCGCGGGGCATTTGCATTAACATGGAGGGGTTGCACAATCCCGGTTTCGCCATTGGCTAGCAAGTTAGGAACACGTATGCGCATAGGCTTTGATAACGACAAGTACATCGAACTTCAGGCAAACCACATCCGCGAACGCATTGCCCAATTCGACGGCAAGCTGTACCTGGAATTCGGCGGCAAGCTCTTCGACGACTACCATGCGAGCCGCGTACTTCCCGGATTCGAGCCCGACTCGAAGATCCGCATGCTCAAGAGCATGATGGACGACGTCGAGATCATCATCGCCATCAACGCCAACGACATCGAGAAGAACAAGATCCGCGGCGACTTGGGCATCGGCTACGACGATGACGTGCTGCGTCTGCTCGACGTCTTTTCCAGCATGGGATTCATGGTGGGCGGCGTGGTCATCACGCGCTACACCGGCCAGCCTTCCGCGGAAGCATTCCGCACCCGCCTGGCTGCTCTGGGCGTGCGCAGCTGCCTGCACTACCCCATCGCGAACTATCCCACCGATATCGAGGGCATCGTAAGCGACAACGGCTTCGGCAAGAACGAGTTCATGGAAACGACGCGTCCCCTCGTAGTGGTTACGGCCCCCGGCCCCGGTTCGGGCAAGATGGCCACCTGCCTCTCGCAGATCTACCACGAGCACAAGCGCGGCGTGAAGGCCGGCTATGCCAAGTACGAGACGTTCCCCATCTGGAACCTGCCGCTGCGTCACCCCGTGAACATTGCCTACGAAGCCGCTACGGTCGACCTCGACGACGCCAACGCCATCGACCCCTTCCACCTGGAGGCTTATGGCGAATCCACCGTCAACTACAACCGCGACATCGAAGTCTTCCCCGTGCTGAAGGCGCTCATGGAGCGCATCATGGGCGAAAGCCCCTACCAGAGCCCCACCGACATGGGCGTGAACATGGCCGGCCTGGGCATTTCCGACGACGAGATCGTTCGCGAAGCCGCCAAGCGCGAAATCCTGCGCCGCTACTTCCACACCTCGGTTGCCGTGAAGCAGGGCAAGGCGGAAAGCATACAGATCGAAAAGCTGCGCCTGCTCATGAACCAGGCGGGCGTAAACGAAGCCGACTTCGAAGTTCGCACGAAGGCTCTGCTGAAGGCCGAGGCCACGGGTGGCCCCGCGGGCGCCATCGAAATGCCCGACGGCCACATCCTCACGGGCAAGACGAGCGATCTTCTGGGTGCCGCATCGGCAACGCTCATGAACGCGCTCAAGTACGCTGCGGGCATCGGCGACATCGACGTCATCAGCGATACGGCCATTCACCCCATCTGCCACCTGAAGACGCAGCACCTGGGCAGCCGCAACCCGCGCCTGCATTCCGACGAAACGCTGCTGGCGCTTTCCGTGAGCACGACGACGAATCCCATTGCCGAGGAGCTCATGAAACACACCGACGCCCTGCGCGGTTGCGACGCGTTCTTCAGCGTCATCATCTCCGAAGCCGACGAGCGCCTGTACAAGAAGCTCGGCATCAACGTATGCTGTGAACCGCGCTACGAGCTGAGCACGTACTACCACAAATAAGCGTCACGCCATGTCAAACGCCGAAGAGCGTCCTGTCATCTTGCAGGGCGCTCTTTTTTTGCGCAATGAACGCTAGCCAAACACCCAGCCCGTGGGGCTCAGATACATGAAATGCAGCAGGGCAAGGAAGCCATAGGCAGAAACGAGTACCCAGAACAGCATATCGGCGAACCATCGCGGCACGCGCGACATGCCCTTGTCCATAAGCGGATAGACGTACCACACGATCAGCGTGGCGGCTATGGAATACACGAGCGAATTCTGCAGGCAAATCTGCCCCATGAAATTGAAGGGCATGTTGCGATAATCCCATAGATGGTAGTCGGCATTCGCCGTAATGCCCGTGGTGAAGTCGATGGCAGTACACGAAAGCGCGATGAGCACGAAGCTCAGCGGCAGCGCTATGGCCACGCGGCCACCCGTACGCTTCATGAGCCATTCCTTGAAGGGATGCAGGATCACGACGACCAATGCAATGGCGATGCCCTCGGCAGAAAACGGATACAGCCATTGCTCCCAAAGCATCGCATTGCTCAAATCGTAGTCGCCCATGAAGACACCCGCGGCAATGAGCTGGCAAAACAGCATTTCCGCCCAATGCCCCAGGAACGAGAAGGCCACGAAGTAGATGGCAAGGTCACGCCAGAACGGCCACTTCCGCATGCGATGGCGCACGGGAACGGCGGCGGTGAGGAACTTCTCGACCTGGGTAACGCTGCGCAAGCGCACGACGAGCGTTGCCCGCACGCGGCTGGACACCGCCACATACGATGCCGCCGATACGTATATCAGCAGCTGAAAGGTCACAATGGCGAGCATGGGAATCACGCCAATGGAGGTGACCACCTCGTTGCCCGCGCCAAGGTAGAACTCGTCGACGAGCATCAGAATGCACGTAAGAAGCGAGGTAACCACGATGAACGGCCCGCCAAAGGCAGCGCGCCTGGAAATAAACCAAACGGATAGCATGGAGGAAATAACGGCGAACACCGAGCGAAAGAGCGAAAGGTCGTAATCGAACTCGGCAGGATTCAGGATAGCCGCATTCGCGAAGGCAAGCAGGAGCTCCAAGACGAACAGGGCACGCACGATCTGCAGGCCAGGGCCCAGCGGCGGCAGAGCCTGACGGCGCGAGCCATTTGGCGCGGCATGCTTCATTCGAACCCCCTCTCACGAGCGCATAGTGCCAGTGTATCCCGCATGCCCAGCCGGTAGCTCGGGCGCGGGCATCGGGAAGGCAATTGTTACCTGCCGAATGCTCTTTGTGCGCGTATCATGCGCGCACGCGATGGAAGGCAACTTGTGCGAGCCATGGAAACGCCCCCGTGCCGCACCCATTTCGCCGTGCAGCACGGAACAACACGCTACACTGGCACCATGGAAACCCCGAAGACATACGACATCGCCGTACGCGCCACCCTGAACCAATACGACAAGGCAGCCAGAGAGCTTGCCGAGCACCTGGGCGTGCCCTACCTTGCTCCCAACGCATCGGAAACGCCTGCCGCCACGCTCCTGACCATCGACGAGGCGGGCATGGCGCTCGTTTCCGATGGAATGACCATGCGTGTCGACCTGAGCCATCTGGCCCGCCGCCTGCACCCCAGCAAGGTTCACTGCGAGCTGCTCGTACGCGCGGCGAAGCTGAAGGGCGTCACGGACCCAGTGGCGCTTGACGCGACCGCTGGCCTGGGCGAAGACGCCATGCTGCTTGCCGCAGCAGGGTTCACGGTATATGCCTACGAGGCAAACCCCATCATCGCCGCCCTGCTCGCCGACACCATCGCACGTGCGGCGAAAGACCCCGCATGCGCACAGGCGGCAGAGCGCATGCACGTCATCGAAGGTGATAGCATTCAGGCGCTTGCGGAAGGCAGGCATGCGCCCGATGTGGTCTACCTGGATCCCATGTTTCCCGAGCGCACGAAAAGCGCTGCCGTAAAGAAGAAGTTCCAGCTGCTTCATCATCTGGAACGCCCCTGCGAGAACCAGGACGAGCTGCTGCAAGCCGCACTGGCGTCACATCCTCGCAAGGTGGTCATCAAGCGCCCCGTCAAGGGGCCATACCTGGCAGATCGCAAGCCAAGCTATTCCCTAGCGGGAAAGGCCGTGCGCTACGATTGCATCGCCTTGCCAAGCGTAGTCGCGGAATAGGCCATTAGGTACTCGTTGAGCGCATGCGTGCGGCCGTCGGCGCGAAAGCACGCTACGTCGACCTCTTGCACGCGGGCCGTGTGCTCCCTTAGCAATGCCACATCCCCGTCGTCGAAGCTATGGCAGTAGCGATATGCACCCGGGCGCCCCTGCCAGCCAATAATCCAATCGCCTGGCTCCAAGTCGGCAAAATCAAACGAACCCCCTTGCAGGGACAATGCTGTCTGAGCCTGCTCATGCGCAATGCGCGCCTTGGCCGCAAGCCCCGCATCGTCCATGAACCGCCACAGGGAAACCGCCAAGGCCCCCTTGGGCGCACGCGCCCTCAAAAGCGCATCCGCGAGCATGTCCCTGTTGGCAGCCCCGGGCACGTGATGGAAGAAGCCAAAGCAAGCCACGATGTCGAAGGCGCCCGCAGGAACGCCCAGCCACGCATCCGTCTGCGCAGCCTGGCCCAAAAGCGCCTGCACGATATCGATGCAATGGTATTCGATGGCAACGCCTTCCAGCCCATCCTCGCGCACGAGCTGGGGGCACGAATCAAGCGCCGTCACGCGTAGGTCCGCTTCGGGAAACGCCTCCCTCAGGTATCGCTCGAAACGCAGCGTGCCACATGCCACGTCGAGAACGCGCAGCGGAACCTCGCCCGAAAGACGCGGGTCACCTTCGCCCCAGCACGCACGCAGCTGCTGGGCGCACCGAACCCACCCTGCCCAAGCCGAGCGGCGCGTCGATGCAAACGAATCGGCATGGGCGGCGTAGAAGGCATTGTTAAGGCTGGCAAGCGCTACCGCAGTGTCATTCCTCACGAACGCACCTCGCAACAAGCAGCGGCAAGCATGCCCTTGCATTCATGCAGCATGCAGGCCCCACCTAATCGTAGTCAGGGTACACGCGGGCGCCCGACTCGTCGACGCTCACGATGACGCCGTCGACATCGCGCACGAACTTCGAGAGCTTCGAATAGCCAAAGTCCTTCACGTTGAAATCGGGATACGCCTCGTAGACCATATCGCCAATCTTGCTCAAGCTCACGCCGTCCGTCTTCCCCTTGCGCACCTCGTCGACGATGAACGACGAAACTTCGCCACGCAGGCTATCGGCATCCCGCAGGGCCACGAGCACCACGTTATGTCGCCGTTCCAACTGCAGATTCGGGAAGCTTTCCAGGAACTTCGACAGCTGGCTGTACCCGAAGGCGCGTACGTCGAAATCGGGATAGATATCCACCAGACGACTGCCGATTTCAGCCAACGAAATCTGCGTGCCCTTGCCGCTATACTCATTGATGATGTCGACAATGGCCGACGACGTCTCCTTCAGGCTGACGCCATTTTCCTCGAGGGAATGAACTTCGGATGCGGCTGTCTCGGCATCT
The DNA here is from genome assembly GCF_001643775.1 of Denitrobacterium detoxificans. Taxonomy (NCBI): domain Bacteria; kingdom Bacillati; phylum Actinomycetota; class Coriobacteriia; order Eggerthellales; family Eggerthellaceae; genus Denitrobacterium; species Denitrobacterium detoxificans. Next base: position 908,315 of record NZ_CP011402.1, on the reverse strand, counting down.
TCCTGGCCCTGGCTGATGACCTCGAGCGCAGTGAACACCGTACAGGCATTACGGAACGAGCGGGGCGTCTTCTGCTCGCCCATGCCCACCACCGTCATGCCGGCATCGCGCAGGCGGCTCGCCAGGCGCGTGAAATCGCTATCGCTGGAAACGATGCAGAACCCCTGGACCTTGCCTTCGTAGAGGATATCCATGGCATCGATGATGAGAAACGAATCGGTGGCGTTCTTGCCCTTGGTGTTGGCGAACTGCTGCATGGGAGTAAGCGAATACTCTGCCAGCACGTCCTTCCACTTCCCCATCTGGCTGCTCGTCCAGTCGCCGTAGATGCGACGATACGTAACCTGGCCATGACGGCTGGTCAGCTCGTTCATGATGGCCTGGATGTACTTTGCTGAAATGTTGTCGGAATCGATGAGAAGCGCAAACGACTTACGGTCTTCCATGGGCCAGCCCCTATCATGCATCGCGCCGCGAATTTCTAATCACCTCGCATTCTAGCGCATCGCGGCACGTCATATGAACGCCTGCGCAATTGCCCATTGCACGTCGATATCAAGTGCGGAACGCGGCAGGCAAGCGCAGGTCGATGCGGGTAGAATAGGGGCATGGAAAATCCTTTCGACAACAACGAGCACGGCAAGCAGGCCATTCGCGTCATCGGCATCCTGGAAGATGCCGGGCTCGAAGCATGGCTCGTGGGCGGCTGCGTGCGCGACGCCCTCCTGGGCCGCCCCGTGCACGACTTCGACATTGCCTGCAATGCGCTCTGGAGCGAAACGCAAGCGGTGCTCGAGGCCAGCGGAATCCACACCGTGGAAACCGGCATAGCGCACGGCACGCTCACGGCCGTCAGCAAGGGCACGCCCTTGGAAATCACCACGTACCGCATCGACGGAGCGTACACCGATGGCCGTCATCCCGATTCCGTGCAATTCACCCGCTCCATCCAGGAAGACCTGGCACGGCGTGATTTCACCATCAACGCCATGGCCTGGCACCCCACGCGAGGACTACTCGATCCGTTCAACGGGCAGGCAGACCTCCACGCACGAACGCTACGTGCCGTGGGCGAGCCGGAAAAGCGGTTCATGGAAGACGCCCTGCGCATCCTGCGAGGCGTTCGATTCGCAAGCCAGCTTGGCTTCGCCATAGACCAGGAAACCGCATCGGGCATGCGCGCGCAGGCTTCCAACCTGGACCTCATCGCAACCGAACGCATAGCCCATGAACTCGAAGGGCTGCTATGCGGCAAGCACGTGCATGGTGCGCTCATGGCATACGCCGACGTCATTGGCCGCGTCATTCCCGAAATCACGCCCATGATTGGGTTCGACCAGAAAACGAAATACCACATCTACGACGTATGGGAGCACACCGCCTACGCCGTGCAGTACGCCACGCCCGAACCACTTACGCGTTGGGCGACGCTCTTTCACGATATCGGCAAGCCAAGCACGTTCACGATCGACGAGGAAGGCATCGGGCATTTCTATGGCCACGCTCACGAGGGCATTCCCCCTGCAAAACGCGCGATGAAGCGTCTGAAGATGAGCCCCTCGTTCATCGAGCGCGTAGCCATGCTCGTGCGCTACCACGATTGTCCAACCATCCCCGAGCCGAAATACGTGAAGCGACTCCTGCGCAAGCTCGACGGAGACCCCGATCTGCTACGCGCACTCTGCAGCGTGAAACGCGCCGATTCGCTCTCGCACGCCCCCGCATACCGCTCGGGCGTTGCCCATGCGCAGGCCATCGAAGATTGCCTCGACCTCATCCTTAGGGAAAGCCAGCCCTTCACGGTGGCAGCGCTCGATATAAGCGGAAAAGACCTGCTGGCAATGGGCATGCCGCAAGGACCCCACATTGGCGCGGCATTGAACGCCATGCTCGAGGCAGTCATGGACGAAACGCTCCCTAACGAACGCGCTGCCCTCCTGCGGTTCGCGCGCGAATGGTGGAGCAAACGTGAAACCGAGATAAAGCAAGCGTAGAAAAGCAACCGCTAAGCGCACTTAAAAGCTCTCATTCCCTTCGCAAGCGATAGAATACGGGCAATCAAGCGAAACGTCGGAAGGAGGGCATGGTGAATCCGCAACCCATCGAGGAAATCAGACCGCGCATCTGGCGCGTTCAGGTTCCCCTGCCCGACAACCCCCTCCGTTTTCTGAACTCCTACTTCATCCTGGGAGATGACAAGACGACCATCGTAGACGTGGGCTTCGATAACCAGGAGTGCTCCGATACGCTCGATGCAGCACTGGCGTACTTCGGGCGCAGCTGGGATACCGTAGAGGTCATCCTCACGCATTCCCACCCCGATCACACAGGCTGCCTCGACCGCTTGTGGACGCCTGGCATGACCATTCACGCGAACATGCATTCCTTCCAGGAGGTCAGCGACAACCTGGCCATGGAAGCCGAGATCATCGAACCCGTCCTCGAGCACATCGTTGGAGAAAAGGTTGGCCTTGCGGGCGGCAGCGGCGGCCGCGACGGATCGCGCACCGTGCTCACCAGCGAACTGCTCCCCCTGAAGAAGCGTCCGAACTTTCATTTTCTGGACGATGGCGACGAATTCGAGGCCGCCGGGTACACGTTCCGCGTAGTTGCCACGCCGGGGCATGACAACTGGCACATCTGCCTCTACGAGCCCACCGCTCGTTTGCTCATTGCGGGCGATACCGTACTCGAGCGCATCACGCCCACGGTATCCACGTGGCTGACCTCGCGCGACAACCTAGGCGATTTCCTTTCCAGCTTGCACAAGCTGGGAAATCTTGATATCGACCTTGCCCTCGCCGGACACGGAGAGCCCTTCGAGCAGGTGCATGAGCGCCTGGCGTTCCTGCTGAATCATCACGCGCAACGCCTCGAGGAAATCGACGGGCTGGTTGCCGAAGGGTATTCCACGCTTGCGGACATCGCGCGCAATTGCGCCTGGAAGCACGCCAACTGGGATGCCTGGTCGCTTCAGCAGAAGTACTTTTCGCTGGGCGAGACCCTAGCGCACCTGGTGCACCTGATGCAAAACGAGCACGTTGCCTGCACCATCTGCGGTAACGACATGCGCTTCACATCGATGGCGCATTCGTAGCCCAACCGGGAAGCTCGCTACGCCCGTTCCTGGAGCAACGCGCGGGCATGTTCCATGCTCATGCTACTCACATCGCCCGAAAGCATGCGTGCGATTTCGCGCACGCGATTGGTATCACTCACAAGCTCGAGCTGGGTAGCAGGTTCGCTTCCACCCGTTTTGCTCACCACGTAATGACAGGTACCCGCTACCGCCACCTGGGCCAAATGCGTAACGACGATGACTTGGTGCGTTTTCGAAAGGTCGACCAGAACGTCGGCCAAGGCGCGCGCGGCGCTGCCACCTACCCCAGCATCGACCTCGTCGAACACAAGCGTTTCCACGTCGTCGCGCGACCCCATGACCACCTTGATGGCAAGCATGACGCGGCTCGTCTCGCCACCCGAGGCAATCTTTCCCAAGGGACGGGCGCTCATGTGCGCGCCCGGTTTGAAGAGGAATTCCACGGCATCGGGACCCTGGGCCGTCCACGATTCGCGCGGCAATTGGACAACGCTGCATTCCAACGCGGCACCATTCATTTCCAAACGCCCCATCTGCGCGGAAACCGCCTCGGCGAACTGAGGAGCGGCGCTGGCACGGGCATCGTGCAGCTCACGAGCCGCACAGGCCAACGCTTCTTCCGCCGCCTGGACTTCCGCCTGCGCTTCCCGCAGGCGCTCGTCGAGGGAATCGTAGGCCGCAAGCGCCTGCAGGGCATTCTCACGCGCCTCGAAGACCTGTTCCATGCCAGGACCCCACGTGCGCATGAGCCCCTGCAGCTCGCCAAGGCGTTCCTGCATTTCCGCCAGGTTCACGGGCGAATATTCCAAGTCGTCGCGATAGGCACGCGTGTCGCGCGAAACATCCTCGATAACATAGCTGGCTTCGCGCAGGCTAGCCGCCAAGGCCCCCAGATCCTCGTCGACGCCCGAGACACGCTCTAGAAGGCCCGCGGCCTGCGAGAGCGCATCGAGTGCCCCGCCATCGCCCGAAAGGGCCTGGTACGCCCCCGAGACGGACATCATAAGCTGTTCGGCGTTCTCGGCACGCGGAACGCTAGCCAGAAGCTCTTCGTACTCGCCAGGCGTGGGGTTCACCTCGCCAATGCGCGTCACCACGTAGCGCGCCTGGTCCACTTCCTCGCTGCTCATGTTCCCCGCCTCGCGCACCGCCTGCAAGGCGCTGGCAGCCTCGGCCGCCGCACGCCAAGCCTGCGCATACGCTTCCATGGGCTGAGAAAGCGAAGAGCCCATCCAGGCATCGAGCATCTTGCGATGATTGGCAGCCACGCGCAAGCGCTGATGCTCGTGCTGCCCGCACAGATCGACGCTGGCGCCCACCGTCTGCGCAAGCTGCTGCACGCTGGAAATGGAGCCATCGACGTGCACTCTGCTTCGACCATCGGCGGAAAGGGTACGGCTTACCACCACGCCCTCCGCATCATTCGACGACGGCGTATAAAAGCGCCCCTCGACCGACAAGGAACTGGCGCCTTCCCGAACCATATGGGCATCGGCGCGTTCGCCCACCAGTAGCTTCAACGCCGACAGCAGGGCCGTTTTGCCGGCACCCGTTTCGCCCGTAACCACCGTAAGGCCCTGGGCGGGCGAAAGGGTGGCCTCCTGGATGAGGGCAACATTCTTCACATGCAGTTCGTCGATCATAGACTTGCCTTTTCTAAGAGATAGAACACGAACAAGTGTACCATGTTTTGCATATCGTATAATACTGCTTTGAAATCGAACGAAACACGAAAGGGCATGGAAATCCAAGCGCACGCGATGTGCCCAACTTCACGCCCCAACCGAACGCAACAGGCTTTACCAGGAAAAATATGATCTTCTACTTCACCGCAACCGGAAACTCCCTCGACGCAGCCTATACCATCGCCGAGGCCACGAACGACCGCATCGCAAGCATTGGCCATGCCACGAAGGAAGAGGCGTACGGCTTCGAGGTGGAGCAAGGAGAACCCCTGGGGTTCGTCTTTCCCGTGTACATGTTTTCCACGCCCCGCATCGTAGACGAGTTCCTGCGCAACGTGCGCTTCATCACGCCGAATGGCAATCCGTTCGTTCCTGGGTATTGCTATTGCGTGGTAACATGCGCGGCTCTCGTGGGCACCACGCCCAAGCAATTCGAACGCATGCTGCGGAAATACCAGAACATCAGGCTCGATGCCTCCTATTCCGTACGCAACGTGAGCAGCTGCATCTACCTTACGAGTCCTGGTTCTCGCGCGTCGCAAACGCGCAAGCAGGAGGAGGCGCACAGAAATGCCCGCACCATCGCACGAAGCGTCAGCAGCATGAAGTTCGGGCATTTCGAAGCGCGCAACCCCCTGGGCTCGGCGTTCTCGGCAGTTACTGGCAAAGAGGGAAAGCACTTCTCCACAGACAAGTTCCTCGTGGACACGAACGCCTGCCTACACTGCGGCACCTGCGTGGAAATGTGCCCCACCAACACCATTCGCCTGGATAACGGATACCCCGTATGGATAGAAGGCAATTGCACGCAATGCCTGGCATGCCTGCAGCGCTGCCCCGTTCACGCCATTCAGTTTGGCACGTCGACCCAGCACAGGCCACGCTACCTGCATCCCATCTTGCAGCGTCACCAATATATGAACGAAGCGATTGCGCGCACGCTCGACATGCAGGTACCCGAACCGGAAGCACCTGTCTACAGCGCGTTCGAGCAGAGCGAAACCCAGGAAGCAAATCCGGAAGAGACTCCGTCGCCCCACGATGAACAGAAAGAACAGTGCGAAAAAGAGAACCTAGCGACCGAGCTGGGAGCGGATGGCGCTGGCGATACCGTTGGCACCGATGCCAAGGCGGTCGAATAGTTCGTCGACCGGGCCCTGCTCAACGAATTCGTCGGGCAGACCCATAACGCGCACGGGAGTGGAAAGCCCCTGACGGGCCATAGACTCGAGCACAGCCGAACCAGCACCACCACACACGGTGCCCTCTTCCACGGTAAGAACGAAACCCGTAGCGGCGGCGTCGCGAACCGCCTCATCATCGACGGGCTTCACCCAGCGCATATCGACCACGCGCACGGAAATGCCTTCTTCGGCCAGCATGGAAGCCGCGGCTTGCGCATACTTGACCATATGCCCAAATGCCAAAATGGCAGCATCGGAACCCTGACGCACCACAACGCCCTTCCCCACGGGCCAAGATTGGGGCTCTTCGGGCAAGGCAACGCCTTCGGCCTCGCCGCGCGGGTAACGCAGCGCAACGGGACCCGTAAGCTCGAGCGCCGTATGCAACGCATTAACCAATTCGGCCTCGTTGGAAGGCGCCATAAGGCGCATATGGGGAATCATGCGCAAATACGCCATATCGAACACGCCATTGTGCGTGGGACCATCGCTGCCAACCAGGCCAGCGCGATCAATGGCAAATACCACATGGCGCTTGGCCAGGGCATTGTCGATGATGATCTGGTCGATGGAACGCTGGAGGAACGTTGAGTAGATAGCCACAACGGGAACCTTGCCCGCCGCTGCCAAGCCACTCGCCATACCGACTGCATGCTCTTCGGTAATACCCGTATCGATGAAACGATCGGGGAACTCGGAAGAGAACGGGTCGAGGCCAGTACCGTCCTTCATGGCCGCCGTAATGGCCACGATGTCCTTGTTCTTGCGCGCTTCATTCACCAACGCGCTACCAAATACGCTCGTGTACTTGGGATTCGCATTCGGGTTCTTGTGCACCTTGCCCGTGGCGATATCATAGGGCCCCACGCCATGGAAAAGCTCGGGGTTCTTGCGAGCGGGGGCATATCCAATACCCTTCTTGGTAACCACGTGCACCAACACGGGGCCATTACTCTGGAGCGCCACGTTGAACATTTCGCGCAGCTGATGCAGATTATGGCCATCAACAGGCGGCGTGCAGGTAATACCCAGCTGCTCGAAGAGCATTGCTTTGGGGATGACCAGGTGCTTTACCGAATCCTTCATATTGCGGCCCAAGTTCAGCATGCCCTGCGTCACATTGCCGCCGTCTTCCATGGCGCCCTGCACGGCATCGCGCGTCTGACGGTAGCGTGCCGAAGCGCGCAGATAGCCAAAATGGCGCACGAGCGCGCCAACGGGACGCGAAATGGACATGGCGTTGTCGTTGAGCACGATAACGATAGGAAGCTGCTCTTGGCCAATGTGGTTGAGCGCTTCGAAGGCCATACCGCCTGCAAGCGATGCATCGCCAATAACGGAGACGATCTTGCGAGAATCGCCATTGAGCTTGGAGGCATAGGCCAGGCCCATGGCAACGGAAAGGCTATCCGACGCATGACCCGAAGGATGCGCATCGTATTCGCTTTCCAGGGGATTGGGGAATCCGGTTATGCCATCGAGTTTGCGCAGCGTGTTGAACCGGGAAAGGCGCCCCGTAAGGAGCTTGTGGGCATACGCCTGATGGCCCACATCGAACACGATGCGGTCTTCGGGACAATTCAGAAGCGAATGGAGTGCCACGATGATTTCCACGGCGCCCAGGCTAGAGGCCAAGTGACCGCCATTCGTGGAGGTGACGGAAACGATTTCCTCGCGAATTTCCTTGCAGAGGATGGAAAGCTCCGGTTCAGAAAGCAGCTTAATATCGCTAGGATTTGAAATCATATCGATAATTCGATGCTTGTCTTCCACGCTTCCCCTTCCATTCAACGTCACTGAGTACCGTAGCACGCTAAAACTCGCTTTACCAGCAAGCGTTAGGTTACGGCTTACAGCGAACGCTCTCCGTCGCTCGCAACGGATTCTTCGATTCCGGGGGCGCCAACCTCGTCACCTTCCGGCGCGCCACCCTGGGCAATACCCTCTTCCAGCAATGAAGAGGCCTGCATGCCAAGTTGAACCGCTTCCTCGAACAGAGAAAGCGCATCATCCAGGGGCATGTCGTCATCTTCGACAGCCGCCTGGATTTCCTTCAAACGCGTATTGATGCTCTCGAATGAGGGATTTTCGCTTTCGGACATGCGCGTAAGCTTCCTACTGCTCGTCGTCCGAAGAAGGCTCTTCTTCGGCTGCGGCGATAACGCCTTCGGGCATTACGTCACGATGCAGCGAAAGGTCTTCGTCGACCTCGGGCACGTCGTCGGAAAGGCCCTGATCGCGTGCGATGCGGCCCAGAACGCCATTCACGAAGCGCGAGGAATCGTCTTCGCCGCCAAATTCCTTGGCCAGCTCGACTGCCTCGTTGATGCATACGGAAACGGGCACATCGGTTTCATGCAGCATCTCGTAGACCGCCATGCGCATGATGGAACGGTCGACGAGCGGCATGCGCTCGAGGGACCAGTTCGAAGAAGCCTCGTCGAGAAGCTTGTCGATGCGCACGCGATGCGCAGCTACGCCACGAAGCAGCTCGATGGCATACGGGGGAAGCGTGCCGCCCTCGGGCAGGGCATCACCCTTATCGGCGATTTCCCATGCGGGAACGCCGGTAATTTCACTTTGATACAGAACCTGCACCGCCATGCGACGGGACAGAATACGTTCATGACGTTTTTTCATGCTATACAACCACGTCTATTCGAAACGAATGCCGTCGATGAAGACATCGACGTTAGAAACATTAATACCCACCTGCGTATTCACGGCGTCGGCAACGGCAACGCGAATACGGTTGGCGAGCTCGGGCAGGACCTGGCCAAAGTACACTTCCACGCGAACGCTTACGGAAATGGTACCGGCTTCGGTAGCCTGAACCTCGATGCCCTGGGTGCTGGGCTTCTGCTGAATGGCCGAAAGCAGGCCGCTGGTGGTGGAAGGTGCGCCAACGCTGGCAACGCCTTCGACATCCTTCAGCGCGATGGCGATGATGGTTTCCACCACGCCTTCGGCGAGAGCCATGCCCTCAATATTCAAGTCTGACATGTTTAATCCCCCATCTCGGTTTCAATGAAATCGGTATAGGCATTGCCCTCCACGAACGCCGGAACGTTTAGCACCGACTGGTGGAAGGAAATCGTAGTGTTGACGCCCTCGATCTTGAACTCATCGAGCGCACGCTTGCCGCGGGCAATGGCCTCGGAGCGCGTAGAGCCCCATACGATGAGCTTCGCGATAAGGGAATCGTAGTACGGGCTAATGCGGGAACCCTGCTCGAGATAGCTTTCCACGCGCACGCCAGGACCAGCGGGAAGCGTGAACTTCGTGATGGTGCCGGGGCTGGGGCGGAAATCATGCTCGGGGTCTTCCGCGTTGATGCGGAACTCGATGGCATGGCCATACGGCGTAAACGGAGCGCGTTCGGCGCACGTCATGGGTTCGCCAGCGGCAATGCGAATCTGCTCCTTGATGATATCGGTGCCCGTAATCTGTTCCGTAACGGGATGCTCTACCTGAACGCGCGTGTTCATTTCCATGAAATAGAACTTGCCGTCCTGATCGAGCAGGAACTCGATGGTGCCCGCAGAGCGATAGTCGACCGCACGCACGGCCTTGATGGCCGCAACGCCCATGGCACGACGCGTCTCGGCGTCGAGCGCGGGGCTGGGAGCCTCTTCCAGGAGCTTCTGATGACGACGCTGGATGGAGCAATCGCGCTCGCACAGGGCAACGCGGTTGCCGAAGTCGTCGGCGAGGATCTGAATTTCCACGTGACGCGGGCGAAGCACCAGTTTTTCCAGGTAAACATCGTCGTTCGCGAAAGCCGCCTTCGCTTCGGACTTGGCAGCCAGGAACTGGCTTTCCAGGTCTTCGGCCTTGTGGACTTCGCGCATGCCCTTGCCGCCACCGCCAGCGCTGGCCTTGATGAGCACGGGATAGCCCACGCGCTCGGCGAAGGCGCGAGCCTCTTCAACCGTTTCCACGGTGCCATCGCTACCAGGAACGGTGGGCACGCCGCAGCGCTTCATGGTGTCACGAGCAACCGACTTGTTGCCCATGCTCTCGATGCACTCGGGAGAAGGGCCAATCCACACAATGTCGTTGTCGGCGCATGCACGGGCGAAATCAGCGTTCTCGGACAGGAAGCCATAACCCGGATGAATGGCCTGCGCGCCGGTGTTCTTCGCAGCGGCAATGACATTCGCCATAACCAGGTAGCTCTTGTTCGCGGGAGCAGGGCCGATGCACACGGCTTCGTCGGCATAGCGAACGGGAAGCGTGTCTTTATCTTCGGTGGAATACACCGCAACCGTTTTGACGCCCAACTCGCGGCAAGCGCGCATGACGCGCAGCGCCACTTCCCCGCGATTGGCGATGAGGATTTTATCGAACATTATGCGTTCTCCGGACCGGTAGCGTCGTTTGCATTGTGGGGCTCGATGTAGAAGAGCACCGTGCCAAACTCAACGGGCGTGGCGTCTTCCAGGCAGACCTCGCGAATGGTGCCCATCTGCTCGGCGCCAATTTCGTTCATGAGCTTCATGGCCTCGATGATGCACAGCGTCTGGTTGGCTGCGACTTCGTCGCCCACGGTAACGAAGGGCGGCTGGTCGGGCGCGGGAGCAACGTAGAACGTGCCCACCATGGGAGCCGTAACGGGAACCCACGAAGCGGGACGGTTCGACTCGGCCGCGGGAGCGGAAGCCGGGGCAGCTGCGGGAGCGGGAGCCGGGGCAGCCGCGGGAGCAGCAGGCGCGGCAGCAACGGCTGCGGCGGGAGCAGCAGCCTGCATGGCGCTGGGCATGCGGACGGCGATACGAGCGCCTTCCTCTTCAACGACGATTTCGCCTACGCCGCTTTCCTCGGCAACGCGAACCAGCTCGCGAATCTGATTGATATCCACGTAATCTTCCTCCTTGGTTTCGCTCGACTCCTCTTCCATCAGGAATTCGACCGATTTCGATGTACGGTGCTTGCTCAGGTACGTACGCGCTTCGTTCGGGAACATGGCGTACATGAGAACGTCTTCTTCGCTCTGTGCCAGATCGCCTATTTCCTCTTCGAGCTCGGCGAACGTGGTGGTGACCAAAGAGCCAGGTGCAACGCTGGGATCGAGGCGCTCGGCGGCACCCACGACCTTCTTCACGATAGCGGGATCCATGGGGCCGGGAGCCTTGCCATAGTAGCCGCAGATGTAGTCCTTCATTTCCTTGGAGACGATGCCCCAGCGCTTGCCCGTAAGCACGTTGAACACGGCCTGCGTGCCAACGATCTGGCTCATGGGCGTAACGAGCGGCGGATAGCCAACCTCGGCGCGCACCTTGGGGATTTCCTCCATGACATCGGGCAGGCGGTCGAGCGCGTTCTGCGTCTTCAGCTGGGAGACGAGGTTGCTCATCATGCCGCCGGGCACCTGATGGCTGTAGACCTTCATGTGAATGAGGCTGGATACGCCACGCTTGTAATGGCTGCGCTCGCGCACCTGCTCCCAGTATTCGGCGATTTCGAACAGCAGGTCGAGGTTGAAGCCGGTGTCGTAGCGGCTTTCCTGCATAGCAGCGGCGATCATCTCAACCGCGGGCTGGCTGTTACCGAACGCGAGCGGCGCCGTGGCCGTGTCGACGATGGCCGCGCCAGCTTCGGCAGCCTTGATGTAGTTCGCGGGAGCCATGCCGCCAACGTAGTGGCAATGCACGTGCACGGGCAGGCCGATTTCGGCATTCAGGGCGCGTACCATGCGTTCCGTGCGATACGGCGTGAGCATGCCGGCCATGTCCTTGATGGCGATGGAGTCGGCACCCAGGTCCTTCAGCTGCTGAGCGTATTCCAAGTAGCTATCGAGCGTATGGACGGGGCTCATGGTGTAGCTGATGGCACCCTCGAAGTGACCGCCACATGCCTTGATGGCATCGGCGTTGTCGACCACATTGCGAATGTCGTTCAGCGCGTCGAACACGCGGAAGATATCGATGCCGTTGCGCTTTGCCGCAGCGATGAAGCGCATGCAGACTTCACGCGAGTAGTGCTTGTAGCCAACGAGATTCTGGCCGCGCGAGAGCATGGACAGACGCGTATTGGGCGTTTTGGCCTTGATCGATCGCAGACGCTCCCACGGATCTTCGTCGAGGAAGCGAAGGCAGGAATCGAACGTGGCGCCGCCCCACGCCTCGATGGCCCAGTATCCCACTTCATCCATCTTGGGAAGAATGGGAAGCATATCGCCAACGGGCATGCGCGTAGCCCACAGGCTCTGCTGGCCATCGCGTATGGTGGTATCCATGATCTGAAGCTTGGGCATATGTGCAAACCTCCTAGGTTTCGAACTCAATATTATAGATAGACGCGCAGTTCGATACTCTTACGCGGGTAATTTCATGGACAAGGTACACAAACTGTGTGCATGGCGGCATTGGGCACTACCCCACCGAATGCTGCATACGAAAAACGGGCTGGAAGCTTATGCCCCAACCCGTTTCGGACATAAAGCGGGTATGAGCTATAGAGCAGCTGAAACCCCCTCAGCATCCTTGCCGGGGATGTAGTCCTTGCCGTCCTTGTTCCACTGAACGTATTCCGCCGTGGCCGTGAAGAGCGCGTCGGAAGAAGAGTTCAGGGCAGTTTCGCAAGAGTCCTGCACCACGCCGATAATGAAGCCAATGCCCACCATCTGCATGGCGATGTCGCCGCCAATGCCCAGAAGCGAGCAAGCCACGGGGATGAGCAGCAGGCTACCGCCAGCGACGCCGGAAGCACCGCATGCGGAAACGGCTGCGAGCACGCACAGGATGACGGCCGTGAGGAAGTCGACCTGAACGCCCATGGTCTGGGCGGCAGCCATGGCCATGACGGTAATGGTCACGCAAGCACCAGCCATGTTGATGGTAGCGCCCAGCGGAATGGACACGGAATAGTTGTCGGGATCGAGGCCAAGCTTACGGCAGAGCTCCATGTTCACGGGGATGTTTGCCGCGGAGCTACGCGTGAAGAACGCGGTGATGGCCGAGTCGCGCAGGCAGCGAAATACCAGCGGATACGGGTTCTTGCGGATGTTGACCCAGACCATAAGCGGGTTCGTGACGAATGCGATGAAGAGCATGCAGCCCACGAGCACCAGCAGCAAATCGCGATACTCGTTGAAGATGCTGAGGCCACTGGTGGAAACGGCATCGTACACCAAGCCCAAAACGCCGAACGGAGCGAACGAGATGATGATGCGCACCACGCGGGAAACGGCTTCGGCGATGTCGGCGAACAGGTTCTTGGTGCCATCGGAAGCGGCGCGCAGCGCCACGCCAAGAAGCACGGCCCAGCAGAGGATGCCCAGGTAGTTCGCTTCCGTAAGCGAGCCCACGGGGTTGGACACTACGCTGACCAGCAAGTTGGAGAGCACTTCGCCCACGCCAGAGGGCGCCGTCTTCGTGGCGGCCTCCACGCCTTCGAGCGTAACGTGCAGGGGGAAGATGTACGTTGCAAGCACGGCAACAACGCCAGCAATGAACGTGCTTACCAGGTACAGCACTACGATGCGCTTCATGGCACCCACACGGTTCGCGTTGCACAATGCGCTGATGATCAGGAAGAAAACGAGAATGGGGGCAATCGCCTTCAAGGCAGACACGAACAACGTGCCAAGCAACGCGATCCATTCTGAATTCGGAATGACAAGTGCGAGAATGGTACCCACGGCCAAACCGCAAACGATTCGCAGAATGAGACTCCACGAATTCCAAGTATCCCAGATCTTTTTCACGGTGGTTCCTCTCGTTAGACTATCTAACTATTTTCACTCTATTAGGCTGTAGTGGCAAGAGGGTTTACCCAAATAAAAAGGCGGGCGGCCCCATAAGGAACCGCCCGCCGCGTCATGCAGTGTAATGCGAACTAGACACGCTTTACGAAACGACCGTCGCGCGTGTCGATCTGAACGACTTCACCCACGTTGATGTACATGGGAACGTTCACCACGGCGCCCGTTTCGAGCGTAGCGGGCTTCGTGCCACCCTGAACCGTGTCGCCCTTGAAGCCGGGGTCGGTCTCGGTAATTTCGAGTTCAACGAACATCTGCGGAGAGATGCTGATGAGCTCTTCGCCGGCGTACTGCAGGGTGACTTCGTCGTTTTCCTTGAGCCACTTGGCGTTGTCGCCGATGACGTCGGTGGGGATGCTCATCTGCTCGTAGGAAACGGGATCCATGAAGTAGTAATCGGCGCCGTCGTTGTACAGGTACTGCATCTTGCGCTCTTCCAGGCGAACGCTATCGAACTTCGTTCCACTGTTGAACGTGTATTCAACCACGCGACCGGAACGGATATCGCGAAGCTTCGTGCGCACGAACGCACCACCCTTGCCGGGCTTCACATGCTGGAACTCGGCGATGGTCCAGAGCTTGTTGTTGTATTCGATGCAGATGCCGTTCTTGAAGTCTGCGGTGGAGATTGCCATATCGGATTACCCTTCTTGTCTTCTTTGCAAGATAACCGCTAGATTATAACTAAATCGTGCGTAGATTGTGTAAATACCCTAAAACCATCATGGGTAACCAAGCCGAAGTCCTCGAGGCGCATGCCGAATTCGCCTTCGATGTAGATGCCGGGCTCCACTGTCACGACGTTACCCGCCTCGAGGGGCTTATCGTTGCGCGGGCCGAGCACGGGACGCTCGTGAATGTCGATACCCACGCCATGGCCCAGGCCATGCCCCATCGCACCTGCATAGCCGCCTTCGGCAAGCACATCCTCGGCCAGCTGATGCGCCTGCGCACCGGTGACGCCCGGACGAATCATCGCCTCTACCTGCTCGTTGGCGCTTCGCAATACCTCGTAGGCATGCGCGAGCTGCGCGCTGGGCTCGCCCAGAAACACCGTGCGCGTCATGTCGCTGCAATAGCCCAGGGCACGCGCGCCAAAATCCATGACCACGCACTGCCCCGCTTCGAGTCGCGTGTTACCGGGAATGGCATGCGGGCGGGCGCCGTTCGCACCCGTGGCGACGATCGACGAAAAGGCCAGGCCACGGGCCCCGTGGCGCGTCATGTAATCCTCGAGCTCGATTTGCACCATGCGCTCGGTCATGCCCGGCTTCATGAACGAAACGATATGGCTGAAGGCGGCATCGGTTACGGCCTGGGCAGCCATAAGGCGCTCAACCTCGTAACTATCCTTCACCGCGCGCAGGGAAACGCCAAAACCCGACGTTTCAATGAGCGACGGGGCGCTCCCCTGCCATGCGCGCTCCAGAGCGCGAAACTCCAGCAGGGGCATATCGTCCTCGATGGCCACATGGGGCGCATCGGGGTATCTCTGCGCAAGCCAGGCGGCATGTCCCGCGCGCATGTCATCCACTTCCACCTGGGAACCCTGCGCCGCGGCACGGCATGCCGAAGCGTAGCGCGAATCGGTATGCAGCACGCACGAATCGGCCGTAACCACAACGGCATGAGCGCGTTCGTCGTCGAAGACGTCGTCGAATGCCGTGAGCCAGGCAATGTTACTCGTATCACGCAGGAAAAGGACCTCGATGCCCTCTACCTTCATTTTCCTGCGTACGCGCGCCAAGCGAAGGTCGCTCGCGGCACAACTGCGTTTCATGGAGCTCATCCCCCATCTACATTGATAGTGTTATTCCAGCTGGAACCTTATTTCGAGCGAGACCAAGCGTCAAGGTGCTCGCGCAGAATATCCTCTTCCACGGGAAGGACGGACCAGGCGCCTACGTCGCTGGGAATGACGAAGCGAATCTGGCCATCGCGGTTCTTCTTGTCGGAGCGCATGGCATCGATGATCTGGCTAGGCGAAGCGCTGAATGCAAGCGGCTCGAGGCCCAGGCTGTCGAGCAGGGCGTCCTGCTCGTGCACCAGGTCGATGGGAGCATCGGCCAAGGCAACGCCCAAGCGCAGCGCGAAGCGCATGCCCTCGGCCACGGCGGCGCCATGGGAGTACACACCGTACCCCGCAAGCTTCTCGATGGCATGACCCAGCGTATGCCCATAGTTCAGGCACTCGCGCGTACCGGAACGTTCCTGCTCGTCGGCAGCCACCACATCGGCCTTGAACACCACGCTGCGAACGATGGCCTCGTTCACCACCTCGGGGTCGCGCTCGGCCAGGCGCGATGCATTTTCGACGAGCCAGAAGAAGAAATCATCGCCACCTATGACGGCAGATTTGGCAATCTCGCCGCAACCGCACGCCCATTCGCGTTGGTTCAACGTGGCGAGCGTGGAGGTATCGGCGCAAACGTACGCAGGCTGGTAGAACGCTCCCGCCAGGTTCTTCCCCGCCGGCAAGTCGATGGCCGTCTTGCCGCCCACGGAAGAATCGACCATGGCAAGCAGCGAGGTGGGAGCCTGCACGAAGCCAATGCCGCGCATGTACGTAGCTGCGGCAAACCCCGCCAAATCGCCAACGACGCCGCCACCCAATGCAACGACGCACGCAGAACGGTCGAGCCCCCTCTGAGCCATGGCCTGCCAAATCTCGGAAAGGCAGGTAACGCTCTTGCTTTCCTCGCCTGCGGGAATCGTAATGCTCGACGTGCGCAGACCCTCGGCCTTCAAGCTGGAAACGGCAGCATCGAGATAGAGCGGCGCCACATTCGAATCGGTAATGACGAGCGCCTGATGCGCCTGGGGGCACGTGGCACGCACGCGCTGCCCGATGCCCTGCAGAATACCCGCGCCTACGCGAACATCGTATGAGGGCTTATCTGCGAAATTGACGACTACTTTCGTACTGGGCACAGTATGCCCTCCTTAACGAGAATATCCTTCACTTCATAGGCCATGCGACCCGACGTGCGACTAGAGGAATCAACGGTAACGTCGGCCAGCTCTTCGTACAGGGGCACGCGCACCTGGTTGACCGAACGGACGGATTCCATGCTATGAAAGAACGGCCGCGAATCGTGATTGCTGATGCGCTCGGCACTTTCGTCAGCCGTAACGTGCACATAGACGGCAAAGCCACACGTGCGAATGATCTCGCGGCTACGCTCGCCCATGACGATGCCGCCACCGCATGCGATGATGCGAGGTTCACCCTGCACGAATTCCTCGAGCGTTTCGGCTTCCATCTGACGAAAGCCCTCTTCGCCCGCTTGCTCGTAGAGCTCCTTCGCACTCATGCCGTACTTGCGCTCCATGCAGCGATCGGTGTCGGCGCAAATGAGACCGCACTCGCGCGCAAGACGGCGCGCCATGGTGGTCTTGCCCGCCCCCATGAAGCCAATGAGAAACACCGGCCGCGTAAGCGTGTACAACGTGCGTTCCATGACGTTACCGTGACTGCGTGCGGATGCGATCCACGTACGAGGCGAGATTCGCCTTGATGTCATGCATGTTGTCGCTGCCGAACTTTTCGGTGTAGGCGGCAGCCAACGCGAACGCCACTTCCGCCTCGCCCACCACAGCTGCAGCGGGCACGGCGCAAACGTCGCTGCGCTCCCTACTGGCAAGCGCAGGTTCCATGGTGTCGATGTTCACCGTTTCCAGAGGGTTCTTCAGCGTGGGAATGGGCTTCATGGCACACGTAACGACCAGTGGCATACCCGTGGTCATGCCGCCTTCCAAGCCGCCAGCATTATTGCTGGTGCGCGTGAAACCATCGTGCGTAAGCGCAATGGGGTCGTGAACGTGACTGCCCTCAAGCGAAGCGGCCTGGAAGCCCATGCCGAATTCCACACCCTTGATGGCGGGGATGCCAAACAACGCGGCACCAATCTTGCTGGTAAGGCGGCTGGCGCCACTCGAGAAATCGCCCAAGCCGGGAACGAGGCCCGTAGCCACGACGCGGAACGTACCGCCAAGGCTTTCCCCCTTGATGCGGGCGACGTCGATCATCTTCATCATCTTCTGAGAAGCTTCGGCGCTGGGGCAGCGAACTTCGGAGAGCTCGATGTCGGCCAGGTTGTACTTCCCGCAGCGCATGAACGCGTCGGATTCCTCGTACTGAGCGCTGCCGATGGACGTGACGTAGCTGAATACTTCGACGCCCAATTCCGCCAAGAACTCGCGTGCAATGCCGGCAGCAGCAACGCGAGCAGCGGTTTCGCGAGCGCTGGCGCGTTCGAGCACGTTACGGCAATCGTCGGAGTTGTTCTTCAGGATACCTACCAAGTCGGCATGACCAGGACGGGGCGTCACCTCGCGCACGAGGTCGTTGGGAGCAGAGCCGGACGCGGCCATGCGATCCGTCCAGTTCTGCCAATCGCGGTTGGGAACACGCAGGCATACGGGCGTGCCCAGCGTTACGCCGAAGCGGACGCCCGATTGAACTTCGACATGGTCGGTCTCGATTTGCTGACGACCACCACGGCCGTACCCCGACTGACGGCGTCGAAGGTCGGAGTTGACATGTGATTCGGAAATGCGGAGGCCCGCAGGCACCCCACTGACAATGGCGGTGAGCGCCGGACCATGGCTTTCGCCAGCTGTAACGAACTGCATGCGATTCCTCACGTCGCTGTGGATGTTAGGGAGATTCTAGCACGATAAAGTGCCAGAGCGTCCGCGCGTCAAGCTGCGCCGCGAAAGGAGCAAACGAACGGTTTGGCCTAATCGCGCGCGTCTGGTGCGCAAGAGGAGGCAGCGTGTTCGTTTTCGGGAACGAAGCCCGCTAGCAGCGCTTCGCGCAAGGGCTTGAGAGCGTTGGTGTGGCGCAAGTCGACTTCCGAAAGCGGAGCGACGAGATACGCCTTCATGCCCAGCATGTGGGCGCCCATGACGTCGGTGAGCAGCTGGTCGCCAATGACGACGGTATCGTTGCTGCGCGCACCAATGGCAGCGCGGGCGGCCAAGAGCCCATGAGGTAGCGGCTTGCACGCCTTGGCGACAACGGGAATACCCAGTTCCCTACCGTGAATACGAGGCGTGTCATGCCAGTTGTTCGAGACGATGCAGAAACTCACGCCCGCATTCCTGGCACGGGAAAGCCAATTCCGCACGTCAGAGGGCACATCGCCCGAGGCGCGAGAGACAAGCGTATTGTCCATATCGAGCAGCGCATGGGTAATGCCGCACCCCAAGAGGTCCTTCTGCACGTCAATTGCGGAAATGCGAGCGAAATACCTATCGGGATGCACGATGCCCATACCGCAGCCCCAAACTAGTTGGACGTGCCCTCGATGGCAGCGCGATGGTCTTCAAACGTCTCGCTGAAGTAGTAGTCGGTGCCACCCTGGTCGTTCGGGACGAAGTAGAAATACAGGTAGTTCGTCTGATCGGGCGAGCAGACCGCCTGCAGGGCGTCGAGGCCAGGCGAGCAAATGGGGCCAGCCGGCAAGCCCTTCTGGGCATACGTGTTGTACGGACTGTCGGTAGAGATATCGTCGGACGTGGGGTCGTGCCCCACAACATAGGCAACCGTGGCGTCGCTTTGCAGGGCCATGTTCGAGGCAAGGCGGTTGTAGAACACCGAAGCAACCGTGGTCATGTTGTCGGAAGCAGCCTCGCGCTGAACGACGCTCGCGAGCTTCACCACGTCGTAGGCGGAAAGGCCCTTGCTCTGGGCATATGAATAGTCGAGCGAGGAAACCTCCTGCGCATACTGGTCGAGCATGCGGCGAATGACGGAGTCGGCGGTATCGCCCGACTGAATGCTGTACGTCTTCGGGAACAGGAAGCCCTCGAGGCTATTGTTGTACGCACCCTCGACGAAGGGATAGTCGGATACGTAGGCCGAAGCGTTGAAGGCAGCGGCAAGGAAATCGTCTGCCGAGATGGAGCCATCGTACGCTTCCGCCACGACTTCAGCCGTCTGCTGAACGGTAAGACCTTCGGAAACGGTAAACGTAACGAGACTGGGGCCCGCAACGAGCTGATTGATGATGTCCTCGACGCTCGTACCGCCCGCAATGGTGTACGTACCAGGCTTCAACGAGCTTTCCGCGTTGGCGGCCTTCACGGCATCGGTGAAATCGGACGTGCGGGAAATGAGCTTGCAATCGGCAAGCGTCTGGGCAATGGAAGAGGTGGATTCGCCCTGCTCGATGGTGAAACTCGCCTGCGTGCCCTCAGGCAGCACGTCGGACGTGGAGCAGCCTGCGCACGAACGGAACCCGAAGACGAGTAGCACCGTGAGAATGACGGCCAGCACGAGGCCGAACACGAGGGGCCCGCGATGCTTCTTGGGTTTAATCATCGATGTATCATACGTGCGAAATTCGCGTGCACCACGCGCATGAGCATGACGCGCCGCATGGCTGGAACGCGAAGAGTACGTAACGCGTCGATGAAGAGCCATAGATAAGCACAAACCTTTCGGACGATTACCTAGTGCCAGTGCTCGATGACGGGGCGCTTTCTTCGGCCTCACGCCGCGAACGACGCTCATCGAGCCAAGCCTGCAGGAACAGGCTCGCGGCTATCATATCCACTTTTCCGCGCATCTCGCGCTCGTGATATCCCTTTTCACGCAACGAGCGTTTCGCCTCGCTAGAGCTCAGGCGCTCGTCGGTGAACTCGAGCGGAAGGCCCGTTGCCTTCGCAATGGCCCCAGCGGCAGCCCTGATGCGCTGAGCTTGCGGGCCTTCCTCGCCCGCCATGGTGTACGGCAGACCGGAGAGAAGCATGTCCGGTTCCCAATCTTCGAGCACCCGACGGAACGAGGCGGCATTCCCCACGACTTCATTCGTGGGAAGAACGCACACGGGGCTGGCAACGGATTCGCGCGGGTCGCAGATTGCGACGCCGCAGCGAACCTTGCCGATATCGAGGGCCATGACCCTCACTACATGAGCTCCTGAAGAGCCAGGCGGAGCGCCTCGTCGAGACCAGAGGCATCCTTGCCGCCCGCCTGGGCCATGGTGGGCTTGCCACCGCCGCCACCCTTGATGGCAGGAGCGATCTTCTTGATGAGCGCACCAGCGTTGAAGCCAGCTTCCACGGCTTCGTCGGTGCCAGCAGCCATGATGAGCGGCGTTTCGCCGTTCAGGCTAACGAACACGCAGGCGCAGGCAGGTTCCGCATGACCACGGAAGATATCCCACGAGTTACGCAGCGCGCCGGCATCCATGTTGTCGATGCGCACGGCCAGCAGCTGATAGCCCGCCTTCGCGCGCTTCAGATTCTCGTCGACGATCTGCCTGAGCGAACCAGCAGCGGCCGCCTGGCGAGCACGCTTGTTCTTGAACTGCAGGTCCTTCAGCGTGGCCAGCGTAGAGGCGGTACGCTCGTTCACGTCGAACAGCGGCACGTTGAGCTCGGCAGCCGTAGCGCGCAGCTCGGCTTCCATGCGATGCATGTACGACAAGGCATCGAAGCTGCTCACGGCTTCGATACGGCGAAGGTTGGCGCCGACGCTCTGCTCCACGGTAATCTTCACGAAGCCAATTTCGGCAGTGTTGGACACATGGGTGCCGCCGCAGAGCTCCTTGCTGAAGCCATCGACGTCGACCACGCGTACGACCTCGCCGTACTTCTCGCCGAACAGCGCCGTAACGCCCGATTCGCGCGCTTGCGAAAGCGACGTCTCGTACGTGTTGACAGCATGATTCTCCATGATGATGCGATTGGCGATTTCCTCGACCTGGTCGAGCTGCTCGCGCGTGACGCCTTCGAAGTGCGTGAAGTCGAAACGCAGACGATCGGGAGCAACGAGGCTACCGGCCTGCTTTACGTGATCGCCCAGCACCTCGCGCAGGGCACGATGGAGGATATGGGTAGCCGTGTGATTGCGGCGAATGCGCTCGCGACGCAGTACGTCGATGGATGCCGTAACGGCATCGCCCTGGGAAAGGGTTCCCTCTTCGACGCGAACATAATGCATGTAGAGACCCTTTTCGGGCTGCTTCGTATCGCTTACGGCAGCACGGCCGGATGCGCCAAAGATGGCGCCGGTATCGCCCACCTGGCCGCCCATTTCAGCGTAGAACGGCGTAACATCGAGCACGATGCCGCCCTCTTCGCCCGCATGCAGTTCCGTAACGCGCTGGCCATCGCGTACGAGGGCCTTCACGGTAGCCTGGGCCTCGTTCTGAGCGTAACCGCAGAACTCCGTAGCGCCCACTTCCTCGAGGATAGCGTTCATGGAGCCATCGTAGGTGCTCCATGCAGCCTCGGCGTCGCCCTGCGTGGCAGCACGCGCGCGCTCGCGCTGACGCTGCATGCATTCCTCGAATTCCTTCGTATCCACTTCGATGCCGCGCTCGGCGCACATCTCCTGCGTAACCTCCAGCGGGAAGCCATAGGTATCGTGCAGGGTGAATGCGGCCTGACCGGAAAGCATGTTGCCGGAAAGAGCGTCGAGCTCTTCGGCCAGGAACGTACGACCCTGGCGCAGCGTGGCGCCAAAGCGCTCTTCCTCGGAGAGCACAACGCGGTGAATGAGCTCGCGATTCTCGACGATTTCGGGATATACGGGACCCATGACGTCGATGATGTTGTCAACGAACGAACCAAGGAAGGCACCTTCGATGTTCAGCAGATGGCCCTTCATAACCGCACGGCGGAGCAGGCGGCGCAGCACGTAGCCACGGCCCTCGTTCGAAGGCAGGATGCCATCGGCAATCATGAACGTGACGGAACGCGCATGGTCGGCCATAACGCGCAGCGCCATGTCGACGGCCTCTTCTTCGCCGTACGTCTTGCCGGAAAGACGCTCGCCCACCTGAATGAGGCCATGGAGCACGTCGGTGTCGAAGTTGCTCTGCACGCCCTGCATGATGGCCGCGATGCGCTCGAGGCCCATGCCGGTATCGATGTTCTTCTTCGGAAGCGGGGCAAGCGTGCCATCTTCCTGGCCGTCGTACTGCGTGAACACACAATTCCAGTACTCGAGGAAGCGGTCACAATCGCAACCGGGAGCGCAATCGGGGCTACCGCAACCCACTTCGGGACCCTGGTCGAAGTAGATTTCGCTGCAGGGACCACAGGGGCCGGTGGGACCGGCGCGCCAGAAGTTGTCGTCTTCGCCAAGCTTAGTGATATGGCTTTCCTCGACGCCCAGACCCTTCCAGATCTCGATGGTCTCATCGTCGTTCTCGAAAACGGTGAAATAGAGCTTTTCCATGGGAAGGCCAAGCACGTTCACGCTAAAGTCGAGGGCCCAAGCGCACATCTCGTTCTTAAAGTACTCGCCAAAGCTGAAGTTGCCGAGCATCTCGAAGAAGCTCAGGTGACGACCATCGGTGCCGATGATGTCGATATCGTTGGTGCGCACGCACTTCTGAACCGTGGTGGTGCCAATGTAGGGAGCCTCGAGGTGCTTCTGCTGCAGGAAGTAAGGCTTGAACTGCACCATGCCGGCGCTCGTGAGCAGCAGGCTGGGATCGTCGGGGATAAGCGAGCTGGAAGGCATGCGCTTGCAGCCCTTTTCCTCGAAGTAATGCAGATACGCTTCGCGTATTTCGGCGGTAGTCATGTAGTGCATGTGGTTCCTCTGCCATTGGATTGCCCAATATATGCACGAGAGCCGCACGTGCAATGGCTACGCCTACGGCCCCGTTGATTTCCGAACGTACATTCTAACGCCCACGTAGTTACTCGGGCACGAGTACGTGAAGTTTCCGCAAATCAATAGAAGAAGGGAGCCTAGCGCTTCGAATCGTCGCGACCGGAAAGGCGATCGACCGATTCCTCGACGGAATCTACCGCATGATGAGCGGCTTCGTCGGCAGCCTCGATGGCATGATGCGCCGACTCGCCCGCCTTGTGGGCAGCGCGCTTCATTCCCGACTTCAAACGCGTGGAAAGCCGTACCGGAGAAACGGCATCGCGGCGCGGATCGACCGACCCCTCGCCCGCCGGCGTTCCCTTGAAGAAGACGCCATCTTCGGAAACGATGGAACGACCGGTGCGCTTTTCGAAGAAGTACACGAACATCGACTTGCTCATGGCGGCAACGGGGATGCCCAGCAACATGCCGGTAAGGCCGCCAACCATGCCGTTCATCTGGGTACCCGCAGCCAGGCCGATGGTCATGGCGAAGATGACGAGCATGGGATGCACGTCAACGGATTCCGACATGATCTTCGGGCTGATGAACGTGTAGACCACCTGCTGGATCGTAATGGTGACCACCAGGGCGATGGCGGCAACGGGCAGGCTATACGGAAGCGCGGCGCCAGCGGCGGCAATGCCACCGAGCCAGGGACCGATGACGGGGATGATGTTCAGCAAACCCGTAATGATGGCGAAGGCAATGGCGTTGGGAATGCCCAGTATGGCAAATGCGATGGCGCACCCCAGGGCAATGATGCCACACTGCAGCGCCGTGCCCTTGATGTAGCCACCCACCACGCGCGTGAACGTGAAGTGCAGAAACGACAGGCCCTCGCGATGCTTGTTGCCCACCAGGCGATGCATCTCGCGCACCATGTCGGGCGAGATGAGCAGCAACCAAAACGCAACCACCAGAGCGAATCCTAGGCAGAACAGCGTTCCCGAAACGGCAGAGCCAATGCTCGCCATGGCGGTTACGCTGGAAGACACGAGCCCATTCGCCCAATCGGCAGCAGCGTTCGTGGCATCGTTGATAATGTCGCTCACCGTGGGGTTGGCAAGCAGGTCCTGATGCTCGGCCATGAACGACTGGTACGCAGCCCCAAGGTCGTTCGCGTAGGCGGGAATATCCTGCACCAAGCTAACGAACTGGTCGCCGATGCCAAAGAAGGGCGACGACATGAGCACCACGACCGCCGCAATAACCACGGCAAACAACGCATAACCGCACACCACGGCCCAAAAACGGCTCATTCCCCTATTCGAGAGCCCGTTCACGAACCCGCGCAGGCAGAAGAAGATGATGCCCGTCCATATGGCGATGCCAACGGGAAGCTCCATGACCTTGAGCAGCAATCCGAAGGCATACACCAAGAACGCAGCACCAATGAGCGTCCACACCTTGAGCGCCCGTGCGCCCCAAATCTTTACCTTTTCGCTGGAAGACGATGCGTCCACCGAACGCTCGTCGGGAGCAGTTGCCTCCCCCTCCACAGGCAGTGGCATCTATTCGGCCTTTTCCTGGCCATAGGTGAAATACGCCGGAGCATCGGAAGAAGCTTCGGCCTTGGACTGGGGCTCCTGCTGGGGAGCGGCCTCAGGCTCTTCGGAAGCCACCTGGGCAGCCTCGGCCTGAGCCTTCGCCTGGGCCAGCTGTTCAGCCACGTCGCTGGACTTGTGACCACCCAGGACATCGCTCACCTTCGTGGAAATGGTGCTTACCAAGTTGGCGGGAGCCTTCGTGATGGAATCGATGGAACCAGCAGCACTGGAAACGCTACCCGTCACTTCGGAAACGTCCTCGAGAATCTGATCGACGCGCATGAGCTCGAGGTTCGCAGCGTCGACGGTAAGCGATACGCGCTCGACGAGCGGATCGACGCGCTCGGCGGCGGGCTCGAGAGAACCCGTTACCTTCTCGATGTGATCAAGTGCGGGAATGAGCTTCTCTTGCGCGGATACGACCATATCGTTCGCGTTGCGCACCGTCTTGACGAGCTCGATGATGAGCCAGATGAGCGCAATTCCCACAAGCGAGAAGACAATGGGAACGATGATGCCGAAAACCGAAGACGCGTCCATGGGAATCCTCCTGAGTGCGCGTAGACAAATACTACTTTGATTCTATCACTACCGACGCTGACCACGGTCACGTCGGGTAACGTCCATGCGATACCCTTCCCAACCCCGTTCCGTGGGGTTGAAGAAGCAACCGGGCTCGAGGCCATCGGGAAGATACCGCTGATCGACCCACCCCGCAGGGTAGTCATGCGGATACTTGTACTGCCCGTATTTCTCGGAACCAGGACGATGGCGGTCGCGCAGATACGAGGGCACCTGACGCGCCGGGCCGTTGCGCACTTCACGCAAGGCGGCGTCGATACCCGCTTCCGCAGCATTGCTCTTGGGGGCAAGCGCCAGGTAGATGGCCGCCTGCGCAAGATTGATGCGGCATTCAGGGTAGCCAATGACCTCGGCGGACTTGAAGGCCGCATGCGCAATGAGCAGCGCCTGGGGGTCGGCATTGCCCACGTCTTCCGAAGCGGCAATCATCATGCGACGCGCAATGAACTTGGGGTCTTCCCCACCGTCGATCATGCGCGCAAGCCAGTACAGCGCCGCATCGGGATCGCTACCGCGCATAGACTTGATGAACGCGGAAATGACGTCGTAGTGCATGTCCTTGTTCTTGTCGTACGGAAGGCTGCGATACGGCGTGGCAGTATCGACCGCATTCAAGTCGATGGTCGCGGGCTTGCCCGGCTCGCCCGGCTCCACCAGGGCGGCGGCCAGCTCGAGCGTGGTAAGCGCGGAACGCCCATCGCCACCGCAGAGCAGCGCAATGCGCTCGCGCGCTTCGGACGACAATTCGTATCTGCCGCCAAAGCCACGCTCGTCGCTCAGCGCGTTATCGAGCAAGGTGCTGATGTCCTCGTTGGAAAGACCGTGCAGCTCCACAATGCGACTGCGGGATATAAGCGCGGAATTTACCTCGAAGAACGGGTTTTCCGTAGTGGCGCCCACCAACACGACGATGCGATTTTCCACGGCATGCAGCAGCGAATCCTGCTGGCTGCGATTGAACCGGTGAATCTCGTCGACGAACAGGATGGTGCGCAGGCCGCTCGACGTAAGGCGCTTTTCCGCCGCCGCGATTTCGCGACGCAAATCGGCTACGGTACCGCCGATGGCAGACACCTCGACGAACGTGGCCTTCGTGCTCTCGGCAATGATATGCGCGATGGACGTTTTGCCCGTACCCGCAGGCCCGAACAGAATCACGCTCGTAAGATCGTCGCGGTCGATGGCGGCACGCAACCAGCTATCGGGGCCGCAGGCTTCCTGCTGGCCCACGAGCTCATCAAGCGCGCGAGGACGCATGCGCACAGCCAGGGGCGCAACCGAACGGCGTGCCTGGTTTTCTATTTCGCTGAAAAGAGTATCCATGTCCGCAAGCTTAGCACATGGGACATGGACCAACCGTAACGCAACGGGAACGCCACGTTAGCGCAAACGCACTAGCATGCCGTGCGCCCCTCATAGAACCCGTACTCCATGAAATGGCGATAGTACGCAGCCTTGTCCTTGCCGAACGCCGCACGCAGATCGGCATAGCGCGCGCGATACGTCGCCCAGTTGAAGTTGTACGAGGCGATACGCCCCTCGGCCATGCCGTACTGCACGAAATGCTGGAGCGTACCCGCGTAATCGTTTCCGTAACGCGCGGCAACATCGGGATTCATAGCCTGGTAGTAGTAGAAATCGTACACGTCAGAATAATCGATGCCCTGGTAGACGCTCGTCGGGTTCTCGATGACGCCATTGTCGGCGGTAAACGTGTCGATGTTGTCGTTCATCCACCTAACGCGCCAAGTCAGCCAGTCCTCCAGGTAAGCAACGTTCGCATCGTACGTTTCGAAGGGCTCAAACTCGTTGTTGAACGAGGTGACGCCAAACAGCACTTCGTTCATGCGCTGGGAAAACGACACGAGGTTCTGGTAATAGGCAATGGAATGCACAACGCCGTTGCTGCCCACCGCATCCGCGTCGCCCAGCACGACACTCGAAATGAGAGGGCAGATGCTCGTCGAGAGCAATTCGCGCACGCGTTCGAGCACCACGGTGCTGTTGTACAGCCATTTCGTACCCGGGACCACAAAGCCCTCGTACGAACGAAATGCATTGGTGCTCCAATCGATGCGCATGCCCATGGAGGCGTCAAAATCCCACAACGGCTCCGCGTAGAGAACCGAATACGAACCATCGGGCCCATCGGCGTCCTTATAGAAGAACGTGGAAGTATAGAAGGCGTCGATGTTCTTGAAGAATTCGCTTACTGCGAACGATTGGGCCAAGGACTCTAGGTCAAACGACGGAGCAGACCCATCGGTATAGAACACGTCGGCATATACGGCATCGATGGCACGCTGCACGTATTCGCTGATGTACTTCATGCACGCCTCGGAGCAACGCTCGGGGCTCTTCACCACGAAGTTGCCGATGCTCGTAGAGAACCAACACGTCTCGGAGGCATAGTACGCTCCATCACGCTCGATGAGGTAGCCGCCCGTTATGTCATCGGGATCTTCAGCGCCATCAACGTACTGGTAGGCGTACCCATACGCATTCGTACCCTGCGCCGTAGGCAATGCCTCCAGGTCGACGCCCGCCTTCTTGCAGGCCTTCTCGATGGCGCTTTCCAAATCAGTAATGGAAACGCGCCCCGACTTGATCTCAACCTTTTCACATAGGTAGTACGTGCCTCGGTACTCGCCATCGTAGTACAGGTCGACGAACGCACCCTGCATGCCAAGCATCCCCAGCTCAAGACCTAGGTCATAGGCTATGGCGGTATGAATCAAGGTAGGATCGGCAGACCCCGCCAGCAGAATCCACTTCTTCGCCTTATTCGCGGAGTCGCCCGTTTCCAGCAGGTCGGCCTTCTTCGAAAGCGAAATCTGATAGGGCTTTTTCACGCCAAGCCCCCACGTGGAATTACCACGCCCCTTGATAGTAGACAAGGAACCCGAAGCCAAATCATCGGCATCGTACACCACATCGCCCGAAGGCGTAAGGAGCGTTACGGCAATGCTCGCCTTCGCAGAATGGTCGGCGCTCCCCTCGACATAGGACCGCCCATAGTTTTCAGCATCTGCGCTGGTAAGGAACATTGCATCGATGTAAGCCGACTTCATGATAACGAAGGGAGCCGTATGCCCCGCGCCGTACGAAATGGAAAACGTCGCGCTTCCCTGCGAGGAAAGCAGGGCATCCAACGAGGAGAGGCTGATCACGGTGCCATCCTGCACCACTGCCGAAATGCCGTTGCCCGAAAGCGAAACGCTCACCAGTTCCCCGTCGTACGCTCGAGCGGAAAACGTAACCGAATCGGTGGACGCGCACGAGGGAAGGAACAAATACACGCCATTCGACGCTGCCGCAGAAGAGAGAGTCTGCAGTACGCCGCTCTGCCCATTTGCCACGACCACGGAAAACGATGGGGCAAGAGCGCCATGGGACCCCGCATAATACGTCGACCCATCCGAAAGCGTCACGAGCCCCTTTTGTACCACGCCATTTGACCCCACGTAGAAATCAAAGCCCGCACCTTCCGACACAGATACGATGCGGGAACGGGCGATAGAGCCATCGGAAGCAAGCCAGTACGTTTGCTTGGACCCCCACGCCGAAGTGGTGATCCACTGGCCCTGAATGGCGATAACGGAGCCATTCGTGGCATACCATCCAATGCCCTCGCGATTCCATCCCGCCTTACCCAAGGACGTATCCTCGGCCAAGCTTGCGGTGAAGTTATGCGCGCCCGAGACCGCATTGGGGTTGTACTCGCGATAGATGGGCAGCTGGGAAGAGTCATCGGAGTACCAGCTAATGCCTTCGTACTTCCAGCCCAATGCCCTCAGACGGTCGCGCTCCACGACCGAGCGCGTGTAATGATGGTCGCCCCCGTTGGGGTTGTACAGACGAAACACGGGCGCATTCGACGTGATGGGAGCCACCCAGCCAACCGACTCCCACTGCCAGCCCGCCTGGCAAACCGACACGGCTTCGTCGAGCGAAACCGTGTAGAAATGCTCGCCCGAATTGGGGTTATAGAGGCGATAGACGTTCTGATGGGTTTCCTCATAGCTGGAATCCGAAGCGGCCAGAACGTCACCTTCGGTCTCGTCACTCGCGGCATCGACCTCGCCTTGCGCGGAAAGCGCCGCATCTGCACCCTCCGTCGCGGCAGCGGACGAAGACGACGCGCCCTCGTTCAGCGAATCTTCCGCACCGACGGATTGCGAAAGCGACGCATCGCCAGAAACCCCCTCGCCAACTTCATCATTCGCGGAGGAATTGCCCTGAGAAGAGCCGGATCCGTCAAGGGACTGCGCAAGCTGGTCCGCGCCGCCCTCAGAGGCAGAGCCTTCAACCGCAGGGAGCGGGTCGTTGCCCACTACGGCGCCCTCTTCAACCTGCGCATTAGCTACCGCTTGCACGGGCGAAACCTGATCGGCATCGCCCTCGGCAGCATACGCGGCAACCGGCGCGAACGCGCAACATGCAATGAGCATGCCAATGAAAAGGACGACGAAACGAAAACGAGCAATACCTGACAAACGAGACACGTGACCCTCCCGAGCGTAAACAATACAAGTAGGGTACCCGCAAGTCTCGTTATGCACAATATATGCCACCGCCAGTGAAACAATACGTCGGCGAGAACAGACGAAGCGAAGTGCTAGCGATGCAGCTTGCCGACCACCTTGGAGGCAATATCTCCCACGCCGTAGTGCTTCAAACGCCACGCAAGGGCAATGCGCGCGGCCTTCGACTCCCCTACCGCCAGCGCGCCATCGTCGGAGCAGCCAAGGCAAAGCTGCACCATGGGAAACGCATGAGGCTCGATACCTTGCAGCTCATCATCGTCGCCCAAAGCCGTACGCCATGCATCGCGCAAGCGCACCAGACGGGAAGCACGCCATTGCGGTTCCTGGCGCAAGATGCTGTACTCGATGAACGCCACCGACCATTCCACGAGCGCGGCGGCATACTGCGGGAAGAAGCCGGCGGACTGCCAATCGGCGAACACCGCGCACAGGGCATCGAGGTCGCGATCAATCTTGTCGTGCACATCTGCCGCAGCGCGCTGCATAGCCGATCCCTGGCTGTCGACGTGATAGATATACACCCGGCTGGAAACGAGCTTCGCGCCATGAGTGCGCGCATAGAGCGCGCACAGGAACGCCAAGTCCTCGCCCATCGACAGAGATGGGTCGAAGCGAATGGCCGAATCTTCGAGCAGAGAAGCCCTAAACAGCACCTGCAGTCGAGGAATAGTATTTTCGGCGAACAGCAAGGCAGGCGTGAACTCGGCATATTCCACGTCGCGCGGGACGGCATGAGCCTGGAACCAGGCGGATTCACTGCCGGCGGGAACGCATCGCGCACCAAACGCAAGCGCATCCCACGAACATGCGACAAGCGAATTCTCGTCTGCCGGGGACACCCCAAGCGCCTCGACCATACGTGCGAACGCGAAGGGCTCGAATTCGTCATCGGCATCGAGAAACGTCACGTACGCGCCAGAGACCTGGGACAGAGCCGCATTGCGAGCCGCGGACACGCCGGCATTCGCCTGATGCGTAACGCGAATGCGGCTATCGCCGCGCGCCGCTTCGTCAAGCAGCTCGCCAGAACCATCGGTGGACCCATCGTCTACGCAAATGCACTCCCAGTCGGCAAACGATTGGGCAAGCAGCGACTGCAGCGCCCGCATCACGGTGCTCTGAGCATTGTAGACCGGCATGATGACTGAAATGCGTGCCACGGAACCTCCGACTCTTCGCGCAGCGCTTTATCGTTTTCCCGTATCTTACCGCCACCGCCCCTCATTCCTGTATCATCTTCAAAGAACCCAACGAATCTTGCGAGAGAACATGACCCAGGAACAGCCCATATTCAGCATCGTCATGCCCGTATACGGCGTAGAGGACTACATCGCCCAAGCCATCTCGTGCATTCAGGCGCAGACCTGCCCCGCGTGGGAGCTCATTTGCGTAGACGACGCCACGCCCGATGCAAGCGCGCGCATTGCCGAACAGGCAGCGCAAAGCGACGAACGCATTCGCGTGGTACATCACGATGCGAACAAGGGCCTTTCGGAAGCGCGAAACACGGGCATGGCCGCCGCACGCGGCACGTACCTATGGATGCCCGACCCCGACGACACGTACGAGCCCACGCTTCTACAAGACTGCTTGGATGCGCTGCAGGAAAATCCCGCACACGTTACCGTTTTTGGCGTAGACGAATGCTACTTCGATGCGCAGGGCGCGTTTCTCTACAACCACGCCATCACGCCCACAAGGCAATTGCTTTCAAGCGCCGCAGAACTGCGTCCCCACGTAGTCGAGCTGGAACGGCAGACGCTTCTGGGATACGCGTGGAACAAGATCTACGACCTGGCATACCTACGTACGACGGGCGCACGGTTCGAGACGGTGAAGCTCATCGAGGACATCGCCTTCAACGTAGCCGTCTTCCAGAACCTGGATTCGCTCAACGTGCTGGCCAGCACGCCGTACCATTACGCACGCCGCCTGCGCGACAACCTAACGAACAAGTTCATCCCCGAGTACTACGAGCTCCATCGCCGCCGCATTGGCATGCTCGCCGACCAGCAACGCTCCTGGGGAACGCTCGATGGCGAAACGCGCGCCACGCTGGGAAGCTTGTTCGCGCGCTACGTCCTTTCCGCCCTGGAACGCAACTGCGACCCCCAAGCGCACATGAGCCACGCGGATCGCAAAGTATGGATCAGGAAGACGTTTTCCGACGAGCTGTACCGCGACCTCATTCCGCATGCGCAGGCCCAGAACAGCCGCGCGCTTGCGCTCTGTCTACGCCCCTTGAAGGCGCGCCGCACAGGCACCTGCCTTGCCCTGGGTCGCCTGATTCATATCGCACGCGGTAAGCTGCTGCCGCTCTTCACGCGCATCAAGAGCGGGCGCTAGCTTTCCCACCTGCGGCGAAGTACGAAGAAAGCAAGCACGCCAAACACGGAAAGGGCAATGCCCGCGTACAGGCCCGGCGGCGTGAAGCGCAGCTCGACCGTATGGCTTCCCTCTTCCACCCATACGCCCGAAAGCCCCGTATAGCACGAGACGACGGAGACGCGTTCGCCATCCACGAACGCCTCCCAACCCGGCGCATAGGGTATGCGCAACATGAGCAACTCGCTCGACGAAGCATTGAACGTGGCGGTTACGTGGCCGTCTTCCCAAGAAAGAACGCTGAATCCTTCGGCATCGAGCATGGAGAGGCAATCTGCCAGTACGTCCTCATCAAGCGTTTTCGCCACGATGAGATCGCTCGCTGATGCGCGCGCAACGCATTCCGCCACCGCGCCCTTGCACTGCTCGCCATCAAGAACCGTTACGCACGAAGCCTGGGGCTCGACAAACGACAATGTCACCTGAACCGTATCACCTTCGGAGAACGTACCAGCATAGAGCACGTTTCCACTGAAATTAGAACCAACGAGTTCAACGGGCGAGCCATTCACGTACACCTGGGCAACCATGTTCCAGCAATGGTTCCGCGTCGCTTGTGCGATAACAGGAAAATCCAGATAAAGGGGGCCATCCCGCTCGACGGTGACCTGGAACGAGCATTCGCACGCGCCCTCGGCGACGCGAGAGACTTCCGTTACGTCTGCGTCGACATATGCGCTCAAGGCGCTATCGCTGCCCGTGGCGTCCTGGAGCATGAGCACTTGATTGGCAAACGGGTCGCTGCCCCACGAAACAGAGCCACTCCCCGCAATGCCATACCCCGCAGGCAGCGAGGCGTTATAGCGATACAAATCGTATTCGTACAAAGCACCCGAGGAAACGAGCGTCGCATCGCCCGCAGGCTGCGTTGCGGAAAGCACGTAGTCGACGCCAAGCAGAGAATCGGCAAGCAATTGCGACGAATTGGCATAGTAGCCAAAGATGGGGTCGTTTTCCGTATAGCCAAGCGCTGAGAGCATGGTATACAGCGAACCATTCACCATGGACGTATACTCCCCCATGCTCTGCACCGAACTGGTAAACAACGCGGTCGTCTGGGGAATCTGCATCTGGGCGCGCGTGCCGTCGCGATCAGCGCCCGCCATGTTCACGAGCAGACCATCCTGCCCCGCCGCATCGGCGACCGAGCCTTGAACGAGAGCGTCGATGGAAGCCTGCTCCTGCGCATGAGCATCCACGGAAGAGCCATAGACGCGAAACGCCTGATATGCGCTGAAGCCCACGTCCACCGAAACGACAGCCACCGCCACGCAAAGCACAACCCGCGCGGCAACACCGCCATTGCCGTGTGCAAGAGAAGCACGCTGGGATCGAGCGCGCCAAACGACCAGCAGAACGCCCGACGCGAGCAGCGACGCAACCGTAGCGGCCACGGCAAGACCCGAGGGAGCGCCCTCGGCATGCGTCACGATGACAAGAGCCGACGACGCAAGCACGACGACAACGAGAACGACCACGCATCGAGTCACCCGCACATGGAAGAGCGCTGCGTGCTGGGGCGTTTCAACGGAAGCACCGCTTCCAGCGCAAGCGCGCCGAAGAGAGCAAAGCTCTTCGCACGCGCAAACCGCCAGAACGAACGCCACGACAAAGCCATGGCGGAAGTAGAACGACGTGGTGAGCTTCATATCGCTCCACACAACGGAAGGGCCCACGAACATGACGCCCGCAACGGCGCAGGCAAGCAGCACCGCCCAGGCGATGCGCTTGCGCTTGGAAACGTCCTTATCGCAGAAGAGCAAAGCGGCCGCAACCAGGACAAACGCACTCACGTACAACGCGGGGACGCGGCTCGTCGACGTTTCGGGAACCACGCCCGAAACAGCATATGCCCCTATATCCCACGGTGGGAACAGCGGGATGGGCATAAGCGCCTTCAGCAAGTTGAAGCTGCTTTCGGTACCTTGCATGAGGCACAGCATAGAGGGCAGGAATAGCACCATGCTCGCGCAGAGAGCCAGCACCATGGTGACAATGTAGCGAAGCGTCGAACGAGACGCCACGACGCGACGACAGGCGCGCGCGATGCGCGTCCCAAGGGAAACCCCCTCGCCCACAGGGCGAGACGCACCCGTAACTTCCCAGCGATACACCAGGAACAGCAGGAGCGAAAGAAGACAATCCATGTAGGCGGTGTACCAGTTGAACAAGACGGCAAGCGCAACCGAGCAGAACAGCAACCCGTATCGCTCGCCCTCAACGGCGCGATACGTGCCCCACGCCACCAACGGCAACATGATGAAGCCATCGAGCCACATGATATTGCTGGCCTGGGCGAACGCCCATCCACACAGCGCATACGACGTAGAGGCAAGCAATGCGGCCGCACCCAGATGCCAGCGATTTCGGGCAAAGGCGAAGAAGGTCGCCCCCGCGCAAGAGAGCTTCAGCAACACTGCTACGTTGAAGAATCCAACGATGCTATCCTCGCCCCAAAAGGCCAGGAGAAGATTGAACGGGCTGGAAAGGTGATACGCCACGAGCGCGGCGGTGTTTTCGCCCATGCCCATGGAAAAGGAGTAGAAGGGCGAACCCTGCCCATGCAACACGTCGCGCAACCATTCGAAGTAACCGATGTACTGGATGTCCATATCCCACACGGCAACGCCCGTTTCCCCAAAGGGGTACATGCCCCGGAGCGCGTAAACGCAACCAAGGATGACCAGGGGAAGGACGAATGAAAGGATGTGAAGAATCGCGACGCGGGCACGCACGAAGCCCCCTTCTTCCCTGCGAGCTCGAGCGACCGTCGTCATATCGCAGCCTATCGGGCCTTCACCATGGCCAGGGCGGTTCCCAACCCGCCAATGCGGGTGTAATACGCCATCTTCTGCCATGCGGAAGGATGCGCGGGCAAATGACGAAGCATCACCTGGGGACGATTCAGAATAACGTCGAGGTTCTTACGCTGATGGGGCTTGAACAGGCTAGGCTCGTAGGCACCCGCGTTCACGCCCTGCTGCAAATCGGCCTGCATGCGATCGAGGAACTGGGTGCGCAACTCGCCCTCGAGTCGCTGGAAGTTCCACATGTAGCTGTCGTAGCGCAACCGGAACGCATAGGGCGCAAGC
The DNA here is from genome assembly GCF_001643775.1 of Denitrobacterium detoxificans. Taxonomy (NCBI): domain Bacteria; kingdom Bacillati; phylum Actinomycetota; class Coriobacteriia; order Eggerthellales; family Eggerthellaceae; genus Denitrobacterium; species Denitrobacterium detoxificans. The sequence continues at coordinate 872,806 of NZ_CP011402.1, read as the reverse complement.
CACGAACGGCTGGCATCCTGTGCGATGAACGCATCGATGCCATCGAATTCGCCGCAGACGCACAGCGCCTTACCCGGACTGTTCACTGAAGACGACTCGTTGTCCTGACGATAATGAAGCACGGGTTCCTGCGTAGCCGCAATGACGCGCGCGCTGGAAAATACCTTGAACGAAAAGCCCAGGTCCTGATAGCTGGCGCCGGGCGTTTCCAGAAGGCGAATCCCCTGTTCGTCCAAGAAGGCGCGACGATATACCGCCGACCAGATCGACGGAATGCCGAATACGACTTCGGGAATGTCGTGCGGGGAAAACGGCTGCGCGGCCATCTGCTCGGTAACCACCGAGATAACCTGGTTGCGATCCTGGGGCTTGCTCCAATAGAACCAATAGTTTGCCTTGGCCACATCGGCCGAAGCGGACAGCGCCAGCTGCATCAGCGTATGGTATGCACTTGGCTCCAGGAAGTCGTCGGGCTCGAACACGGCCACGTAGGCGCCACGCGCTTCGTTGATGCCACGATTCACCGTTGCCCCGTAGCCCTGATTCTCCTTCGAGATAACCCGAAAGCGCGCATCGGCAGAAGCGTACTCTTCCAAGATGACACCAGATTCATCGGTAGACCCATCGTTGATGAGCAGCACCTCGAAGTCTTCGAACGTCTGGCGCGCAACCGAATCGAGCGCCTGGCGCAAGTACGTCTGGGCGTTGTAGACGGGAACGATTACGGAAAGCTGCGGAGCAGCGCTACTCATAGACTACCCCCACCAATCCGTAATAGGCTGCAACCGTGGAAGCCCAGTCGTCGCCCATATCGTTGTCGAGGTCGGTGAAGAACAGCGTAACGGGATGCGATTCCAAACGTGGGACGGCAACGAGTTCAGTCGACTTCGCTTCCGAGAGAATCTGATCGCGCTCGTCGTTCTCTTGGGCGAACTGGACGGCGCTGCCATTGCGCATGTCGTTGAGCGCCAGAAGCGCATTGCTCTTCCCCACCGAAGCGCCACCAAACGCGGCAACGCCCACGATGCACGCCACGATGCCCAGGGCAACGAGCGCATAGGGAATGTTCTTGGTGATGAGGTCGACGCGCACGCTGGCGTTACGTGCACGCTGGCGAACGACGCACAGCGCGTAGCCATACAGCATGAGCGCCTGCACCACGCTGGCGAACCACACGACATTACGCACGCGGCCTTCGCCGAATACGCCCATGCCGTAATAGGGGGCACAGTTCAGGCCCACAATGGCCAGATACGAAAGCACGAAGAAGACGACCAGGTAGACTCCGCGTACCTTGCGCTGCGTAACCCCCGCCCAGGACCAAAGAATGGGCGTGAGGATGACGAGGAGCAGCAAGAAGGAAACGCTCAGCAGGTCTTGCAGGCTCTGCAGCGTATATAGGGCGGAAACGGCAATGGTCTTCGGAATGCCCGGGCTCACGAAGAACGCCTGGCGCACGGCCGTGCCCGGAGCGGTTACGTTCAAGTAGAACCCGAAGGCTCCCACGAGAAGCGGGAAGATCTGGGCCCAACGACGGCGCGCAAAGCCAATGACGGCACACCCCAGGGCAAGCATGAGGTTGTAGAACGCCATGACGTGATCGCCGCCCGACGTGAGGAACAAGAGCACGCACAGCCCAACAACGCAGAAGCCATGAGCAACCGTGGACCGCACCGTGAGTGACCTGATGGACAGACCCGCATTCACAAGCGCGAGCAGGAAGAACGGCGTGTAGTTCCACGCGCCGTTGAACCAGTAGATGCCCTCGCAGACATCGGGCATGCACAGGAGCAAAAACGTGGCGAGCGCAATGCCAGCGGGAATCCACCAGCGCGCAGGAAGGCCGAGCAGGCTGCGCTCGACCCTACGCGTGAAATAGAGGCTCGCAAGATACGTGCACACGATGAGGAGGATTGCCCCAATGCCGTAATACTGCATTCCGAAGATGCCCGGCTGAAGCGCAAGCAAAAACGCCGAAGTATACAGGCCCTGCCAGGTCTGCATATACGAAAGCGACGTCTGAACGGCCGTTTGAACGAGCGTAATGGGATTGGCATTGACACTTGCCACCAGCTGCGACGTGGCAAGCGCATAGGAAAAGTCGTCGCCGCTAGGGCGGTCGTACACGGAAACGGCCAGCAGCGGCGCAACCAGAACGAGAGCCACGAGGATGGCCCCCAGAATGATGGCAACGCGTGCGGCTGTGCCCATCTGACGCTTGCTTGCGGCAACGGGGGCATTGTAGGTTACGGGCGCGCTTGCCGTGGGGGCCGCATCTTGAGCAGGCTGAGCATCACCCGAGGGAGCCTGCGCGCCATCGGCTTGCTTCCGCGACTCGAGCTCGGCCACCTGAGCCGGGGTAAGGGCTGCGGTGGTGTCGGCAGAAGGCACCTGGGTTGCAGGCGCAGTAGGGGCGTCGGCCTGCCCCGTCTGGGGCTTTGCGGCGGCTACCGCGGGAGCGACGGCCGAAGCTTCCTGAGATGCCTTGGCGCCCTTCCCCAGCCTCATGCCGTACGAGCGCACGGCGAACGAACCCGACTTCCTAGAGGAATCAGTCATGACTACTTGCCCCCTCCTGCGGGGCATCGCCCGCATCCAGGAAAATCTTTCGCGTTACGAAGTTCCATACCATGACGATGGCCGTGGCCACGATCTTGGTGATGAGGTAATGGATGCCGAAAAGCTCCACGCCCGCCCACATGCAGAGGTTATTGATAAGCAGGCCAATGACGGAAAGAATGACGAAGATAACAAACTCGCGCCTGCGCGACATGTCCTCCTTGTGCGTAAACACGTAGCGCATAGAGGCGACGTAGTTGAAAATGACCGACACCGTAAACGAGATGGTAGCGCTTACCAGGTAATTCACACTAAACACTTCGGTGAGAAGCGCAAGCAGGCCATAGTCGATGACGAACGCGATGACGCCTACGACGCCGAACTTCATGAACTGGGCAATTAGTTTCTTCATGTAACCTCCGATTATTCTTCCCCCGTATTATCGCAGGTACAGGGGAAGGAACGCCACCCCAAGGCGTTTTTTCACGTGGAATACGGCCGTAAGCTGGCTACTTGCGCTTCAGCAAGCGAACCGGCGCGAGCAATGCATGTCCCAGACGATACGAATGGGAATTACGGACTTCCGCATCCCACGCAGCAGGCTGAACGGCATACATCTGGAAATCCATGCGGTCGGCAGCGGAAAGCCCCCGGGCAAACGCGGCAATGTCGCCCTCGGGAATCGACCGCACGTCGGCAGCCATAATGGAACGCAATTCGTAGATGCGCTGGGCCAAGGCGTCTGCATATGCGGGTTCGAATTCGGAAGCATGCTCGTGCGCCCAGGCATGCAGTTCCTGGGTAAGGGCAAAGAAGCTGCTCACATTACGCAACCCGCGCTCAACCGTCATGATGGACCCCTCGCGCATACGACGCATATACAACGGCTCGTTGAGGAACGCCGCACGACGTGCGAAGGCGATGATCATGGGCGAGAACAGCTCGTCTTCGTGGATGATTCCCTCGCGGAAGCGAATCCCGCTGCGCTCGAACAGCCCACGGTGCAGCATGTGGAAGCACGCGGAGCAAATGTACTGACGCATTCCCTGGTAGCGGGCGAACAGGGCCTGCCCCGTCATTACGCCTTCGATATTCGAACGTGTGCCGTATTCCTCTTCGTTCGACTTGCGCAGCGCGCTGCTCTCGTAGAACGATTCAGCCGTGAAGTCCACATACTCGAGAGGGACCCCATCTTCGTCGACGCCCGCTTCGCTTACACGGGCCATAAGCCTCTCGAGAGCCGTAGGCACGTAGTAATCATCGGAATCGAGGAACAAAAGGTACTCGCCACGCGCGGCATCGATGCCGGTATTGCGCGCCGCCGAAAGCCCGCCGTTGGCACGGCTCACGAACACGAAGCGATCGTCGCCCTGCACGACCTCGCGCGCAACGCGCATCGTGTCGTCGGTGCAGCCATCGTCAACGCAGACGACCTCGAAGTCGGCAAACGACTGCCCCATCAGCGAAGACAAGCATTCGCCAATGTAGGCTTGCACGTTATAGCATGGAACGATGACCGATACCCGAGGGGCTTCGTATCCCATAATCTCATTCCCCCATCACTGAAGATAAGTTCTCATGTTCAATATAGCCATGCCGCGCGCGCCGCCAAGCGGGCCCGCACGCATGGAGCCGCTACGCTACGAACGCTCCGCCAAGGCACGCAGCGTCTCGACGCAGTCATCGCAACCGCCATCGAACGCCTGGGCCACGAAGCGCTCCAACGCATCCCATCGATAGCTTTCGGGAGTGCGGGCAACCTTGTTCACCTTGGAAACAAGCTCATCTTCGGTACGAGCGCACAATTCGGGCGCCACGCGCAAGGGGTCGGCATTCAAGCCGGGGCTCTTACGATAGCGCTTGATATCGGGGACATAGAAGATGACGGGCTTGCCCAGCAAGTACGCCTCGTACACAATCGACGAATAATCGGTAACCACGAAATCGCAGGTAAGCAATGCCTCGGAAACGTCGCCTGGCGCCGAAAGCCCTTGGTCGAGAGGATGGAACGACCACGCTATCTTCGCTTTGACGCGCCCTTGCAGCTCGTCGCCATGCTCGAACGCATCGCGAAACGGATGCGGTGACGCCTTGCTCTTGCGCAGCGTAGGCGCAAAAAGAGCAATGGGCGGGTCGTTGAACACCAGTTCCGCCCCTCCGCTGCGGCGCAAACCCTGAAGCTTATGGTATTCGGGGCGATGAAGTGCGATAACACGTTCCTTCGGATAGCCGAAGGCCTCGGCGAACGCCGCGCGGCATGCTTCGCCCGAGCAAACCACCCACGAGTAGTTGCGGTGAATATCGAAGCGCTCGAGCGTCTGGGACCGATGCCCCTCAGGCGTATCGAGGCTCTGATACCCGAACTTCTTGAACGCGCCGAATGCGTGCCACATCTGAACCACTATCGGCTCGGCGGGGTAATCGGTATGCACGGGCACCGAGCCCTTGAAGGTGGGCTCGTCGTTCCTGAAGTTGAGCATGCAAATGACGGGGTCATAGCGATCGACGACGCAAATGCGACACCGCGCCAGATGGTAGATCTCCTTGAATACCATTCCCGAATACGGAATGACGCTGGACTTGGCGAGCTTCTTCACCAGGATGACGGGGTGCCAACCCAACGCCTCGAAGTCACGTGCAAGCGAGCAGAAATCGTAACTTGGTTCGTTGGTCTGGCGGCTGAAAAAGAGAATCTCATCCCTACGCTTAGTGGTAGCGCAGAAAAGCTTGTACAGGATATTGAACAAGCCCTTGGCGATATGTACTAGAAAGGTTTTCATACGCGGAGAAGTATATCAGAGCATTCACGCATCAATAGCGAGGGGGCGACCACGCTGGGTTTCGGCCTTGACGCTACGTTCCCAGGAAAAGAATTATCTCTTTGTAGAATCATATATTTTCACGTCTGAATTAATAATTCGCCCAAAATATGCACCCCCATAGTGAGAGACCCCTAACTACTCACCCAAAACGTGGGGATTTTGGAATAAGGCATGCCATCCCCGAAAACACACGCCGAGGAACAGGAACGATGTCGTATTATGCCCTCCGGAAGGATTGCAATGGGGTACGCAACAGCGACAAAAGAAACCATCACTATACGTGCGCTCTTCGGCCAATGGAAAAGCCTGGGGTTTGGCTTGCTATGGTCGCTCAACATCATCATTCTTTTTTCGAGCAAGCTTGCCGCCAAAGACCTGTCGCGATTCGCCGATTTCTTCAACTCAGCCCTTGCAACGGGCATCGTGGTCACGTGCGCGGGGCTCTTTGCATTTACTGAGTTCGTTCGCAAGGGCAAACCACTCGATAAACCGATTACGCCCACGGACGATGGCAACCTCCGCCTCCACCGAACGCTCGCGACGATAAGCGGCGTGATGCTTGCCGCATGCATTATCTGCATCGGTGTGCAAACGCAATTCTGCCCTTCGCACGCGCTTCGTCTTGCGTCGGGATTCATCACCGGCATCGCATCCGCACTGGGTTGCTACGCGTGGCTAAGCATACTCGCAACGCGCGGCTGGGAAAACGTCCGACTCGAGCTATTGGGCTCATACTTGCTGGGAGCTATCCTCTTTTGCCTGTCCTACGTTATTCCCACCATCCCGCTCGTAGTCCTCATGACCGCATTGGCGCTCCTCGTTGCTTTCATGGGAAAGACGCTCCCCATCGAGCGCTCGCAAGCATCCGCATCCCCGAAGCCCCAAACGGCCAGGCGCCTTTCTTCGCGCGACATTCGGGCCGTCGTGCTTTCGATGCTCATCCTCAGCTTTATTTACGGCATCAGCGGACCTATGTTCCTGCAAAGCACCGAACCGCTGCCCTTCTTGGAAAACCCCGAGAATAACCAGGTACTCACCGTGTGCCTGAGTGTGGGAATAATCTTCTTGCAGGCAAAGTACCGGTGCGAACGCGCGAACCCGCTCATGCTGATACACATCTGCTACCTCATTGACGTCACCTCCGCGTTCTTGCTGCCCTTCGCCCCAGATTGGTATGTAAGCGTCTTCAACGTCATCGTGCTCACCATCTTCCGCATATCGGCGCTCCTGCTTCTGGGCCTATGCGTCGCAACGCAAGACGCCCGCCTCAGACGACGCGCAATGCCCATCATGATTTCCTGCGTATGGATTGGATTGAGCCTGGGCATTGGGCTGGGACACGCGCTTTATCTGAACGCAAGCGATAGCGCAGATACGAGCATGTCGATCATACTGACAATCGTGTATGTCGTATTCGCCTTCACTTCCATCTACACGCTTGCGAAAAATGGTTCGAACGCACCCGCGCCAGCACCCGAACCCACGCCCGCCGCGGACAAGCGCGATTCGCACGAGATCATCTCGCAGCGCTACAACTTGAACCCCCGCGAAGAGGAGATCATGGCTCTTCTCATTCGCGGCCGAACGGCCAAGTACATCGCCGAGGACCTTACGCTTTCCATCAACACGGTGCGAAGCTACACCAAGTCGCTCTACGCGAAGATGAACGTGCATTCGAAGCAGGAACTCATTGACCTGGCGGAAGCCATTTCAAACGAATAAACCGCTTACCGGCCCATATGCACCGCTAGAGGCAATTCCTCATCTGCGCTCCACCACGCTATAGCATCCACAAAACGCTGTGCTACAATGACCGAACTTCTCGGGGAGCTGGGGCGATCGCCCGGCTGAGAGGAGGGCTCGCGGCCCTCGACTCATGGAACCTGTCTGGATAATGCCAGCGTAGGGAAATGCGCGCACGCATGTGCGGGCCCTGCTTTGGCGCGGGGCTTTGCCCCGTAGCGGTACGAAAGGAACACGCTATGGAATGTGCAATCGCAATTCACTATCTACCCCTGGACGCACACGATGACAAACGCGTCTGCGAAATCGTCGACCAGGTAATTGCCGCCATCGACGCAAGCGGTCTCGACTACTACGTAGGCCCCTTCGAAACCACCGTGGAAGGCGATTTCGAAAGCTGCATGCGCGTACTGAAGGATTGCATCGAAGCAGGCGAGGCAGCAGGCTGCACCGAGATGGAAAGCCACGTGCGCATTTGCTGGCGCCCCGGCGGACGCGTCATGTCGACCGAAGAAAAGATCGGCAAGTACCACCCCACCGACAGCGAGTTCAGCTCGCGCGAAATCGCATAGCACGCGCACACGCACGATGAAGCACGCACCCAGCGACACCACATCACGCAAGGCCAAGCGCATCGGAATACCTCTGGCCGTTGTAGCGGGCACCATCATCTGCTGGCACCTCGCCATTATCAGCGGCCTTGTTCCGAACTTCCTCATGCCCACTCCGCTGCAGGTTGCGCAAGCACTTGCCAGCGATTGGCAGCTGCTGGCAAGCCATGCGGGCACAACGCTCGTAGAAGCAGCCATTGGTCTTGCCGCCGGCGTGGCGCTCGGTTTCGTAGCAGCTGTGGCCATGGATCGATTCGAAGTGATTTACCTGGCCCTTTCGCCGCTCATTACCATATCGCAAACCATTCCCACAGTTGCCATTGCGCCCCTGCTGGTGCTGTGGCTTGGGTACGGCATCCTACCGAAAATCGTCCTCATCACGCTCACGACGTTCTTCCCCGTAGCCATATCGCTCATTGCAGGGTTCACCTCGGTCGACCCCGACACCGTGAACATGCTGCGTTCCATGGGCGCCTCGCGTTGGGACATCTTCCGCTATGCAAAGCTGCCCGAGGCGGCCGACCATTTCTTCAGCGGGCTGAAGATCAGCGCGACGTACGCCATCATCGGGGCGGTCATCGCGGAATGGCTGGGTGGCGACGCAGGACTGGGCGTCTACATGACGCGCGTTCGCAAGTCGTTTTCGTACGACCGCATGTTCGCCGTCATCATCGTGATCAGTGCACTCTCGCTCATGCTCATCAAGATCATCGACATTCTCAAGAAGATATGTATGCCCTGGAAGCATACCGAAAGGAACGAATAATGAACCTCGACGCCATGAAAACCGCTCTCACCAGGCGTTCGTTTCTGAAAACCGCAGGCGTAGCAGGCGCGGGAATCGCCTCGGCATATGCACTGGGGGGCTGCGACGACAACCGTCAATCCGCCTCCGCGACAAACGCGACCGAGCTTTCCCTCGTGCTTGACTACACGCCCAATACCAATCACACGGGCATCTACGTCGCGCAATCCCTTGGCTACTATGCCGAAGAGGGCATCTCCCTCACGATCGTCTCGCCGCCCGAAGACGGTGCCGATGCGCTCATTGGCGCAGGTTCTGTCCAGCTGGGAATCTCGTATCAGGACGTCATGGCAAACTACCTTGCCAGCAGCACGCCCCTGCCCTACACGGCCATTGGCGCTGTCGTGCAGCACAACACGAGCGGTATCATGAGCCGCCAGGAAGACGGCATCACCCGCCCTCGCGCCATGGAAGGGCATCAGTACGCTACCTGGAACCAGGACGTGGAACAGGCGATGATTCGGGACATCATGGCCTATGACGGCGGCGACTATTCCAAGATCGAACTCGTGCCCTACGCTGTCGACGACGAAGTTGCGGGGCTCCGCAGCAACGCCTTCGATTGCGTCTGGGTCTACGAAGGCTGGGCCGTTCAGAATGCCTCGCTGCAGAACTTCGCCTATAGCTACTTCCCCTTCATAGACTACGACGACTCGCTCGATTACTACACGCCCGTCATCGCGGCAAACAACGAATTCCTGGCCAAGAACGCCGACACCGCGCGCGCCTTCATGCGCGCCACGCGCAGGGGCTACGAATATGCCGCATCGAATCCCAGCGACGCCGCGCGCATCCTGGTCGAAGCCGTACCCGAGCTCGATGCCCAGCTGGTCGCCAAGAGCGCGGAATACCTGGCGGGCAAGTACATCGACGACGCAAGCGAATGGGGCTACATCGACAAAGACCGCTGGGCACGCTTCTACCAGTGGCTCAACGACAACGGCCTGGTAGAAACCACGCTCGACGTCGATGCGGGCTTCACGAACGACTATCTGGCCTAGCTCCAGCACAAGGACGAACAATGGCGCAGGCAATCCCGACACCGACAGAGCAGACCGCACTTCCCGCAATCGAGGGACGGAACCTGGAAATACGCTACGACGACACAACCGTCGTAGCGCAGGCGAACCTGCACGTAAACGCGGGCGAGATCTGCTGCCTCATAGGCAAATCGGGGTGCGGGAAGACGACCATCCTTAACACCCTCGCCGGTCTTGTAACGCCCACGCAAGGCAGCGTGCTCTCATTCGGCGAAGACGTCACGGGGAAGCCGGGAAGCATTGGGTACATGCTCCAGAAGGACCTACTCCTTCCCCACCTGCGCATTATCGACAACGCCGCACTACCGCTGTTGCTGAAGGGGCAGGCGAAGCAAGAGGCGCGCGAAACGGCCGCGCGCCTCTTCCCCACGTTCGGGCTGGAAGGCACCGAAGGATTGTGGCCCCATCAGCTTTCGGGGGGCATGCGACAACGCGTCGCCCTCTTGCGCACCTACGTCACGGGAGCACGATGCCTTCTGCTCGACGAGCCCTTTAGCGCCCTTGACGCCATCACGCGCGCCGACATGCGCTCCTGGTTCACCAAAGTCACCCAGAAGCTTGGGCTTTCAGCGCTTGTCATCACGCACGACGTAGACGAAGCAGTGAGCCTGGCCCAGCGCGTCTACGTGCTTGCGGGAAACCCCCGACTGGGACAGCCCTCGACCATCCACGCCGAAATACACGTGGAGCGGAACGAAAGCCCCAACGGACCATTCGAACTCACCGAGGAGTTCCTGCAAGCAAAGCGAAGCGTATGGGCAGCGCTTCAAGACAATGCCCAATAGCACCATCTTGGGTTCACAAAACGTACATTCCCCCAATACATGGGGATAAGCGTTTTGGCGTATACGAAAATACCCGCATTTTGGGTGGTAGACGAATCCACCACACTGGGGAATACTCTGCGCATGGCGAACCGCTAGGCCGCATTCGTGGAAGCACGGAGGCAAACATCTGGGAGGGCTTGCGGCAAGCCATAGGGAGACGAGCGCGGGCACGAACGCATTGGCTGCATGCCCTACCTTTGGCGGCTTTCTTTGCCAGTCGGCTCTCCATCCGGACGCGCAGCGTGACCACAACCCCCTATCTTCGCTGCCCCGGTGCCGCCTGCTTGCCATCAGTCACCCCGTGACGCGCTCCGTCGACCCGAATGCGCTTTGCGCGTTCGCGCGCACACCCCCTAACCTACATGCGCGCATGAAAAAGCCGGGGCGGCCCAGACGCCCCGGCTTTTTCCTTTCGATATGCAAGCTCTAGCGTTCTAGACGAGCTTCTTTCCAAACACTGCCGCAATCTCCCTGAGGTCGGCAAGCAGGTCCTTGAACTGAGCAGGCGTAAGCTGCTGGGCATTGTCGGACTTGGCGTTCTGCGGATCGGGATGCACCTCCACCATGATTGCGTCGCAACCGGCGGCAATGGCCGCGCGAGCCAACGGCGGAACCAGGTCGCGTACGCCAGCCGGATGGCTTACGTCCACGCAGATGGGATACAAACTCTGCTTGTGAATAACGGGTACGGCCGAGATGTCCAGCGTGAAGCGCGTAGACGTTTCAAACGTACGCAGGCCGCGCTCGCAGAGCATTACGTTCTCGTTACCGTTCATGGTGATGTATTCCGTAGCGGAAAGCCACTCGGAAACGCTATTGGCCAAGCCGCGCTTGAACAGCACCAGCTTATCGGTATCGGCTGTAACCTGGCCCACCGTGCGCAGCAAGCTGAAGTTCTGGCAGTTGCGCGCGCCAATTTGCAGGCCGTCGACGTAGCTGTGCACCATGGGGCAATGGGCGGAGTCCATCACCTCGGTAAGCGTCTTCAGCCCATACTTCTTCCCGGCTTCCTGCATGATCTGCAGACCGGCTTCGCCCAGGCCCTGGAACGAATGGGGATTGGTGCGGGGCTTGAACGCGCCGCCGCGTATCCAGTGCAGGCCCTCCTCGGCGATTACCTCGGCAACGGTGGCAAACTGCTCGTACGACTCCACCGCGCAAGGGCCGGCAAAGATGGTGATTTCATCGGTGCGGGTGCCGTAATCGGGAAGACCCTGCACGCCTTTCAGCTTCGATTCGCTCATGCGGACGGCATCTCCTTCGAGACCTTGAGGATGGTAGCGTAAATCTCACGGAGGTTATCGGGATACAGGGGACCCTGGTTATACTCCTGCACGCGCGCGAAGATCTCTTCCTCGCGCTTGGGGTCGAACAGGCCCATGTGAGCGCCCGGCTTCAGCGCGCGAATGGCGAGCTGATGCGTGGCACGCTCGTTCAGAAGCGCAACGAGCTGCTTGTCGATAGCGTCGATCTGCGCACGATGCTCCTGAATATGCTCGAAGTTTTCCGGCTCTTCGGTGGTTTCTGTGGGAGAGATTCCGGCATAGGCCCAGCTCAGCGGGCGAAAACAACGATCTGGAACTGAAACGGCCCCGGGAGGGGCCGTTTCCGCGTCATCCGCCTATGATTGCTAAGCCAAATTCAGACAACCGAAGAGGTGTGACGCATGAAGAGTCTACTACTTCTCGCCCTCGGTCTGGCCCGCACGGTCGTCCTGGGCGCGCGCATCGAGGCCGAGCGCATCGTCGTGAGCGTCCGGCCCTACAAGCGCGAGCAGCGCCGCTGCCCCGTATGCGGCAGGGCCTGCGACTTCTACGACATGGCGAACCGCGGGGCCCCCAGGCTGTGGAGGGCGATGGACCTGGCGCGCTCGGCCTGCTACCTGGAGTACGCGCCCTGCAGGGTGCGCTGCCCGGAGCACGGCGTGCGCACCGAGGCCGTCCCCTGGGCGCGGCACGGGGCGCGCTTCACGCGTGACTTCGAGGACTGGGTGGCGTGGCTGGCGGTCCGCTGCACCGCCTCGGCGGTCTCCGAGCTCGCCCGCGTCGAGTGGCACAGCGTGGGCGGCGTGTGCAGGCGCGTCTACGCCGAGCTGGAGGCCGCGCGCGGCGCCTCGAGGTTCGACGGCGTGCGCCGCATCGGCATCGACGAGACGTCGTACAAGAAGGGCCACAAGTACGTCACGGTGGTCGTCGACCACGACCGCGGCTGCCTCATCTGGGCGCACGAGGGCACCGGCAAGGACGTGCTCAACCTGTTCCTCGACGAGCTCACGCGCGAGCAGAGGCGCGCCATAGAGGTGGTGACCGCCGACGGCGCGAGGTGGATAAGGCAGCTGGTCAAGCGCCGCTGCCCCAACGCGAGGTGGGTCATGGACCCCTTCCACGTGGTCCAGTGGATGAACGACGCGCTCGACGCCGTGCGCTGCGAGGAGTGGAACGCCGCCAGGGCCGCCGCCAGGGCCGCCAGGCCCAGGCCCGAGGGCAAGCGCGGCAGGCCTGCCAAAGGCGAGCTGCCGCCCGAGGAGGTCAGGGCGCTCGAGGAGGAGGCGGCCTCCATCAAGGGCAGCCGCTACGCGCTCGTGAAGAACCCCGAGGACCTCACCGACGGCCAGAGGGCGAGGCTCGAGGCGCTCAAGAAGAGGGCCGGCTCGCGGCTGGTCAGGGCCTGGGAGCTCAAGGAGGACCTGCGGGCCGTCTTCCGGGCAGCCGACGGCTCCGAGGCCGCCGAGCTGCTCGACGACTGGATGCACAGGGCCGCCTACTGCAAGATCGCCAAGGTCGTCGCCGTGGAGAAGAAGGTGCGCCGCCGGCGCGACGACATCATCGCCGCAGTCGAGCTCGGCATCAGCAACGGGCGCGTAGAGGCCATCAACAACAAGATCAAGGTGACGGTGAGGATGGGCTACGGCTTCCGCAACACCGACAACCTCGTGGCCCTGCTCATGCTCAGGTGCGGCGACTGCCAGCCCCAGCTCCCGGGTCGCCCGGTGAAGGCGAGGAAGAAGGGCGTGAAGGGAGCGAAGAGCGTTGCTGCCTAGGCTAGCCCCTTGTCACACAAACTACCGAAGCCTCAGTTTTCCTCTTGTTCAGCCATGATGCATCCTTTCGTACGGCAATTGCGCACATCGTAGCAAGAAACACTCCAGCGCGATAGAGTGTTATCATGTTTTCCCGCGGAAAATGCTTTGATAGAAAGGCAAAGTAGCCTCATGCCATAGCAAGTTAAACTTGCTAGAATTCACTCGATGAAAACGCCCCTCGCAAACATAGCAAAGCAATACGCACGTCTCGTCGTTTGAATGGCCAGCCTATGGGCGTACCTCCACGTAAGCCCCTACTTCCCATTTTCGCTTTCGCCGCACTTCTCTTCGTCGTCATTCTCCGACATACCGCTCAGGCACGCACTCTACGCATTTGCGCTTATTGCGTTCTTCCTTCTGGCAATGGCCATGCGCGCCCGCACGAGGGCAAGCAATCGAGCCGCTTGGGCCCTTGCCCTATCCGCCGGAATCGCGGGCATTGCCGGACAAGGCATCATCCTGGCGGACCTACCAACACTCGCCGCGGCGGCCATAGGCGCCAACCCCAGCGTAGTGGAGGGGCGGCAATCATCCTATGCGCCTACGCAGTAGCAACCTTCACGCTTCTCTTGTTTAGCCAAGCATCCGAGCTTTCGTCGCATATCGCCGCTTGCGCCAGAGGGGCGATGCCCTTTTCGGGACATAAGGCAATCGCGCACACGACCCAAAAGAGAAGATGGAGCTAGGAACGATCACCCGACGAACTACGGGCTTGGCCTTGCTTCTTGTCGCGCGCTGCACGCGTACCCTCCTGGGAAGCATTGGCCATAATCTGCTCGATTTCGCTGGGAATGCCAAAGAGCGTGCGCTGGGAACGCAGCCGCGGCGGACGTTCCGCGCCCGAAGCTTCTGCACTAAGGATGTTTTGAATCTGTTCCCACTTATCTGCCATGCCCCGATTATACGGGCAAAGGCGCATCGTGCTCCCTAGCGTTTTTATGAGAACGCGCCAACGCACACGCCACCTTCAAGCGCAGGCGCTATGATAGCGGCGTTTATACATTACGCGAAAGGCGGTAACAGTGGCGGAAACCACCCAGCAGAAAGTCATCGTACTGGACTTTGGCGCTCAGTACGGCCAGCTCATTGCTCGTCGCGTGCGCGATTTGCACGTCTACTCGGAAATTCTGCCCTGCGATGCTCCCGCAAGCGAAATCGCAGCCGCCCAGCCTTCCGCGATCATCCTCTCGGGTGGCCCCGCCAGCGTGTACGCCGAAGATGCCCCGAAGGTAGACCCTGGCGTATTCGAGCTGGGAGTGCCCGTACTGGGCTTCTGCTATGGCCAGCAGATCATGGCCACCACCCTGGGCGGCACCGTGGGCCACACCGAAAAGGGCGAATACGGCGCAGCACCGCTCACGCGCAAGGGCGAAAGCCGCCTTCTGGCCAACACGCCCGAAGAGCAGACGGTTTGGATGAGCCATCGCGACGCCGTAAGCCAGGTGCCCGAGGGCTTCACCATCACCTCCGTTACCGACACCTGCCCCGTGGCCAGCATGGAATGCGCTGAGCGCAACCTGTACGCCACGCAGTTCCACCCCGAGGTGCGCCACACGCCCAACGGCAACCAGATGCTCAGCAACTTCCTGTTCGACATCTGCGGCCTGGAAGCGAACTGGACCATGGAAGGTCTTATCGACTCCATGGTGGAAGACATCCGCGCCAAGGTCGGCAATGACCGCGTGATTCTGGCCCTTTCCGGTGGCGTAGACTCCAGCGTCGTGGCCGCCCTGTGCGCTCGCGCCATTGGCAAGCAGCTCACCTGCGTGTTCGTGAACCACGGCCTGCTGCGCAAGAACGAGCCCGAACAGGTGGAGGAAGTCTTCACCAAGCAGTTCGACGTAGACTTCGTGCACGTGCACGCAGAAGAACGCTATGCCAAGCTGCTCGACGGCGTAACCGAGCCCGAACAGAAGCGCCGCATCATCGGCACGCAGTTCTGGGAAGAGTTCTTCACCGTGGCCCAGCATACGGGCGGCGTGAAGTACCTGGCCCAGGGCACCATCTACCCCGATATCATCGAAAGCGGCGCTCGCAAGACAGGCGGCAAGGCTTCCACCATCAAGAGCCACCACAACCTCATCCCCTTCCCCGAAGGGGTTCACTTCGACCTCATCGAGCCGCTCGACCACTTCTTCAAAGACGAAGTGCGCGCGCTGGGCACGGCACTGGGCCTGCCCGACTACATCGTGCACCGTCAGCCCTTCCCCGGCCCCGGCCTGGCTATCCGCATCATCGGTTCGGTAAGCCCCGAAAAGCTGGAAATCCTGAAGAACGCCGACGCCATCGTGCGCGAGGAACTGGACGCTTACAACGCGCGTCTGTTCGAGGAAACTGGCGAGCGCAACAGCGAGCATAGCTGCTGGCAATACTTCGCCGTGCTGCCTGACATCCGCTCGGTGGGCGTTATGGGCGACGAGCGCACCTACGCGCGACCCATCATCCTGCGCGCCGTGGAAAGCAGCGACGCCATGACGGCCGACTGGGCGAAGCTCCCCTACGACGTGCTGGCACGCATTTCCGGCCGCATCGTAGCCGAGGTACCCGGCGTGAACCGCGTGGCCTACGACATCACGAGCAAGCCGCCCGCGACGATCGAGTGGGAATAAAACTCTCAAGAAAACACTTTTCCGCACTCCGCCCCGAAACATAACGTAACCGCAGGTCAGAAGTGGTGTGTCCGAGAAATCGGCGCACCACTTTGCTTCGAAAGAAAGCACTCCTTTCGGGATTATTCGTACCGGAATTCGTACCACCCCAGCGCCACCATTCCCGACGCTAGGCACTGAGAGGAGATTAGAAAGATGATCAACGAAGCGAAGATGACCGAACTCACCCAGGCCGAGGACATGGCCTACTTCCGAGCAGACCTATGCATCTACTCGCCCGAGAGCTACAGCCTTGAGGAGAAGAAGGGGATCTGCAACGGCATGATGGCCACGAGCGAGGCCGTTCCCGATGTCGTGCTTCGCCACCGCCATGTCCTGCTCGAGCTGGTAGGTGCGCTCCAGGACCTGGTTGCGCTTCTCGACCTTTGCCGTGAGGGCGTCCAGCTTGACCTCCATGACGGCCCTGCTCTTCGAGTTGGAGAGGATCACCCCAATCAGCGTCACGACACCGGTGATGCACGCCACGATGATTGACTCCATAAAGAACTGCCTCCAAAGGTCTCGTTGTCCATCCTCAGGAGGCAGTGTCTAATGGCGTCACAAGGTGGCTTGGGGCATGGCAAATGAATTGACCGCAGCAATTAGCGTGGGTATAATCGACAAAGTCGAATCAGCCGGGGCCTTTGGCAAGCACCGGCAAGAGAAGGGACCAGGTGCATGAAGAACTAGCGATGCTCACAACCACCCGTTGATCAAGCGCTACCGCTAGCGGCCATGCCCAAACGGGTGCAGCATCGCGTGTCCATTCACGACCTTAGCCCCAATATCCCGAACCAAACGGACTATGCCCTGCTGCCCCGCATGGCCTCTCGCAGAACCGGAGGCACCATGCAGCTGAACCTCTCGAACATCGAGTACACGTACCCAACGGCGGCAGATCCCGCCCTGCGCGGGGTGTCGGCGACGTTCCCCCAGGGATGGACCGGCATCGTCGGCGATAACGGTGGCGGAAAGACGACCCTCACGCTCGTGGCGTGCGGGATCCTGCGACCAGACTCGGGCTCCGTCTCGCCGTCCCTCCTGTCCCTGTACTGTCCCCAGGACGCGACCGAACCGCCGCAGAACCTTGAGGACTTCGCGCTTGCATACGACGGCCATGCGACGCGCCTCCGCCGGGACCTCGGCATCGAGGACGATTGGCCTTGGCGCTACGGCACGCTCTCGGGCGGCCAGCAGAAGCGACTCCAGGTGGCCTGCGCCCTCTGGGCCGCCCCCGACGTGCTCGCCGTGGACGAGCCGACGAACCACGTGGACGCAAGCACGCGGCATGCCATATCCTCGGCGCTCGCGCGCTTCGGCGGCATAGGGCTCCTCGTCTCCCACGATCGCGAGCTGTTGGATGCGCTCTGCACACAGTGCCTATTCGTGGCGGGCGGCATCGCGACCATGCGGCCGGGCGGCTATACCCAGGCGGAAGGCCAGGCATCGCTCGAGCGTGCGAGCGCCGTCCACGCGCGCGAGGTCGCCCGCAGGGAGAAGGCCCGGATCGAGCGCGAGGCCATTCGCCGCCGCGAGGAGGCGTCCCGCTCGGCGGGAAAGCGCAGCCTCAAGGGCGTGGGCAAGCACGACAGCGACGCTCGCTGCAAGAAGCGCATCGCCGTGGTCTCCGGCCAGGACGGCAAAGCGGGAAGGCTGTCGTCGAGGATGGAGGCCAAGCTTGCGACGGCCGAGGCAAGACTTGCGGCAACGCATGTGGAGAAGCGCTACGACGCCGACGTGTGGCTCGACGCCGCACCCAGCAGGCGAAGGGTGCTCCTGCGCATGGAACCGCAGACGCTGGCCCTCGGCGACGCCACCTTGAGCGTGCCCGCGTTGCACATCGGCAATACCGACCACATCGGACTCGTCGGCGACAACGGCACCGGCAAGACGACGCTCATCAAGCAGGTCGTCGGCCGCCTTCCAGACGGAACGAGGACGCTCTACATCCCCCAGGAACCCAGCGAGGCGGACAAGCGCGCCGCCCTCGCCACCCTGAGTGACCTTCCGGACGTCCGCCGAGGCCGCGCACTCTCCATCGTGGCACAGCTCAACTCGGAGCCCGAACGCATCCTGGAGGGAGACACCATAAGTCCCGGGGAGATGCGCAAGCTCATGCTCGCCCTGGGCATCCTTGACAGGCCCGAGCTCATCGTGATGGACGAGCCTACGAATCACCTTGACCTCGGCTCGACCGTAGCCCTGGAACGCATGCTCGCCGCGTACCCCGCCGCGCTCCTGCTCGTGTCGCATGACGCCAAGCTGGTGGCAGCCGCGACGGGGATCACGTGGCGCATCTCTGGGGCTGGCGATGAGTTTTGCCTCCTAGTTCGGTAAACAGCCGGTCATGCCGCCGTCAGGTACCCCGTCTGTCCAGCCCGGTCGATCCTCATGTACGTGTATCCGACGTTCGAGCTCGACCACGCGGTTCCGTTCCCCCCGACAAGCGCCCGGCAGCTATAAAAGCACTGAGAGCCCGTGATCCCGCTCGAAGGTAGCGCCCAGGTCGCGTCCGCGTAGATCGTCGTCATGTGCGAGCATCCCGAGAACGTGTAGAACAGGTCCGTCAATGTGGACGGGTCGAAGCCCCGGAAGTCGATCGTGGTGAACGCGCACGACGAGAACGTGTAGCGCATGGAGCGCACGCCCGACAGGTTGCCCAGGCCGGAGACGCTCGCCAGGTTCGTGCAACTGTAGAACAGGTAGTTCAGGTTCAGGTACGAGAACGTCGCCATGTCGGCAGCGAAGGTCGCGCTCGTCAGGTACTGGCGGTGCGTGGCGCCGGTGACGCCGTCCCAAGGCGTGAAGCCCAGGCCCACGTACTTGCCGATGGCGCAGATCCTCCCGGAGGCCCGCAGTGTGCGCGTCGCGTCCGGCGTCGACGTCGCCGTCAGCACGCCCTCGCCGTCGGCGTAGTAGTGCGCCCAGAACCAGGTGCGGGCGTCGTTGTTCGGGTCGGTCAACACGCCGCCCGCGCCCAGCTTGCACACCGATGCGCCGCTAGTCTGGGACGGCACGAATCCGTCCGTCCCGCCGACGAGCCTGGTGCAGCCGGTGAACATGAGGGAGCCCGAGAGCCCAGAGTTGCTGAAGCTCGTTGCGTAGATCGTCTCCAGGGAGGTGCAGCTGGAGAACATCTGCGCGGCGCTCGTCATGCCGGACAGGTTCTCGAACCCGCGCACCTCCGTGCAGTTCGAGAACGCGTTGAACCAGAACGCGCAGTTCGTCAAGCCGAGGCCCCCGATGGTCGAGTCGATGTAGACCTTCTTCACCAGCAGCTTTATCGAGTCGTAGGATCGCGCGCTCGCGGACGAGTAGCCCGCCGGGTCGATCTCGAACACCTGCACGATGCGCCCGCCAGTCACACTCGTGCGCCGCTCGTAGTAGTTGATCTCGAAGGTCCCGTCGTCCAGGAGGAGGCCACGGATCTTGTATCCAACGTCCCATTCGAGCGCCAGGATGGCGGCCGCCATGTCACCGGGCTGGTAGAGCGTCGAGAGCCCGTTCTGCCCCCGTATGGCGTCGGCTATGTCCGAGAACACCGACTCCGGCAGCACGCCCGACTCCAAAGTCATGTACGGCTGCGCCTGGTAGTCGCCGACGTCCGTGCCGTCGAGCGCCGAGACGGCCGCCGCCATCTCGCGCGGCTTGTACAGCGTGGCCACGCCCGCCTGGTAGCGGATCGCATTGGCAATGTCGGTGAGTATGCGGGTCGATACGGTTCCAACAGCCATGGCCTAAAACTCTTCCTCTTCGAGATTGGCGAGCGCCGCGATGGCATCGTCCACGTACTGCTTGGTGGCGTAGGCGGAGAGGTCCGGCGTCGTGCCGGCGGGACCCTGCGGCCCTTGCGGACCGGTAGCGCCCGTCGCGCCCTTGAGGTTGTGGAACGCAAAGGCGAACGTCCTGGCAGACGCCGTGCCGCCCAGCGTGACGCTCACCGATGGCGTGCCTGTGCTCGCGTCGATCGTCGCGCTTGCGCCGGTGATCGTGGCGTTTGTGCCGTCGTCGCCGGTGTCTCCCTTCGGCCCCTGTGGTCCCGTGGCGCCAGTCTCGCCGGTGTCGCCCTTCGGCCCCGTCTCGCCCTGTGGTCCGGTGGCTCCCTGGATTCCCTGGATGCCTTGCGGCCCGCGCAGGTCGGCCGAGCTCGTGCCCGACGCGCTCGTCACCGTAAGCACCGAGCCGTCCCAGGAGTGCGTGCAGGAGACGCCGTCAGCGCCGGCTGGACCGGCCAAGCCCTGGGGTCCCGTGTCGCCGGTGTCGCCCTTCGGGCCCTGCGGCCCGGTGTCACCGGTGTCGCCCTTGTCGCCTTTGGGTCCTTGCGGCCCGGTCGGACCGGTGGCGCCGGTGTCTCCCGTGTCGCCCTTCGGCCCCTGCGGTCCCGTCGCGCCGGTCTCGCCCTGGATGCCCTGGGAACCGGTCGCGCCCGTGTCGCCCTTGGGTCCCTGCGGCCCCGTGGCACCGGTCTCCCCGGTGTCTCCCTTCGGGCCCTGCGGTCCGGTCAAGCCCTGGATGCCCTGTGGCCCCTGCTCGCCGGCGTCTCCCTTCGGTCCCTGCGGGCCGACGTCTCCGGTGTCGCCCTTGTCGCCCTTCACGCCCTTGGAGACATTGGCGGTCGTGGTTCCGCTCTTGTCGGTGATGGTGATGGTCGCGCCCTCTGCGGTCTGCGTGATGGTGGCCGTCGGGCTGAAACCGTCCGCGCCGTCGGCCCCGTCGTAGTCGCCGCGCTGCGCGGCCGCCTGGATCGCGTTAGCAACCGCCGTCGCACTGTCCGCCGCATCGCTCGCCGCCTCGGCGGCCTCGTTCGCCGCGTCAGCCGCCGCCGTGGTTATCTCGATCACGCCCTCGTAACGCTTGATGGTCTCCACGAACAGGGTGAAACCGTCCTCGCTCTCGGTGCCGCCGATGATGACGGGCTCCACGCGGATCGTAAACGCGCGGGTCGAAATGCTCTTGTCGCCCCAGCTCACCATGAACTGGGCGTCCACAGCGCCCTCGGCCTCCTGCATGGCGGCCGGGTAGTACACGACGAACTGCCCGAGCGAGGCGTCGATCTCCGTCATCGGCTCGCACCCGCGCGTGCCGGCCATCTTGTGCCGCCAGAGGAAGTAGACCTCCGCGCCGGTCAGGTCCGCCGCAGCGCCGCCCTGCCGCACGTGCAGCTCCAAGCCGCGCCCGTTCGCATCGGCGGGCGATGCCACCAGGAATTCGCCCAGCCGCTCGTCCGCCGAGTCCCATATCATCGTGTGAAGTCCGTAACCGTCGAGCATGCCGCCCTCCTCGCCGTAGTTGCCGAGAAGAGCATCCGCCCGCGTCACAGATTAGAAGTCCAGGTCCGCCAGCTCGTCCAGGTCGTCGATCGCCGTGGTCACGGTGTTCTCCACAACGGTCACCGAGGCCGCCGTGGTCAGGTTGCCGTCGATACCAACAACGTCATCCCTCAGCGTGGCCACGTCGGCCGCAAGGGCGCTCACCTGCGCGTAGTCCACGGGCTCCACAGTTCCGATCGTCACCCGCGCCACCACCTGCTCGCCGAAGGTCCGCACGCGCCGCACCACGCGGGCGGTAAGCCGCCACTCGGGGTCGCGCGACGTGTCGACGACGGCCACGGTGTCGCCCAGGTCGGCGTCGTCGCCGTCGAGCGCCGCCACGTCCACCTCGTAGCTCACCTTGGGCTGCGAGGCCTCCGCAAGCGCACGCCTGGTCAGCGCCAATAGCCTCTCGGGCTCGGTGACCTCCGAGAACGTAACCTGGCCGAAGCTGTGCACCTTTGCCGTGCGGTCCGCGTTCCAGCGGCCCCAGACCAGCTTGGCGCTCTCGTCGGCCACGTAGTTCAGCCCGCCGTTGATGTCCCCGAAGGTCAGCTTGCGCCGGTACCCGGCCTTGTAGTTGCCATCCTCGTCGGTGAAGGGCAGGCCCGCCCCGAAGCCGTAGAGCGCCGTGTACACGTCCTGCTCGAGCACCGTGCGCGTGCATCCGGCCATGTTCTTGCCGTAGGTGAAGCGCAGCCCGCGCCACTCGCCACGCTCCTCGTCCAGGCGGATCGCCCTCGATGCCACGCGCCCGTTCGCAACCGTGATGACCGGCGTAACCTCGCCGCCCCAAACCTCGGCGACGCGCCGGAGCGCCCAGAGTGCGTTCTGGTGGTAGATGAGCGCCCCGGCGGTTCCAAGGGATGCGCAGTACGCAATCGACCATCTCGTCGGCGCGAGCACCGCCGTCAGCGCCTGCCGCGCCGTGCGCGAGACTAGCTGCGCCTCCTCGATGAAGTCGTCGAGCATCTCGCAGAGGGAAGATTCGGCGTAGACGGAGCAGAGCCCCTCGAGCGGCTCCTCGGTCCTCACGACCACGTGCTCGCGCCAGGTCTCACCGTCGAGCCAAAGCAAGCGGTCGCCCTTTGCCGGCACATCGTAGCTGCTGAACTCGAGCGTGTCCTCGCCGTTCAGCTCCTCGGTGTGCACGAGCTCGCCGACAACGCGTAGGAGGCCGATTCGCTCGTCCCAGCGGTCGAACCAGTAGAGCGTCGGCACCATGCTCGCCATCACGCCCACCTCTCGGAGAAGCGCGTCTCCACATAGGTGCAGTTGGACGTCGAAAGGATCGCCTCGCCAGGCTCCAGCGCGAAGAAGTCGCTCGCAAGCGCCACGCAGTCACGAGCATCGTTGTCGTTGATGCGCACCGTCTCGCCCTGGCAGTCGACGACCACGGCCTCGCCGCCGGAGAACTCGTAGTCCACGCGGATGCCGCGCCCGATCGCCGGTACCGACACCTGCAGGTAGGAGCCGGCAGCCGCCACGAGCCGGATCTCGGGCAGAGTCGGCCAGTTGCCGCCCACGTCGAAGCGGGCCGTGCGCTCCACGCGCTCGGCGCCCCACCCAATGGGGTCGAACAGGGTGAACGTCAGCTGGCACTCGCCGTCCTCGAAGAGGTTTGACCAGTCGGCCGCGCCGACGAGGATCACGTCGCGGTACTCGATCTCCGGGTCGTCGGGAAGTATCAGGTTGCCGCCGCCGGGCCACGACAGCCAGCGGCGCACCTTGGCCCGCATCTGCGCCATGCCGGTGAAGCCTGGGTTGTAGCCCATGTCCATGAAGAGCCGCACGGTCACGTCGACCGGCGGGATGTAGCCCGTGACGAGCAGCGCCCCGGCACGGCCGGGGACGCGCATGTACTCGGCGATGATGGGGTTCGCGGACCTTGCGACAACCTCCGCGCTGCAGACGTCGGAGAAGTCGTTGCCAGCGTAGACGATCGACCTCATGCGTTGCCCCTCGCTCTCCCGTAGGAGGATGCCCGCCGCTGCGACTCGCGGGCCGCGCGGTCGTCCTTGCCGAAGGGCTTTGCCCGCTTCACCACGGGCTCTGGCGTGCGCCCAGCATTGTTAACGCGCCTGGTCTTGTCGCTCATAGGCTCCTCACCACCGTAAGCCTCACGTCGAACTCGTAAACGAAGCGGCCGGACCCGTCGCGCTCCTTGAAGGCAGGCGCAGTCGTGTCCAGGCCGCAGATGCGCCAGCTGCCGTTCTCGGCGACCGGCTCCCAGCCGTAGGCGCGGATCCAGCGCTCGCAGGCCTGGGCGTCCTCCTCGGCCTGGGCCTCGACGTCGCGCACGACGAGCACGGCGACAGTCACGGTCCCGCGCTCCTCGTCCTCCATCCGCGCCTCGCGCTCGAACCTTCCCTCGCGCACGACGATGGGCTCGGGGTCGTCGGCCGCCGACGGAACACTTGCGAAGTAGCTTGCGAAGTCGCCCTCTAGCAGGGCCTTTGCGATAAGAAACGAAAGCTGCAAGGAGAATCACCTCACCTTGAGTTCCCAGTGGTGCACGCGCCCGAATAGGTCGCAGCAGGCGTGCGACTCGGCCACGTACATGGATCGGCCGCCAACGGCCACCCTCGATCCCGCCACCACCTCGAACGCGCCGATGGAGTTGACCGCGTCGACGAAGACGGTCCCGCCTCCGGCGTCTGCGCTCCTGTGGTCGTCGTCCGAGACCTTCTGTGTTCGCTCGAACCGCACGTTGCAGATGAGTTCTGGCTCGTCGTAGGTTCCGTCGGGAAGTGGCGCACGCACGGTCATCGTGTCGGGCAGCGCCGAGCGCGGTATCGGGCGGATCGACCTCATCAGCACACCCCCGTGAACGCCATACCGGAGAGCCCTAGCTCCCGCAGCGCGGCGGCCGTCGCCAGCTCCTCGCCGGTCGTCTGCTGGCTCGCGTAGTTCTTGACCGAGAACTCACCGATCTGGAACCCGCCGACCTCGCCCGCGCCGTACTCGGCGAAGGCGTCGACGGCGGCGCACACGGCGCGCTTGAACACGTTGCAGGTGGTCGTCGCGCCCTTCGCGGCGCAGAGCCACTTCACGTGGCTGTCCGCGATGGGAAGAGATGCCGCGAAGGCGGCCTCAGAGAGACCGCCCCCATAGGTCTGCGAGTAGAACTCGTATGTCACGGTGGACGCCACGGCTACTCCGTGGAGGCCGAGACGTACACGCCGTCGAGCTTGTTGTCGAAGAGCTCCACGATGCCGTACTTGCGGTACTTCATCATGTAGCTGTCCAGCGCCTCGAGCTCGTCCGGGGAGAACACGCGGCTCGCCACGTGCTTGTCGAACTTGATGACCGCGCTGCGCTCCACGACCATGAAGTTGATGTCCAGGCCGGGCGTGGTGGTCATCTCGTAGTAGGTGCCCAGGCTCGCCTTCTGCGGGCTCGCGACCTCGGTGTACACGTAGGGGCTCGCGGAGGTGCCACTGCCGCTGCGTGTGTAGTACGTCTTGCCGGAGTCGACCTCGGTGTCCGTGGTCAGCTCATAGGTAGCCGCGCGCTTCTGGTAGCCGAACTGGTCATCGTCGCCGGAGAGCAGGTCGATGGCCGTGTAGAAGCGCACCTGCGGGACCTCCACGATGCGAGAGAAGCGCTCGAGCACGCGGTTGGAGCGGTTCGGGTTCGCGTAGGAGAAGTCGTCCAGGACGCCCTTGAGCGTGGGCGTGATGAACAGGATGCGGCTGCCCAGAGTCACCTGGTTCTCGTCCATGGCGGAGGTCACGGTGCGCAGGTCCTCCAGGATGTCCTCGGCGTCCGCGCTCGCATAGCTTTCGGAGACCGTGGTCACGCCCGTGTGCCCGGCGATCTGCGCGAAGGTGAAGGCGTCGGCCTCCGGCGCCACCTGCGTGCGCTGCAGCTCGGCGCCGGCCTCCACGAAGCAGTCGTTCACGCCCGCCTCCTCGACGTCCATCACGTCGGCGAACAGGCGGATGCCTCGGTCGTAGTTGAAGGTCTTGGTCTCGAACTCGTAGGTGATGGCGCCGGTCTTGTAGCCCACGTTTCGGGTGTAGTTTCCCAGACCGGTGACCGAGATCTTCGGGATGAGGATCTCCTTCGCGTTGTGGCCCGCACGCACCATGCGGCGGCCGGAGTTGAGCACGCCCGAGACGGACGCCCTCTGGTACACCTCGTCGATCACCGAGGTGTAGTTGCGTGCGAATGCGATGTTGTTAGGCATCTCTTAGCCCTCCTTCTTGGTGTCGTCATCGTCGGTGAGGCCCGCGATCTCGCGCCAGTGCTTCAAGGTCTTACCCTCGTCGGAAGCGGCGCCCGCGTTGGGGAGCCCGGTCGTGCCGGTGCCACCGGAGTTGCCGCCCTTGGCGTGCTTGCCCGTGGCCTCGAAGAGCCAGGGCTCGGCCTCCTTGAGCTTGTCCACGTCGTTGCCGTGATCGGAGAGGAGCGCACGTGCCGCCTTAACGTTGCGCACGCCCGCGAGCTGCAGCTTGAAGTCGATCCGGTCGCTCTCGCCTTGAGCCTTGAGCTCGGCGATCTCGGCGCGCAGCTGCTCGGCGGTCTCGGCGTTCTTGGCCGCCTCTGCTACCTGGGCCTCCAGGGACGCGATCTTCTCGTCGCGCTCTGCGATCTGCTTCTCGTAGTCGGGGGCGTTGCCGCTGGTCACTTCCTGCTGGCCCTGCTGCGTTTCCTGCTGCTCTTGGCCCTGCTGCTGCGCCTGGTCCTGCGCACCCTGCGTGGCTTCCTGGCTGCCATTGGTCTCACCGTCCATGCTGTACCGCCTTTCGTAGAATTGGGCGGCCAACATGAAGGCAGCCCACCAACCTGCGATGAGGTTAGTGGGCTGTCACAAGGTAGTGATTATGTTGCTGATTCTAAAGGTTGCTCACTCTGTCTATCGTGCGATGATGACGGTAACGAACCCGGGGATTATCTTCTCCAGGTCGCGCTTGAGACCGGTTGGATTGCGCAAGACGTTACATTATCTTCTGAAACATATAGCGCACCTTGTCCAGGCGGCTGTTTGGACGGCGGGGCTGGATGACTGGCTTGCCGACAGCGGCCTGATACCCTTTCAGTTCTGTAAGGCATACGCTCTGCCCGTTGGTGTAAAAGGCCAGATCAGTACGGTATGCCTGTATACAGCGGGCGGGAATCTCGCCAGTAAAGACAACTTCATCCTTTTTTACCTGGACCGTTTCGATGGTGGCACAGTATTTCGGTGCATCATGATAAGCCCTGGAAAGATATTCCCGGGGCGCATAGAGGGTGAAGGAGAGATAAGGTTCCAGCAGTTGCGTCCCTGATTCCTTCAATGCCTGTTCCAATACAATCGGGGCCAATGAGCGGAAGTCCGCCGGCGTGCTGACCGGACTGTAATAAAGCCCGTATTCAAAGCAAATCTTACAGTCCGTTACGTTCCAGCCGAACAAGCCCTGCTCCAGCCCGTAACGGATACCATCCCTGACAGCGTTTTGAAAACTCTGGTTCAAGTATCCCAGCGAAACCCGGCTCTCGTATTGTACACCGGAGCCAAGCGGGAGTGGTGTAACAGACAGTCCGATGGATGCCCAAAACGGGTTGGGCGGCACCTCGATATGGATGGTGTGGCTGGCTGCTTTGAGCGGCCGCTCCATATAAATGACGGTGGGTTCCTTTACCACTGTTTCAAGCTTGTATTTTTCCGACAGCAAAGCGGAAACAACCTCCAACTGCACCCGGCCCAAAAAAGAAAGAATGATCTCATGGGTGATGGAATCCACCTCGCAGCGCAAAAGCGGGTCAGTATCCGCAAGTTGCGTAAGAGCGTCCAGCAGCCGTTCTCTTTGCGCTGCCGTTTTCGGCGCAATCGACGTCCGCAGCATGGGGAGGGGGTCCTCACGCCACCTTTTACGAGGGAGCCGGGTTGGGTCCCCTAATACATCGTTTAACCTCACGCTGTCGCTGGGAAGGATAACAATTTCACCCGGATAAGCGGTGTCTGTCCGAACAATTTCCCCTTTGGATGGAATACGCATCTCTGTGATTTTCAGCTTTTCTCTCCCGGCCAGGGCCACCGTATCCCGCAGGCGCAGCGTTCCGCTGTATAGCCGTAGATAGACACGCCGCTGGCCGCAATCTGTATACTCCACCTTGAAAACGCTGCCGCATAGGGCGGCGCTCCCCTGTTCCCCAATCGGTTGGAACAGCCCTGTCACCGCATCCATCAACGGTTGAATGCCAAGGCCCTTTTTGGCGCTGCCATAATAGACCGGGAACAGGGAGGCGTCTTGAACCCGCCGCTGTTCCTCCCGCACAAGTTTTTCCCGGCTGATTGGTTCTCCTGCGATATACTTTTCCAATAATTTATCGTTATTTTCGATGACCGCATCCCATGCTTCTATGTCGGTATTTTCCTCCAGGACTATTTCCGGGGACAGCGACACCGTCTGCTTGATGATAATATCGGCGGAGAGCTTATCCCGAACAGACTGAACCACGCTCTGCAAATCAACGCCAGCCTGGTCGATCTTGTTGATAAAGATAACGGTGGGAATGTTCATTTTCCGCAGGGCATGGAACAGAATACGGGTCTGGGCCTGCACGCCATCTTTAGCGGAGATCACCAAGATGGCCCCATCTAAAACAGCCAAAGAGCGGTACACCTCCGCCAAAAAATCCATGTGGCCGGGCGTATCCACAATGTTGACTTTACATCTGTGCCACTGGAAGGAAGTGACTGCCGCTTGAATGGTAATCCCACGCTGCCGCTCCAAAAGCATGGTGTCCGTCCTCGTTGTCCCTTTTTCGACGCTCCCCGGTTCTGAAATGGCTCCGCTGGCATATAGCAGGCTCTCCGTCAAGGTTGTCTTTCCAGCGTCTACATGGGCAAGAATCCCGATATTGATAATGTTCATGTCTATCCTCCATACAAGGCCCAAATGGGCGCAAAAATCCCCAGCGGCTAATACTTTTACCGCTGGGGATCATGACTTCGGACAAACAGAAGTATGACGGCTTACATGAGCCGCTGTCCGTCACGATATTTACTAAAAAGGCAAAAGTATTCTTAAATTGGGTACAAAAACTAAGCCCCTGCAAGGGGCAATCATTTTTGCGCCCATTATCAAATTTTATTTAAGAATACCTTGCCGCATATTTTTTACTCCTTTTCTGGATTAAATCATTGTATCACATCAGTTTTAGGAAAGCAAGTACCTAAAAGAAATTTTTCTTCCCCTTATATGTAACAATCATACCGGCTTCCTAGCGTTCAGAATGTTTTCTGCTGTCTGCTGTGGTGTTTGGTTGGAATTGTCCAACCAAAAGCCGATCCGTGATGTTGTCTGCATTTTACGGCTCTTCGGTGGTTTCTGTGGGAGAGATTCCGGCATAGGCCCAGCTCAGCGGGCGAAAACAACGATCTGGAACTGAAACGGCCCCGGGAGGGGCCGTTTCCGCGTCATCCGCCTATGATTGCTAAGCCAAATTCAGACAACCGAAGAGGTGTGACGCATGAAGAGTCTACTACTTCTCGCCCTCGGTCTGGCCCGCACGGTCGTCCTGGGCGCGCGCATCGAGGCCGAGCGCATCGTCGTGAGCGTCCGGCCCTACAAGCGCGAGCAGCGCCGCTGCCCCGTATGCGGCAGGGCCTGCGACTTCTACGACATGGCGAACCGCGGGGCCCCCAGGCTGTGGAGGGCGATGGACCTGGCGCGCTCGGCCTGCTACCTGGAGTACGCGCCCTGCAGGGTGCGCTGCCCGGAGCACGGCGTGCGCACCGAGGCCGTCCCCTGGGCGCGGCACGGGGCGCGCTTCACGCGTGACTTCGAGGACTGGGTGGCGTGGCTGGCGGTCCGCTGCACCGCCTCGGCGGTCTCCGAGCTCGCCCGCGTCGAGTGGCACAGCGTGGGCGGCGTGTGCAGGCGCGTCTACGCCGAGCTGGAGGCCGCGCGCGGCGCCTCGAGGTTCGACGGCGTGCGCCGCATCGGCATCGACGAGACGTCGTACAAGAAGGGCCACAAGTACGTCACGGTGGTCGTCGACCACGACCGCGGCTGCCTCATCTGGGCGCACGAGGGCACCGGCAAGGACGTGCTCAACCTGTTCCTCGACGAGCTCACGCGCGAGCAGAGGCGCGCCATAGAGGTGGTGACCGCCGACGGCGCGAGGTGGATAAGGCAGCTGGTCAAGCGCCGCTGCCCCAACGCGAGGTGGGTCATGGACCCCTTCCACGTGGTCCAGTGGATGAACGACGCGCTCGACGCCGTGCGCTGCGAGGAGTGGAACGCCGCCAGGGCCGCCGCCAGGGCCGCCAGGCCCAGGCCCGAGGGCAAGCGCGGCAGGCCTGCCAAAGGCGAGCTGCCGCCCGAGGAGGTCAGGGCGCTCGAGGAGGAGGCGGCCTCCATCAAGGGCAGCCGCTACGCGCTCGTGAAGAACCCCGAGGACCTCACCGACGGCCAGAGGGCGAGGCTCGAGGCGCTCAAGAAGAGGGCCGGCTCGCGGCTGGTCAGGGCCTGGGAGCTCAAGGAGGACCTGCGGGCCGTCTTCCGGGCAGCCGACGGCTCCGAGGCCGCCGAGCTGCTCGACGACTGGATGCACAGGGCCGCCTACTGCAAGATCGCCAAGGTCGTCGCCGTGGAGAAGAAGGTGCGCCGCCGGCGCGACGACATCATCGCCGCAGTCGAGCTCGGCATCAGCAACGGGCGCGTAGAGGCCATCAACAACAAGATCAAGGTGACGGTGAGGATGGGCTACGGCTTCCGCAACACCGACAACCTCGTGGCCCTGCTCATGCTCAGGTGCGGCGACTGCCAGCCCCAGCTCCCGGGTCGCCCGGTGAAGGCGAGGAAGAAGGGCGTGAAGGGAGCGAAGAGCGTTGCTGCCTAGGCTAGCCCCTTGTCACACAAACTACCGAAGCCTCCAAAATATCGATTCTTGACGCTC
Organism: Denitrobacterium detoxificans; assembly: GCF_001643775.1. Classification (NCBI taxonomy): domain Bacteria; kingdom Bacillati; phylum Actinomycetota; class Coriobacteriia; order Eggerthellales; family Eggerthellaceae; genus Denitrobacterium; species Denitrobacterium detoxificans. Next base: position 842,468 of record NZ_CP011402.1, on the reverse strand, counting down.
AACTCTGACCAAACCAGGCTCCTGTACTCCTTCCAGTCGATGATGGTGGCCTTTGACATCCTGAGCACGAAGAAGGCGGATCTGGCGCTAGTGAAAACAAGATGGAAGGACGAATGGGAGGCCACCGTCTGCGAATCCCTGGATGTGGCCAGAGATGAATTCTTCATCCGCAGCGGCAGGCAAGCATTCGATTTAATGGAAGAGATCTCCAACGATGTCGAAGACCGCTCCTGGATTGACCTGCTGGTTCTCGAGCTATCTAGATTTACGCCTTACTACCAGCTAGGTCTCGAAGAGAACAAGCCTTATAAGAAACTCAAGGTCAAGACCGACTACCTTGGCGACGTTTTCTGCAAGGGGCAGAACTACATTGACAGCACCGATGTGAAGGCAATTCAAAAGGCATACACGCATGCGATCGGAACGATAACCGGCAATCGAAAAAGGGTGGCTGCTGCAGCGGTAGCGACGCTTGCGGTCACCGCGGCGACTGCAGGAGGCGCATTATTCTTCGCTCCTGAAATTGCAGTGCTCATCGCAGGCGATGCGGTTGTCGGGCTCTCAGGTGCAGCATTGACTAGCGCCAGCCTGGCTTTCGTCGGAGGAGGCTCGCTTGCAGTTGGCGGCATGGGCATGGCTGGCGGAACTGCGATTCTAACAGGCGGAGGCGCGTTGCTTGGCCTCGCGGGATCAGGTGTAACCACGGCGGCGAGCGTTGCCGTGCAATCGTCCGAGTCTTTCGTGCAAAGCGAATGTTCCAAGCTTCTAGCGTTCTGCTCTGAAATCGCCGTCAAGAAATACGGACGCTACGACATCGCCTCTCTAGCGCAACAAGGAATGCAGAACTGCGCAGAGGAGCTACGCGCCGAAATCGAGAAGCTGTCGAATGCGGATAACGGACCTGACAAAAAGCTTATCTCCCAAATGAAGAAAAGCTTGAAGTGCATGGAGCGTTGCGAAAAGGCTCTCGAGAAACTGCAAGATTCAAGGAAATTGCTGGATTAGCTCGACCGGGACAAATTGTCCCAATGGGGACATTTGAAACTCATAACCGATTAGCACCAAGCCACTTGCGATTATTCCAAACGAATACTTCAGGTGGCTTATTGCGTTGAGCTGCGGTTTAACTCTCAAAGCCAAACCACTTGCGATTATTCACTTGCAACTTATGCTGGCGACAAGCCCCTTTTCAGGTCGAGCTGGATTGATTTCGGGTTCGAATCAGCCGTTTTCGCTCCACAGCCGGCAACTGGGACAAAAATGAAACTCAACACCACTGAGTTGAATTCGAGTTTCATGGAAGAGAGCAGTGCTGTCCCAGTTGAGTGCCGTGGCGTACCGCAGAGTGCCGTCGCATCCGTTTCGTGAATAATCTACGCTATCAGATAAATGAGACGGGATTCTCGATTTAGCGAGTGGGAGTAGTATTTGATACAATAACGTATCAATATGTGACCTAGTGCACCCCTTGAGAATTACCTGCTCAAGGGGTGTTTCTATATCTAATCGCGTAAGCTCATATACAAACTCGTAGCAGCGTGACCTAAGACAACTAGGTCATAATGAGGCCACTTCGCAAGTGGCTAACAGGTGGAATTACCAATATCTACCTGCGACTTTTACGGAATCGGAATAAATCACCAAGAGTAACGGTTGATACGAGTCCGTATCACTACCTGCTGTAATACGCCACCTAAGGTGATGCAGACCCGCTAGCCACCTGCAACCACAAAACTGATACGGCAACGTATCAACAATCCTAAAAGAGAATTTTGCGGTTTGGGTCACAAACGGGTCACGGCATAATACAGCCTCTGACGAGGCCGTTTGCGGTTCTATTTAGGGAATCTAGGCCTTGAAGGAGTCCTTCCAGGCAACATACTCGTCTCTCGTCAGCTCATCGTCCTTCAGGTCTCTGTTGTTCCTATACCAATGGCGAAGCGCCTTTGCCAGAGCCTCCTGGTCCTCGCTGCCCAAGTCTTCTGGAAGGGCCAGCACGATGGTTTCCCCAACCTTGGTAGGCTCGAGGCAGAACGCCTCCTCCAGCTCGAACAGCATGTGTATCGCATCGTTCGCGTCGCTTCCCCAGTCGGATTTGAGAGAGGAGGGGTTCACTTCGAGGCAGCGGGCGATCTCGGCGATCATGGGGTCCTTCGGAGTGCGCTCCCCGTACTCGTACTTGCAAAGGGAGACAGCGGATATTCCGAGCATGCGCGAGATAACGTTCGCTGAAACGCTCGGCTGCATCGACGACGCCACGTTCCAGGGAGCAACCTCGCTTTCCCGCATCGTGGCGCCTGGGGTGACCGAGATCAACCGCTATGCTTTTCAACGTTGCACCTCGCTTGTTGACGTGCAGTTTGGTGCCCTGAAGACAATCGGCCGACGTGCGTTCGCAAGCTGCACCGAACTTGAGCGGATCGAACTGCCCGGCACGTTGAAGGTGATAGGGGAAGAGGCCTTTTCGGGATGCCAAGCCCTTCGCGAGGTCGTGATACCCGAGAGCGTGGAGGAAATCGAGCCGCGGGCGTTTCGCGGATGCACCAGCCTCGATGCGGCCTCAATTCCCGAGAGCATTGTGCAGCGTTTTCCCGAGTCGTTCACGCAGGAAGTGGCAGCCAGAGCGGGCGTCGTGTTAAAGACCGAGCGTACGCGGCTTTCGGCGGCGTTTCAGGAGGCGCACGAGGCTGATCGGGCGGAGCTCATGGCAGATGGCAAGCGCCTGTGCGCCGAAGAGGACGAGCTGCGCAAACAGCTCGCTGGCCTGGGCATGTTCGCGCGTGCGGAGAAGGAGCGGATCCAGGCGCGGCTCGACGAGCTGGAAGGCCAGCTTGCGGAGGTGCGCGATTTGATTGACGCGCTCGACAACCCGACCGACGAGGAGCTGCTCGGGATGCTGTAGCGTATGGGGTGCGCGGGTCTTCGGGGCTTGCTGGGCGCGACCCTCGATTTTCAAGAAGAAGGGTGGCGACGGTTTAGGCGATGGCCCTTGAGGCGCTAGCTCTGGGATACTGCCCATAAAGCCTGCTGCGTGTCGTAGCCATGAGCCAATTCGCTTCGTATAGGCGTGCTATTTGCGGACGGCCTCGGCAGCCTCAAGTCGCGCGGTGGTATACACGGTTCCTGGAGATCTGAAAGACAGGCTATGCAGGCTGCTCCTTCTCGATCTTCGAGAGCATCGCAATAGGGAGGATGCTGGTAGCGAAGCAGGCGGCCTGCATGATGAGATCGATTTCGTAATTCTCGTTAGATAATGCGGAGATCAATATCGGCAGCAGGAACGACATCGCAAGGCTGACGGTGCCGATGATGCCGCTGGCGCTTCCTGCGAAACGACTTCCGATTCCCCTCATCATGACGGGCATAGCTTGAAGGATTGGCCCTGTCATGGCTGAAAGAAAGCCACTTGCTGCCAGAGTGAAGTGTAGGGAAGCATTGCCTTCGACATACCAAACGGAGAGCATTGCTGCGCTTGCGACAATATTAATAATCATCAGATAGGGCTTAAAGCTTTTAAGATGTGCGCACAGTGCAGGTCCCGCGATACATCCGAAAATGCTTGCAATGGTTACCGAGGCTGCCATGTTCCCTGCAGCGAATCCGCTCATTCCTTTGCCTGATTCAAGCGCTTGGGGAAGCAGTCCAGCGAAAGCTGTGCTGGATGAGAGGGTGAATCCGACAGCGAGAGCAATAAGCCAGACATTGGTGTTTTTTGCTGCCACGAGAAACGTGTTGAGCGCTGGCTTTTCGCTCGGGGGATTCACGCCGTTTGGAAGGTTCTTATCGACGATAACCCAAAGTGCCGTCACGGCTACGAGGGCGATTTCTGCGATGACGTATGCTTGGCGGACCGAGTCGTACAGTTCCCCCACTGCTTGTGAGGCGACGATTCCCAGACAGGATACTGCATAGTAGACGCCAACAGCTGTGTCTGTCTTGCTTCCAAACCAAAGGGCGATGGTCTTAACGACGTTTGTCGATAATGCCGCCATTCCGATGCCTATAAGGAAGAGCGAAGCCAATTGAAGGGGGTAACTGTAAAGGGTGATTATCCTGAGCAACCCCCCTATGCAAGCAATCGCAAAACACGTTGCGACAACTCGTTTGGAACCGAATTTATCTCCGGCGAGTCCAAAGGGGATTCCGAAAAAGACTGCCGCAAGCATGGGAACGAGAAACATGGTGGAAAAACCAACGGAGTTGATTTCCAGCATCGGCATGATATCGAGGGCCAGGGCGGATGCCTGATATTGGATGAAGTTGCCCGTAAAAGCGAGGCAGCATACCGAAAGCAGAATTGCAAAACGCCGCAATGGCATGTCGACGTCCTCTCGTTCGATTTCCTTCACTGCCCATGCTCACTGATGTGGGGATATGGCGATGGGCAGCGAAGGAAGATAAATTGTCGGAAGGCGATGCGGGAGGAGGGGGCCTTCCGATTGGTTGCAGTCTGCCGAGGCGGGTTCGGCAGGGGAAATTATTCGGATTGCTTGCTTTGCTGCAGCTTAGCTTTGATTCCGGTTTCGGGCAACAGGGCGATTGGCACTACGCTCAGGAGGAACAGGACAGACTCGACACAAAGGTTCATCGTCCAATTGTCACCAGTGATCGTCGAGACGATAACGGGAATGAAATACGAGCACAAAAGGCCGACGGTGCCGATGATGCCGCCAGCTGAACCGGCATACTTCACACCGATTTCCGGCAAATCGGGGGTCATCGCTTGGATGATAGGGCCGGAGAGGGCGGTCATGAAGCCGTTGACGACGAGTACGACCCACATGATGGCTCCCAGGGGAAGGAACCAGTTCACAATCATGACCGCTGCAGCGACGATGGTGGTGAGGATGAGGAAGGGCTTGTTCTTGCCTAGCTTCAGTACGACGGCGGGGCCGGCGAAGCAGGCGAAGAAGCTGCCAACGGTGATGATTGCCGCCATCGATCCAGCGACCGAGGTTTCGACGCCGCGTGCGAGCTCAAGCGCGGAGGGGAGGATTGAGCAGTAAGCGGTGGTAGAAGCGAGGGTCAGGCCATAGGCGAGCGCGATAAACCAAACGTTGCGCGATTTGATTGCAATCTTGAGGTACTTGATGACGGGCTCGGGCTCAGGAAGGCTTTCGCCTTTGGGGACATTGCCCATAAAGAGAATCCACAAGAGCGCGGTGACGGCAAGGGCAACCGCTGCAACTAGGTACGAGATCCCGAGAGTCGGGAACATCGTGCTGAATGCCTGGGCGACGACGATGGCGACGCACGATGCTGCATAAAAGAAGCCCATTGCGAGAGAGGTCTGCTGCTTGAACCAGGTTCCCAGTACCTTCGCGAGGTTGGCGTTGAGGCAAGCGATTCCGCAACCAATCAAGAACATGGCAACCAACTGGGCGGCGAAGTTCGCAATCATGAAGAAGCGAATGAAACCGCCGATGACAGACAAAATAAGTCCGACGGAGACCACAATCTTTACGCCGTAACGGTCGGCAAGCGAACCTGCGGGTATGCTCAGAAACACTGCGGTTAGCATGGGCATCAGCATAAGATTCGTAAGCCCCGCGACATCGATGCCAAGGGTGTCCATAACGACGACGCCCCATGCTGAAACCTGGTATTGCATGAAGTTTGCCATGAAGCAAATAAGGCATACGGTGAGCAGCACAACCCATCGATAACCCGATAGTTTCATTTCCTTATCCATGGTGTTTTCCTTTTTCTCTCGAATCACTAGTCGTTCAGCAGAACGCTATACATGGGGCGGAACACGGCGTCGTCTTTCGCGCGCATGTCATGTTTGACAATCCACCCATTCTCGTCGATGACCATATGAGCGCGATCTTCTGCGGTGTAGACAGGCCATTCCTCCACTCCCTCGACAGAAGGCTTGCCGGTTTTGGCGAAGTTATACCAGCACGTATTCATCTGCTCGGCGAGATGCGCCGGGGGGTTCGGACCGGTGAACATGAGGCCGTTCGGGGTGTTGAGATTCTTCATGACGAAGGGAACCTCGATGGCGTGGCATGCCCCCATTCCCTCGATACGCGACTTGTAGCGGAATAGGTAGTTGTACACGGGTTTGTATTCGGACTGCTCTTCGGCCATAAGGTCTGCGCCGACGAAGAAGCCCGTGACATTCATGAAGTCGGTGTAGTATTCCCCGAAATCTCTTTCGGGGTAAGCTTCGCGATACTTCTCCTCCCAATCGATTGTGTCGATTTGATCGTCGAAATGAATGGGGAATTGGCCATGCCAGAAGCTCGGCAAATCCTCGAAATAGAATTTGAAGTAAGTGAACTCGTCTTCTGTACAACCGATCATGATATCGATGTTTTTCGCGGCGCCTTCCTTCCAGACCTTCATCGGCTTGAGGGGAAGGAACGACCCATCGCAGGTTGGCGAGAAGATGAGGGATACCTCGTAGGTGTGCCTATCGCACCAAACCTGCATTCCAGCAAGGAGCTCGTCGGAAGTTTTCGCCAAAAGCTGTTGCGCGGTTTCGCATTTCATGATCTCGGCGAATTCCTTCGTGAACGCTTCGCCGCGTTCCTTGGTTTTGTAAAGCTGTATGGGGCCGGATTCAAGGATGGCGCGCTGGAAGAGCGTGTTCGCCTGGGGAAGGATAGCGAGAAGGGCTTGACTAGACGATCCTGCCGATTCGCCGAACAGCGTGATGCAGTCCGGATTTCCTCCGAAGGCGGCGATGTTCTCCTTAATCCACTCGAGAGCCTTGATTTGGTCGAGAATCGCGAGGTAGCCAGACTCCTTATACTCTTCGCCACCGGGTAGGCAGTCGAGTGCAATCGAGGCGAACACGTTAAGACGGTAGTTGATGGAGACGATCACCACGTCTTTGCTTTGGGCGAAATGCTCGCCGTTGTAAAGGGGATCGGCGGATCCGCCGGAAAAGTAGGCACCTCCGTGAATGTAAACCATGACGGGGAGGTTGGTTTTCCCAGCCCCATTGACCCAAATATTGAGGGAGAGGCAATCTTCGCCCTGCTCGTGCAGGGAGGCTGGTTCAACCTCGTCTTTGAACTGGCATGCCGAGTGACCGAACGAGTCGCAAATCCGATGCTCGTCCGAGTCCTCCAACCTGACAGGAGCTTTCCAGCGTAGCTCGCCAGTAGGTTGCTTTGCATAGGGGATTCCCAAGAAGGCTTCGACTCCGCTTTCGAGGGTGACGCTCTGCATCACTCCCGTTCTGGTTTCTGCCTGCATAATTACTTCCATTCCTTTCGAATCATGAATGCGCACAATGTTTTCTTTGGCTCGCCACAGGGAATGGTAAAGTCTTGAGGGATTCCAATGTCAAGCGATTAATAATGTGAAAACGAGTCATTTTATGAGGCCCAATTCCTTCAAATGGCATCAAATAGCTTGAATTGGCTTTGGAGTCGGTCTAAGGTTTATAGTGTTGCGGGTAGCGAATCCTTCGAGCGACGGGGTCGGCGATGAACGAGAAGTTGCCACTGAATATTAAGCAGACCGCCCAACTCTACGGCGTTAGTTCCGACACGCTAAGGTATTACGAGAGCGTTGGACTGATAACGCCCAGGAGGGAGCGGAACTCCTATCGCGTATATGGCGAAGTTGAGTTCGCTCGCCTCAATATCGTTATGTCGATGCTCGAAATGAATTTCACCTTGAGCGACATACGCGACTATCTTTCGTCGCACGGCCTCGAAAAGACCATCGAACTCTTTAACAAGGAGATGGATCGAATCGATGAAACAATAAGTAAACTTTTGTTAAGACGTCGAAAAATCGAGCAGTGCCTGAGAAGTACGACCGATGCCGTCCTTGCGAGTAGCGACAGCGAGCCGAGGCTGAGACATAGGGGCGCTCGCCATTACATCGTTATCAGCGAGGATTCGGACATAGACGCCGATCCACTGCCGTACTACGCAATCAAGAAAGCTCACGAACTGGGAATAAATATAGACTCGCTTCATAGCATCCCGTGTTTCGTCATGGACTATACTCGCCTACGGTATGACGATTGCTTTGTTCCCGAAAAAGCACTGTTGGCTATTGAGAAGGCTGAGTATCATGATGCCCTTGTTCTTCCCGAGGGCACGTATCTTTGTCGCACGGTGAGAGGCCCGGCTCAACTGACACCAGCTGCTTTTGAAGAAATGAGTGCTTTCATGCAAAGTCACTCGCTTGCCCCTCGCGGCAAATTATTGGAGTTTTGGCACGTGAGCGAATACGTTTCAGATGATGATTCGGAATACCTGCATACGCTTGAAATAATGGTTGAACAGCAACAATAGCGTCGATGAGCGTTGCCTGCCTTTGGTTTTGCGGGTTTTGCGCCGCTTGCGGGGTTTTCGACAACGGCGCGACTGAGCAGGTGTTCGGTCACATCAAAGACGAGCTCTTCCGGGGAAGGACGTGGCCCGACTTCGAGTCCTTCAAGGCGGACCTCGACGCCTATATCATCCATTGGAACACGAGGAGGCGCCGGGTTAAACTGAAGGGACTGACCCTGGAGGAGTTCCGGAGCCAGTCCCTGGTGGCGTAGTCTTTATTTGAGCCGTCCAAGTATTGGGGTGCAGCTCACTGGACGTTCTGCCCCCTCTTTTTTGGGAATCGCTTTCGTTATTTCTTCCTGTTGGAGATGCGAATGGCCGCGCCGCTTGCGACCGCACTCGCCGCGCCTGCAGGTGCCGCAGTGGCTGTCGCGGGGGCAGTCGCTGTCACGGGAGTCGCAGGCTCAGCGACCGCGACCGCCTCGCGCTTCTCCACCTCGCGCTCGCGATACCCGAGCCGCTTACCGAAAGCGGAATCGTTTCGACCTGCACGTTCGATGGAGACACGTATTGCTATGACTGCCTTTGCAACTACCGCAACCAAACCAAACAACATAAGCTTTCTCTAGGATGAGCGAAGGAAAATCTAAGGTCTCTGTTCTAACTTGCTAAGGGAGGGCTTTGCGGAGTTTCCTCTATCCTACCCTCCCTTGAAATATAATGTCCATGCGATCATTAGCTACTTCTCGCAGTTTGCCGTGACCCACCGTGACCCACGAAAACGACTCGAATGACCCGAAAAGCCGTGACCCAGATTTGACCCCATGGATTCGCGGCAATTTTTGAGACTGGATGCAAATGGGACGTACTGGAACAAACTGCGGCAAACTGGAACAAACTGGAGATAGTTTTTAACTATTGAGTGGGAATGACCGAACCCAGATTTTAGAAAGCCACCCGCAGTCATTCACGGCGGCGCATGACGGAGCAAACCGTTGCAGGAAGCGCCAAGCCGCTGGAAACTTTCGGGAATGACAGCTTGGAAAGACCCTCGGAAACAGCCGTTTTCGGGGGTCTTCTTTCGAGCTTTGAACTGCGATTTTGATTCGAATCATTCTCCGACGGTGACACGGTTCGGCACGGTATGACCAAAGGTGGCAGACCATGCAGAAGTTGACGGCCTCGCAAAGCCACCTGCAACAATTCCCAAAGCCGAAAACCGCCGATTTCGGGGTGATTCGAATGAATCCCGAATCACGGCCGTTTTCGCGGGTTGAAATCGCCAAGGCCCAGTTCAGGATAGGGGGATAACAAATCGGCACCGACCCCGTTTTCGCGGTGGTTTTTACTCGTTTTGGGCACGAAAAAGCGGCCCGGAGGCCGCCCTTCCCCCCGCGCGAGTGCATGCACTGCGTGTCCTATAGCATGACAACGGCAGGTGCGGGGCTCTTCTGGAGGAACGCCTCGACGGGGGTGCTTGCTGAACCGCCATTCACCTTTGCTTCCGCCTCCGGGCAGAGCGCGGCGAATAGCCGAACGAGGTCGGCTTCCACCCGGAGCGGGGAAAGCTCCGGCCTCGACGGGTCGAAGAGGCGCTCGTTGTGCGCGATGCGGTTGCGGAGCTTCAGTATGGCGTCGAGCGAGCGCTCGAGCTCCGCACGGTTCGTGCCCCTGGGCCAAGCCCTTTACAGACCGGTGCGCCGGATCACCGCCTCGCGGCTGCGGTCGGAGAGGTGCACCCAGAACCCCAGCGTGAGCGAGGCGACGAGGGACCCCGAAGTGAATCCCGGGCGGAGGCGCGCGACGGCGTCGTCGATGATCTTCCTGTTGATGCGGTTGACGTCGAGCTGACCGCGAGCGGCGCTCCTCATGACTGGTCGCCTTGCGGGAGATTCTTCGTCGAGGAGCCAATGCTTTGCCCCGCCCCAGCTTTCGGCCATGACCCGGTCGTAGGAGTTCAGGATTGCGACCTCGAAGTGCGAGACGTCCCTCATGAGGACCTCGCCGAGTGAGATGTTCCACTCGTAGAGCTCTATCGCACGGCCGATGTCCCCGTCGCAGCGACGCAGATAGGGTTCAAGCCTCTCTTCCGAGAGCCACCGCTTCGCCCATTGGACGCTGTCGCCGTGTCCGCCCAATATAGGCCCCCGCAAACTCCCCAAGATACAAATTGAGGCCCGGTGACTTGAATCAGAGGTCGGCACGGGCCCATCAATTGATATTGTAGCGCCGAGCCCCCAGACGTACAAGCGCGGTCCTCTGGCGACGCTACAGGATCCCCTCTTCGGAGAAGGCGTCGACCGCCCTCTCGGCCCAGGCGCGGTCGACGACGAGGGGCTGGTCGCCCGCCATCGACGACCTTGCGAGCGCGTCGGCGTAGAGGCCGTACGCGCCGCGCGGGAGCGCTGCTGTGAGACTGTTGCCATCCGCCACAACGCTGAACAGCAGGTCGCCGTCCTCCGTTCCGACGAGGTCGACCTCGCACTCCCCGCCGGGCGCCACGCCGCCCTGCTGCCTGGCCGTGCCCGCGACCGCCGTCTTCAGGATCTCAACAACACGGTCGTCGAGGCCGTTGGCGAGCGCGACGGCAACGCCCTTCAGATCTTGCCGGTCGAAGACGATCCTCTTCTCGCTGTGCCCGATGGCGCTGTCCTCGCCGTCGAGCTCCGTGAACATCCCCGCGGCCCTCTGCGCCATCTCCTCGTTCACCACCAGGTAGACGCACGCGCCGTGCTCAGGGTCGAGGTAGAGGCAGGGCGACCTCAGGCTCGCGGAGTACCCGCACTCGGGACAGGTGAACTCGAAGAGCGTCCCGGCGAGCAGCCGCTCGGCGAGCTCGGGGTGACGGCGATCTGGCCCGACGGCATGGCGAAGACCTTGACCGCGTGCCCAATGCAGCGCCTCGGCACCGACTACTCGCGGCCGCACGCGCGCACGAGCATGGTGGGCGGCACCGTCTGCACGCTCACGTCCCCGACCATCTCCTCGAGGTGCCGGAGGTTGCCGATCGGCAGCAGCGCGTCCTTCTCGTCGCGCATGAACAGGACGGCGGGTGGCACGCCCGTGGTCTCGTCGGGCTCGGCGTTGCAGCGCGCCTCTATGCGCGATGGCCGCGACCAGGTCGGCCTCGTCCTCGAAGTCGCCCTCGTAGACCGCCAGGCGCGTGAGGAACCGGTTGGCTGACTCGTCCTTGCCCTTGGTCTGCGGCGTGCGGACCTTCGCGAGCTCGATCTCGAACCCCGCCTCCTTCGCGAAGCGCCACGCTCGCTCGGAGCGCCTTCTGCGGCCGTTCGAGATGGTGACCAGGGACGACATGTTGTCGGTGAGCGCCTTCCTGGCGAAGCCGCCGTTCGCGACGGCCACGGATAGCAGGCAGCGCAGCGTGTCGTCCGTGGTCTTCAGGCGCGAGTAGCGGAAGCGGTGGAGCCTGGAGGCGCCGAGCGTGGCGGAGAAGACGTTGAAGTCGCAGCGCCGGCCGTGGCGGTCGTGCATCGTTATATCCTCCTTCCAGTCGAACTGGAGCTGCTTTCCCGCCGGCGTCTCGTACCTCGGGTGCGGCTCCGAACCCTCGTCGGGGATGCCGCACACGATGTCGTGCTTGTGCATGTAGTGGACGAGCGTCGTGTAGCCGGGGAGCTCCAGGTTCGGACGGCGGTGCAGGAGGTATTCGTGGATGGGTCTGACCTTTGAGCCGGGCAGCTTCGCCTTCTCCTCGATGATGTCCCTGACCTGGTCGAACCCGCTGGCGCGTTCCCGCCTGGCGTCCTCCAGCTGCCCGCCGGAGTTCCAGTACTTCGCTACGGTGTGCCTGTCCAGGCCGTATCTCTTTCCGATCTCCGTGAAGCTGGGCTTCGTGCCCAGCTGCCTGTACATGTCGAGCTCTCCCATGATGTTCCGTTCCAATCTGCCGCACCCCCTTCGCCCGATGCATACGGGATGGAGCGTAGCGCCAGTGTCGTTCACATAGTCCCGATTGGTAAAAGTTCATCATCCGTAGCGGCATATCCTCGTCATATCGAACGGCGATCGTCGTTGTCTCAATCGGCGATTCTTACGTTATCGGTATCACCTGGACGCCACCCAGGAGGAAGGCGAGGTCATCTTCAAGAACTACCGCGTCGGCTTCGTGGAGGATTTGACGGGACAGGAAGGAGCCTCTAGACCGAGAAACAGGTATAGCTCTTGTCTGCTATGGATGCCTAATTTTTTATAAATGTTGTGCGTGTGGGTCTTCACCGTAGCGAGGCTCACCACCAGATCGTCGCTAATTTGCGAAGACGTCTTTCTTTGGGCGAGCAGGAGGAGTACGTCTCCTTCGCGTTTGGTCAGAGAGAACTGCATGGCGACCGATGTACAGGTTTCGGTGAGCATGGCATAATAGCGCGCCGGATCGATGCACTGAGCCTTTGCCGGATTGGAGTCCCGCTCGAGACTTCGGTCCTTGAGAGGGGAAAGATAAACGAACGAGATGGCTCCTAATCCAGCAAGTAGGACGAGGGGCAACGTATGCACGCCAGACCCTAACGTGCCAGAGAAAGCATCCCCTAAAAAAGCGGCAATCTGCTCCGCAAGATAAGCAAGCGAGAAAACAAGGACAGGGTCGCACCCTCTTCGCTGGCAGAGATTGCACAGTACCGCGAAGAAAAACGTTGAGAAGGTCATATAGGAGGCATCGAGGAGGATTGAGGCGATTTCGTAAGAGTATCCGACTCCGATTGCGAAAACTATAATCGCCAACTCCAGAATGGCAAGCGATGCATCATAGAGTTGCTTGATACGGACGATTCTTCCGTTTACCACGAGGGCAATTGAGGTAGCCGCAATGGCGATGAAGAGCCCGAAATAAGAAACATTGACTACGGGCACAGGTGCAAAGCCTTGTAGCGTTTGGATTGTGAAAATGATAAGCGAATAAATTAGCAGCAACCGCGCGAAAGGGGAAAAACAGCGCGGCTCGATTTTGCCTACCTCTTCTTCCGAGGCCGGACTATCCGTAGGATTTTCGAGCAAGAGTGCAATCGAGGATTTCCGAGTAAGGCAGAAGACGATCACGAGAGGCGCGATACAAGATATGGCAAGTGGAGGCAACAAGGTAGAGAGCGCCCGCAATATGCCTATAAAAAGCTGCCAGGCAATGAGCGTTAAGAGACAGTCAATGAGCGGTAATCCTGCAAGCGCCTTAAGACATGAAATGAGCAGAGAAGCTTGGCAGAGCGTCGTTATGCAAAGGCAAGCGAACGGCAGAAATCCCCAGGGCGCTTCCGTCTGAAGCGAGAACGCCCAAGCGCCAAGAAAGCCGAGAGAGCACAGTGCGCAGGCGGAAACGGTGAACGATGTACTGCTGAGGAGAGTTCTGGCTGGGCGGTGAAACGCTGCCAAAAGACCGAATGTAAGTGACGTCACAAGAAGGTGGGGGTATCGAGAAAAGGATATGAGAGAGGCGAACCCCGCCGGAATTGCGGCAGAAGGGTCGAGCATCCAGGCGCAAGCGAAGGCCAAGGCGAGAGCGAAAGGCACGTTGCGTATCTGGTTTACCGTCACCGCCTTTGCCACGTTCGACCTCCCGAGTGTTTTACAAATGATGGAGCTGCCCTACGGTCTATTTTAAACTGATTTGGCGTGGAAAACGCGAGGTAGCCATGCTTTGAGAAAACAGAGCGCAGGGCTAAAAAATAGCTTGAAGTGCGCAATGCGTGTCATTAACCGTTTCTTCAACCGTTTTTTCAACCCTTCTTTTCTCGTAATCAACCCTAATCTGCATCTTCGAAACCTACCACCTGTGCTTTATAGACAAGTGTGATTGCTAGTAAGTGCCGCCAAGGTTTTTGTCGACAGGCAAAACGGGACAGAGACCTGCAAACCCGAAATCGCGTAAACAATAAACCAGCCAGAAAAAGGGAGGACCAAAAAATGGGCAAGAACGTATCGCGCAGGGATTTTATTGTTGGAAGCGGAGTATTTGGTACGAGCGCGGCCATAGCCGGCCTCGTAGGGTGCGCCCCTAGGTCGAGGGCTGACGCATCTGACGCCAGTGAGAAAAAGGGCAAGGATCGCTCGCCGTCTTCGCAACTTATCGAAGTGGACGAAAAGGATGTGGCTCGCACAGAGGACTGCGATGTTGTGGTGTGCGGTTCAGGATCTGCCGGAACCTTTGCCGCGATCAGAGCGGCTGAACTTGGTGCCCGTGTAATTTGGCTCGAGAAGACAAACCTCAAGGGAGGGACTTCGACCGTGACGGAAGGCACACTTGCATACAACACCCAAGAGCAGCTTGACGCACAGGGGCCAGTTGACCTACAGGCTGAGTTCGAATCCTACATGCAATGGCACAATTGGGGCGCTTACGCGCCAGGAATTTGGTGTTACTTGGATAACTCTGGGCAAGCTCTCGATTGGGCCATAAGCCATGGGGCTTCGATGTCGACTGGAGGTCAGGGCTCCCTCCTGAGCTGCTTTGATAAGGAAGGAAACTGGGTAAACAACGGCGAGGGTATGCTCAAGCCGCTTTGGGCCTATGGGGAAACCCTCGATAATTTGGATTTTCGCCTAGAGTCTCCCGCCGTGAATATCATCCTCAACGACGAAGGTGTTGGAGGCGTCTACGCGAAATGCGGGGATGACCTCGTGCGCATTAATGCCAAGGCGACGGTGCTTGCTACAGGCGGATTCGGGAAAAACCCAGAAATGTGCGCAGAGCGCCTTCGTGTCCCTAGTGAGCGTGTTGTATTTCTGGGGTTTGATGGCCAAGACGGCGATGGCATCAATATGGCGCTAGCAGCAGGGGCGCTTCCTCAGGCACCGTCTGCGGTAATGTACGGACTCTCAAAGGCGTGCGGAGAGAGCTGGAGTAGCATGCTGTCAATTTTTACTCAGTGGCCGCCGGCTTATCGGTATCCACTTGAAATAGGCAAAACGCTCCCTATGGTCAATCAGAGTGGCAAGCGTTTTTACAACGAGACGCTTGCAGAAGACGCCGACACCTCCCGTCTCAACACGGCAATAGCTTCTCAGGCGAAGGCCTTTACGTTGTTCGACGAGGCACATGTTGAAGCCTACGAGGGCGAAGATAAGCTCAATGAGTTCGTGGCCTTCATGGGCGTTGGCAGCGGAGAGCTCCGATCCTTGGTTGAAGGCAGCGACTTTGTCTGGAAGGCCGATAGTTTCGAGGAGCTTGCCGAGCTTATGGGGGTTGATTCGGAGACCCTGGCTGCAACGATGGAAGACTACAACAATAGAGCGAAGGGAGACGGCTCTCGTGACCCCTTTGGAGCCGACCCCGCGCTCATGACGCCTCTCGAAAAGAAACCATTTTATGCGGTTCAAGTCGAGGCTTGCGCCTATAGCACCTGCGGAGGCGTGCGGGGAGATTACGAGGCGCGGGCGGTTGGTCACAACGACCTCCCCATCAAGGGCTTGTTCGTATGCGGCATCGACAACGGCTCTATGCAGTTCAACGACTATCCCTATGGGCTGCATGGAGGATCGGGGCAGGGCGCTGCTTGCACGACGGGATACGTTGCCGCGACTGCAGCTTGCAAGGATTTGGGTCTTGCCTAACAATCATTTGTGGGAAACACCTCGATCCCCCTGCTGTAGCAACAAGGGGATCGAGGGTCGTTTTGGGGCGCACGAAGCAGTGACCTGTGTCAAGATTTCGTACACGGAAGACTCTGGAATCAAGCAGCGGCCGGCAGCTCGTTTTCAACCCGCGCGGTCCTTTCGAAGAAGGCGTCCATGGCCTCAGCGGGTATGCGGTAGCCGATCGACGAGTGCGGGCGCCTGCGGTTGTAGTACTTCTCGATGAACTCAACGACGGCGAACCTGGCCTCGTCGCGGGTCGGGAAGCTCCTGCGGTAGTACATCTCGTTCTTCAGGGTCGAGAAGAACGATTCGGCGACCGCGTTGTCATGGCAGTTGCCCGTCCTGCTGCACGAGAGCCTCACGTCGTTGGCGCGGGCCCATTCGGCGAGCAGCCTCGAGGTGTACTGGGCGCCCTTGTCGGAGTGGAAGATGGCGTTGCCGGCCACGTAGCCGCGCTTCTCGGCCATCTCCAGCGCCGCCACCACGATGTCGGCCGTCATGCGCCTCGAGATGGCCCAACCCACCACCATGCGCGTGTTGAAGTCGATCACGGTGGCGAGGTAGAGCCAGCCCTGGCCGGTGCGCAGGTAGGTGATGTCGCCGCAGAGCTTGTAGGTGGGGACCGGGCTTGTGAAGTCGCGCCTCACCAGGTCGGGCTTGGGCTTCGCGCCCTTGTCCGGTACCGTCGTCCGCTTGCTCTTCCACGGCGTGCAGCCCCTTATGCCCATCTCGCGCATCAGCTTGCGCACGCGGTAGAGGGCCAACCGCGAGAACTCGGGCGGCAGCATGGCCTTCACGAAACGCGCCCCGAACCGGCGGTCGGACCCCTCCCACACCCGGCGCACGGCCCTTCTCTCCTCGGCCCAGTCGTCGACCGGCGCGCCCTTGGCCAGCCAGCTGTAGAAGCCCGACCTGGACACGCCCAGCCTTGGCGCCATGAACTTGATCGTGTAGTTGGCCCTCTCCTCCAGCATGAAGCGGTAGCGCTCGGCTACGCTTGGTTCCTGGCGAAGAAGGCCGCGGCTTTTTTCAGGAACTCGTTCTCCATCTCGAGCTCGCGGATCCGCCTGTTGGCCTCCACCAGCTCCGGACTTACGTTCTCCGGCTCCCCGCCGCCCTCGAGCTGCTTCCTGCGCGCCGACACCCAGTGCTGGGCTGTCTTCGCGTTCAGGCCGAGCTCGCGGGCCACCTGGTTGATGGGCTTGCCGGTCGAGATGATGTAGTCGGCGGTTTCCCGCCCATACTCGTCGGTGTACTTGTTGGCCATTCGTGGCTCCTTTCGTCCCTTCGGGCAGGTTAACCGATGGAGGTCCTTTTGCCTCTCATCACGTGTCCGAAAAAACGATATAGGTCAGAGTATACAGCGCCTGGAGCTCGGCTGGGTGTGCATGGTGGGCAGCATGGTGCGCGACTACACGTTCCAAAAGCGCGAGGACGGTGGGTACGACGTGAGGGTGGAGCTTATAGGCGAGCCTTCTCCCGTCGCCGGTGCCATGGACAGGGGCGAGGCAGAGTCCTTCGACGCGGCAATCCAACAGATCGGGGTGCTCGGCTGGCGCAGGTCGCAGTACCAGGTCGACCGCGGCTACCTCATCACCGACCAAGAGAAGTGGCACCTCGCAATCGAGCGTAAGGGCTATAAGAGGCGCTTCCTCCTCGACGGGGACGGCCAGTACCCCTCGGGCTTCGAGGACCTCCGAAACCTCGTCGAGGGCGTCGGTGCAAAGCTGGGCGTACCGCGGGCGTTCGACGACGATTCCGAATAGATGTTGTGAGCTGCTCGTAGCATAAAGACATTTGCTAATTCGGAGCGCGTCAGCTTCTCTGAATCACTCGGGTTTCCAGCACGCATAGACCATCCCGGACGTGTAAAAACCCGGGGATGACTGCCGCTATTGGCGCGAATTGACTCACGGTGGCGTGATTCGACAATCGGGACGTCGAGCAAAGCCGCCTGCAACTATTCCCTCAGGGAAAACGGGGGATGACTGTGCGTTTTTCGTTGCTATTCCAACGAAAAGTGATTCAGGCGTCGACTATTCCCCGCGCCCCGAATCAAGGCGTGATTCGCAGATGATTCGCCACTTGTTGCAACTGGGTGGACTGTGGAGCACCATATGAAACCAGGTGGACGCATGGCGGTGCAGGTTGTCATTGAGTGGGAATGATTCGAGCCTCAAATCAGTCTTTCACACTCTAACCCAGAAAGCAATAAACCCACAGGTCAGAAGTGGTGTGTTCGAGAAATCGGCACACCTCTTCACTTCACTAGAAAACGCTCCTTTCGGGATTATTCGTACCTGAATTCGTACCACCTCAGCGCCACCATTCAGGGTGCTGGGCATAGGAAGGAGATTCAAGCCATGATTAGCAAAGCTAAGATGACCGAACTCAGCCAGACCGAGAACATGGCGTACTTCCGCGCGGATCTTTGCGTGTACTCGCCAGAGAGTTACACGCTTGAGGAAAAGAGGGACATCTGCAACGACATGATCTCCACCAGCAAGGCTGTCCTCGATGCCATGCGCGAGGACTTCGATCAGTTCTGCCCTGGATGCCCGAGCCAAGCTCCTTGACATGCTCTGCGCCTCTGGCGTCGAGAGCCCCGAGTGGTGGTGGGATGCTTCGAGCGCTAAGCGAACGTGTCCTCTGGCACTTTTAAAGCGAGAAGGCGCGGGCGTTCTAGCCCGCTCTCGCATTGGCAAAGCTCAAATTCGTGGGCGACGGAGACCCGCTCTACCGAGAGCTCACACCTCCGGCCTAGCCAGAACCCATAGATGCCCGGAGGGCCGCTTGTAGCACCAGACAGGCGGCCCTCCCTCTATTTGCCCTCGGAATCCATAAGCTTGAACGTCTCCTTCCAGCCCTAGGGCTAGCGTCCAGGATCGTCCTGCACGAGCGGGCGCCCGACCTCGCGGACACTCGGGATGAGCCACGTGACTGCGGCGAGCACCACCATCAGCAGCCCGGATCCCGCGAACCAGAGCGGCACCCCCACGGAATCCGCCAGGAGCGTGGAAGCGACGAGGCCGACGGGCATCGCCCACGACATGATTGCCCCATACAGGCCAAACACCCGCCCCAGGTACTCGGGCGGCACCTTCTCCTGCATGAGCGCGGTCTGCGGGCCGCTATAGAACGGCGAGCTCAAACCCATGAGGAAGCTCATCACAATGAACACGGCGAAGCCGCCGGGGGCGAGCAGGCCCGATACGAGCGTCGCAAGCCCAAAGAGCGCTGTGGCGGCCACGATGCTGATCGATCGGTTCTTGAAACCGCCTGTCGCCGCGAGAAGGGCCGAGCCCGCGACCATGCCGACGGAGAAAGCGATCTCTACCATCGCCGCATCGGTAGTGGTACCGCCGAAATGGCCGAGCGTCATTAGGGGAAACAGAGCCGCTATGGGCGAGAACACCAGCGAGAACGCAAATCCGCACCACAGCAGCGCGTAGAGCCCGCTGAAGCCGCGGAGCACGCGCAGGCCGTCCAGCGATTCGCGGAAAAGCGCCCGCAGCCCCCCGATAAACCCCTCCGAGGCACCCAACGCGCCTTCTTCCCGCAAGTCGCCGACGTCTATGCGCGCGACGAGGACGGCCGCCGAGGCAACGAGCGCCCCGAGGACGTCGAGGGCGATCATGGGGGTCAGCCCCCAGAGCGGATAGATCGCGGCAGCCACGGCGGTGCCGAGGATGTATCCGCCGGATTGGACCCCCTGTGTCACCCCTGAGAGGCGAACGAGGTGCTCGGGAGGGGCAACATGCGGCGTGAGGGCAAGAGAGGCTGGAGTATAGAACGCCGACCCGACCGCACGGAAAAATAGGGCGCAAATGACCACCCAGACAGGCAGGGGCGTCACGGCCGAAACGAGCGCGACGACCGCGCTCACCGCCGCGATGAACAGGTCGGCCCCTATGAGGACGCGTTTGAGCGGATGCCTGTCGACGACGGTGCCGGCAAAGGTCCCGAACAGGGCGAGCGGCAGAAATCCCGCGAGCGATGCGAGCGAAAGCATGGCCGCTGAATTGGTGGAAAGGGCGATGTGCCAAATAAACCCCATCTGCAGGATCGAACTGGTGAGCACCGAGACGAGCTCCCCGCCCCACACGCAGGCGAGCTTGAACTGCCACGAGGATCGAAGCGAACCGGATTGCGAGGCGCCTGTAGCTGCCACCTTTTGATCCCTCCTTTCGCAAAACGGCTCTACTGCCAGAATTATATATCCTAGGTGGAGATTCTCGTGACCAACCCCTGCGATAAGGCGAATCCGCCCAAGATGGACACCAAGGCCAAGCGCGCCCTCAGTCCCGCCCAGGCGCACAAGTTCATCGAAGCGCTCGACCCCGAGCCCGACCGTGAGTGCGCATACCTGCTCGCCATCGCCATGGGCCTGCGCCGTGGCGAGATCTGCGGGCTCTCCTGGGGCGACATCGACTTCGATCGCAGGGTTGCCGACATACGCCACTCATACGACTACATGGGCAACCTCAAGGCCACCAAGACCAAGGCCGGCACCCGCGTGCTGCCGCTCTCGGATAAGACCATCCAAGTTCTTAAGGCCCACAAGGAGGCTCAGTTCAAGCGCTACGCCCGCACGAACCAGTGGCGCAAGCCGGAGGAGGGCTACATCGAGCAAACCGACGACAGCCCCGTGATATCCGACAACAGCGGCACCCGCGTGTTGCCCACGAGTCTCAGCCGTTGGTGGACAGAGGACCGCGCCAAGTATGGTCTCGAAGGCTGGTGCCTTCACGAGTTCCGCCATACGTACCTGACCCTGCTCGCCATCAATGGCGTGCATCCCAAGGTGATGCAGGAGCTCGCCGGGCACTACAGCTCGCAGATCTCCATGGACATCTACACCCATGTAAACATGGACTCGAAGCGCGAGGCGGTAGCCGCCGTTGCGTCCGTTTTCTAGACCCGTCCGAGCACTGCCAGAACTGCCTGGTACGAACTTCTGCACGATTCGTACCAGATTCGTACCAGCAAGACCGCCAAGACGAGAGGAGTCGCAATTTCAAGCTTCTGACCTGCGGGAATGCAGACGCAATTTGAAAGGAGGTTTTCATGCGTCTGTTGAGTGGGAATAATTTCGAACCGAAAAAGCACCGTAATCGCGCCGTTCGGCGTGCCCCCGCTTCAGGCGCGTCCCCCTCACGGAAAGCCGGGGTTTCGCTTCCAAAACCGCAATCTTGTCAGCGTTTTGGGAACGACGGCAATTATTCATGTCAAAACCTCACCAAATATGGTAAGGTGTTGGCATGACGATTTACGATGACATATACGAGATTGCCGCCGACAACTACGGCCTGGTCACCTCCGCCGAGGCGAAGGGGGCCGGCGCGTCCGACAAGGAGCTCTCCCGCATCGCGAAGGACGGCCGGCTCACGCGCATCGGCTACGGCGTCTACCGGATCAAGCACTGGGTCCCCACCGAGCTCGACCCGTACGCCGAGGCCGTCGCTCTCGTCGGACAGGGGGCGTACCTGTACGCCGAGTCCGTCATCGCCATGCACGCGCTTGCGCCCACGAACCCCGCATTGATCCACGTCGCGACACCGAACCGCGTCCGCAGGAGCTTGCCCGCCTCCATCGAGGTGGTGCGGCGCCCGGACTGCGGCGACACAACCGAGTACGAGGGCATCCCTTCCCAGACGGTTCCCGCGGCCATACGGTCCTGCAGGGGCACGATGATGACGAGCAGGCTCGTTGACGCCGCCCGCCGCGCAAGGGAGCTCGGCCTCATACGGGCTGAGGAGGAGATGGCCCTGTTGGAGGATTTGAATGGCGGCGATTAAGACACCGAACAGCAGGCGGAACCTCGACGAGGCCATTAAGCGGGCGCACGGCGAGGACTACCTGCGTGCGCGCACGGCCATGGCGAACGCCATCGTGGGGCAACTGCTCCCCGAGGGCGTCGTCAAGGGCGGCAGCGCGCTCAAGCTTCGGTTCGGCAACGCTGCGACGCGGTTCACCACAGACCTCGACGCCGCGCGCGTCCACGACATCGAGGTCTTCATCGAGAACTTGGAGAATCGCCTTTCAGAAGGATGGTGCGGCTTCACAGGGCACGTGGTCCCGCGCAGCCCCGCGCATCCGAGGGACGTGCCCGAGCAGTACGTCATGCAGCCCTTCGACGTGAAGCTCTCCTACAACGGGAAGTCTTGGCTGACCGTCCCGCTGGAGGTCGGACACGACGAAATCGGGGATGCCGACGAGGTGGAATACGGGCTCGCCGAGGACGTCGCCGCGCTGTTCGAGGCCGTGGGCCTGCCCGCACCGGGGCCCTCGCCGCTCATGCCCCTGCACCACCAGATAGCCCAGAAGCTCCATGCCGTGAGCACGCCCGGCGGCGACCGCGCGCACGACCTCATAGACCTGCAGGTCATCTGCAGCATGGGCAGCGTCGACCTCGCGAGGACGCGCGAGACCTGCGTCAGGCTGTTCGCTTACCGGAGGCAGCAGGCATGGCCGCCCGCGATCGAGGGGGATGACCGATGGGCCGGGCTGTATGATGCGCAGGCAGCGGGGCTAGACGTCTTAGATACCGTAGGCGAAGCTGTCGAATGGGCAAACGAACTCGTATCTGCCATAGACGATGCACGTTAGTCCCTCGCCCTGCAATGGAACTCACTTGTTGAGCAGAATAGATTCGTTTCCGCAGGTCAGGAGCATTATTCCCCATGCGGGGAACCTTTACTCCCCATGCCGTCGGAAATCGGCTGGAAATCGTCTGGAACTCACCCCGCCATCGCGGAGCGGCAAAACCGCAGGTCAGAAGCATTATTCCCCATACATCGCAAATTACTCCCCATAGGTGAGTTCCAGTTGGAACTCACCCATCTGAGTTCCAAGTGAGTTCCAGCAAATGGGGCCATCCGTGAATTACTCCCCATGCACGGGAGGCAACGTATGGCATGGGACGGCACCAGAGCGCACGAGATGATAAAAACAGAAACGCTCAGACTGGCGCTGGAATCATTGAGTGGGAATATAACCTCCTGAAAATTGCGATATCACGCATTATTACGTCCTTATTATTGCTATTTCGAGCTATAATAAGGACGTAGCTTTATGGAAGGAGGTTGCATGAGAAGAACCCTCATGGATGAACTCGTCGCTTGGAAGAAGAGCACACGGCGCAAGCCGCTCATCCTGAACGGTGCCAGGCAGGTTGGAAAGACCTGGCTGCTCAAGGAGTTCGGAAGGCTGCATTTCGAGAATGTCGCCTACGTGAGCCTCGACAACGACCCGCTCGCTCGCAGCTACTTCGACTCCGGATTCGGCATCGCGAGGATCATCGCCTCGCTTTCGCTCGAGCTCGACATGGACATCCAACCGGGGAAGACGCTCATCATCCTCGACGAGGTGCAGGCCTGCCCGAAGGCCATCACGTCCCTCAAGTACTTCTGCGAGAACGCGCCCGAGTACGCCGTGGCCGCAGCTGGGTCGCTCCTGGGGATATCGGCAACCGAGGGAACCGGCTACCCTGTCGGCAAGGTCAACACGCTCGACCTTTACCCGCTAACCTTCACCGAGTTCCTCGATGCGACGGGAAACGAGAGGTTCGGAAAGCTCATAAGCTCGGGGGATGCTGAGATGATGAACGCCTTCTCGGGCAAGTTCGCCGAGCTCCTCAAGCAATACTACGTTGTGGGAGGCATGCCCGAGGCGGTGAACGCCTACATCGCCGAGCAGGACGTGCGCGCCGCACGGGCAACCCAACAGGAAATCCTGAACGGATACGTGAGCGATTTCGCGAAGCACATACCGCCCCGCCTGCTCGCTCGCACCATGCTCGCCTGGCAGTCGATCCCAGGACACCTGTCGCAGGAGAACAAGAAGTTCATCTTCGGGCAAGTGCGCAAGGGCGCCCGCGCGACCGACTTCGAGGAGAGTCTCGCGTGGCTCCAGCAGGCCGGCCTGATTTACAAGGTCCGCCGCGTGAGCAAACCGCACGTGCCTCTGTCGAGCTATTGCGAGATGAACGCCTTCAAGGTTTTCATGGTGGACGTGGGGCTCCTCGGCGCCATGAGCGGCCTGGAGCCGAGGGATGTCATCGACGGCAACAAGGTCTTCACGGAGTTCAAAGGCGCACTCACCGAGCAGTACGTCTGCCAGCAGCTCATCTCGGAATGCGGCCTCTCGCCCCACTACTGGTCAGCCGAGAACTCGACGGGTGAGATCGACTTCCTAGTCCAGGACGACGGCGACGTGTTCGCCATCGAGGTGAAGGCCGAAGAAAACCTTCGGGCCAAGAGCCTGCGTGCATTCAAGGACGCCCATCCCGAGGTGAGTACCGTGCGGTTCAGCCTGTCCGGCTACCGCGAGCAGGACTGGATGCGCAACGTGCCCCTCTTTGCGGTCTCGTGCAGAGCGCTTTGGAAATGAACCCCGATTGCACGCCATCCAACGACGTCACAGGCTCGGCCCGCCCAAAAGGGGCGCGGTGCGAAGAATGCATTGACATATCGCGATATCTGGTCTTAAGGAGGACGAAACCATGCGTTACACGGGACCGGTGATCAGGCCGCCCTACGAGGCGGAAAGCGTCATGCTGGAGGTGACGGTGGGCTGCACGCACGACTCGTGCACGTTCTGCACCTACTACAAGGGCCACCCCTTCCGCCCCGCCCCGCTCGGGCAGGTGCGCGCCGACCTCGCCGAGATCGCGCGCTTCCGCCCCGGCACCGACCACATATGGGCGGCGGGCGGAGACCCGTTCTCCATGAGCACGCGCAGGCTCCTCGAGCTTGCCGCGCTCGTGCACGAGTACCTGCCGGGCGCCACCATCTCCACCTACGCGCGCGTCGACAGCATGCGCAACAAGACGGTGGACGACCTGCGGACGCTGCACGACGCGGACTACACCGACATCATGATCGGCATCGAGTCGGGCGACGATGAGGTGCTTGCGCACGTGAACAAGGGGTACACCGCCGCCGACGTCGTGGAGCAGTGCGGGAAGCTCGATGAGGCCGGCTTGCCCTACAACTGCATCTACCTGGGCGGGATCGCCGGCGCGGGGCGCGCCGAGGAGACCGCCGCGCGCTCGGCGGAGGTGCTCAACCAGATCCGCCCGCGGTTCATGTACCTCACGACCGTCACCATCTTCCCCGACTCCGAGCTCGGCGCCGAGGTGGCCCGGGGCGACTTCGCTCCCATGAGCGAGCTCGAGCGGTTCCGCGAGTTCCGCGCGCTCGTGGCCGCGCTGGAAAACCCCATCGTCATCGACACGCGCCTGGTCACCAACTCCATCGGCTTCGTCGCAAATCTGCCGGCTGACCGCGAGGAGTGCCTGGCCGCGCTCGACGAGGCCATCGCCGGCTTCTCGGAGGACGACGAGCGTAGGCTCTCGCACAGGAGGGCGATGATGCGCACGATCTGACGCGCCGCAACAGGTCGAGTTCGCCGCGGCGTATCGGCATCAAGAATCCCCAGGACCTGAGCGGTATCCTGGGGGCTGTGGACGTCGCGGACGGATCGGTGGTCACAAGCGGGCTATACGAGCGGTCGTTCGTGCTGAATGGTGTGCGCTACGCCCATGTCTAGAAGAGGTGTCCTTGGCATCTGCAGCCCCGTTACTCGCCCCAGTTATGACTATCGCAGGGGTCGTAGACGTACTCGCCGCAGGTCCTCCCCCATCCGCCCGAAATGCCCTCGAGCTCGGAGTCGGAAAGTTCGTAGCCCTCTTCCTGAGCGAGCGCAAGAATCTCCTCGGGCGTCTCGCAGCCCTTGAGCTTCGCCTTCACCGCCGGATCCAGTTTCTCGATGTCCATATGGGCCTCCCATCACGCAAAACATTGGATGCTTTTGCTTCTACCGCATTTTACGCCGCTCGGTCGCCGACCAACCCGCACCATTCACAGCTGGGGATGACATGTTGATTGTGGTTGGGCAGAGAGAGCTTCATCTCGCACAGATTATTGAAGGCCCACAACCTCGGCGACATCCTCAAGTCAACGGAGATGAAACACCCCGCGATTATGTAGCATTGACGGCGAGGGAACCAAACCGAAAGGACAATCATAGAATGCATGAATTTGAAAAACTCGAATCATCCGAATAAGCTGGAAGCCACTAAGACACTGGAATAGCACCCGGCCTGGATTGCGTGACATGAGCGAGACAATCAACATACTGTGGACCGGGGGCTGGGACTCAACGTTCCGCCTCCTTGAGCTCTCGCAGGTTGAAGGACTGTCCATACGCCCCATCTACATCAGGGACCATGGGCGGCCTGGCATGGCACACGAGCTCGCCGCCATGTGCAGCATCCTGCCACAGGTCCGAGATATAGCAAGAGCCCGCGTGCTCGACGTAGAACTGTACGATCGAGACGCGATATGCCGCGACTTTCCAAACAAGGGCGTATCCGATGCTTACGGCAGGCTCAAAGAGGAATTTGGCCTGGGCTATCAGTACGAAACATTCGCGCTTCTATGCGAGGGCCTTGGCATTCGGGCCGAATGCGCCGTGGAGAACTCGCCAAGAAGCAAGGCAAAACGGGCAATCGACGCTCAATGCCTGCTTGTGCCATGCGACGATGGTCCCCGAGGACGCTTCCGCGTTGTTTCCAAAGGCGCAAGCTCTGATGCGGCAACAGTGTTCGGCCAGTTCGATTTCGGGATGCTGGGCGTGAGCAAGGTCGAAGCGAAGCGCGTGGCACGGGAATCGGGCTGGATGCCCATCATGCGCAGGACCTGGTTTTGCCATGCACCATTGAATGGCAAGCCGTGCGGAACCTGCAACCCCTGCAAGGATGCAATGGCCGAGGGGATGAGGTGGCGCATGCCGCTTTCGTCGCGGCTGCGCTATCACGCATGGCACCTGCGCACGGCTGCCGCAAAGCTACGGCAATCTCGAACCGACTAATACCCTAGGACCTCGCCGACTTTGGCGCTGATGCAGAGGTCGGCATAACGGTCGCGCGGAGTAGGCGCCAGATTGATGATGACCAAATGGTCGCCCGCGAAGAAGTCGATAAGACCTGCAGCAGGGTACACCGCAAGCGATGTACCGGCAATCACGAGCAAGTCGGCACTGCGAATCGCATTCACGGATGCCTGAACCGTGCAATCGTCGAGGCCCTCTTCGTAGAGCACCACGTCGGGCTTGGCAATGCCGCCGCAGTCCGGACAGCGCGGCACGCCATCAGCGGCCGCCTCGCGCAGGACCAACATCTCATCTAGATCAAAGAAGCGACCGCAGTGCATGCAGTAGTTGCGCAGCACGCTCCCATGCAGCTCGAGCACGTTACGACTGCCCGCCTTCTGGTGCAGGCCGTCGATGTTCTGCGTAATAACGGCCGAAAGCGTGCCCGCTTCCTCAAGCTCGGCCAGCTTCAGATGCGCGCGGTTCGGCTGCGCGTCACGCGCAATCATGCGGTCGAAATAGAAGTCGAAGAACCGTTCGGGATGCTTGTCGAAGTACGTACGCGAAATCATTTCCTCGGGCGACACGTCACCGTACTTCTGCGCATATAGCCCGTCGGGGCTGCGGAAATCGGGAATGCCACTCTCGGTGGAAACCCCTGCACCCCCGAAGAAGACCATGCGTCCCGGCTCGCACTCGTTGATCCATGCGCGCAATTGCTCGATCTCGTTCATGCAACGCCCCTTTCTCGCCCATCTCATTCTGACATATCGTCGGCAAAACCGCTCGTACCTTGCGCGAAACCAGGGGTTGGTTATAGTAAACAAGGGGGTAATTTCGATAGCAATAATCTCACACCCACCTGGAAGCGCATTATGAACGACGAAGTGTTTGAGCTATACGACAGCCAGCTGTTCATGCACGCCCTGCAGAAGGCTGGGCTTGCGCAAGAGATTACGCTTTGCGGGAGCCTGCTCATCCCCCAGAAGATAAGCGACGAAAGGCTCCAGGCGGCAGCGAATAAGGTGCTCGATGCGAACGACGTACTGCGCTCGTACTTCATTGAGAAGGACGGCAAAACGTACCAGACCTACGAGCCGTACAAGGAGCACGTCTTCGAAATTAGGCACTTCGACGATGCCGAAGACATGGAATCGTGGGCGAAGCTCTATGCGACAATCCCCCTCGAATACCGAGTCGAGGGCAAAGGCAAGGGCCCAACGCTCGAAGGCATCGGCAAGCCCAGTCCCAGACTGGCACTCAATATCCTGCGACAACAAAGAGCGACCGCCCGGCGAAGGAAAAAGCTAGGGCTGGAAGGCAGAGAGCCAACGTGCTTCGAGCTGATTCTCGCGCAGCTCCCCGAAGCGTCAGGCGCCCTCATCAAGATGAGCCACATCATCTCCGACGGCTGGTCGATGGTCCTCGTGGGCAATCAGTTCCTGCATGCGCTCAAAGGCGAGCCATTCAAGGCATATGACTACCAGGACTACGTCGAAAGCGACAAGGCGTACAAGCAAAGCGAGCGCGCGCAGCTTGACAGGGACTTCTTCAGGGAGGAATGGCTCAAGCATCCAGAACCCACCATCTGCTTCCCCGGGGAGCTCTATTCCTTCGAGGGAACGAGAAATAGCCTCGACCTTGATGCGGAACTATCCCAAAGCATCCGGGCGTATTGCCTGGATAATCGCGTATCGGGAATGAACGTATTCCTGAGCGCCATCGGAATCTGCCTGAGCAGGAGGCTCGGCAGCGAATCCTTCCATCTGGGGTCGCTCTCGATCAACCGAGCGGGCACGAAGGAAAAGAACACGGTTGGCCTCTTCGCAAGCACGCTACCCATCCTCATGAACGTAACGCCAGACATCAGCTTCAAGCAACTCGTGCACAATATGAGGGAGAAGACGTTTTCCACGCTCAGGCATGCCCGAGGATATGCCAACCCAACCGAAGTGTACGGAAACTACTTCAACTTTTTCGTGAGCTATCGCAACGAGGTCCTTGAAGCCGACACCCACGTGCAGGTCAAGGAATACTTTTCGGAAGCATTCGCGGATTTCACAGAGCTGTCCATAGTGGAAGGCTCGAACCGGGGGAAATTCACGATGCATTTCGACCATAATTGCAAAGTCAGCGAAGACGAGGCCATGGGTCTCCTAGACGAGGTTGCATCCATCATGCGCAGCGGCATCGAGGACGACAGCCTGCTGGTACGTGACATCCATTGAGGGGAAAGCCGTGTTTGAAAGCGTAAAAGACATACTCGAGCACTACACGGAATACGAAGTGCGGGAAGATTCCTCGCTGATGGGCGATTTGCGCCTGTCATCGTTCGATCTAGCGGCCATTGTCGCCGAGTTCGAGGACAGGTTCTCCATCACGGTGGACGATCGTGACATAGTGAACCTCGTCACGGTGCAGGACGTCATCGATTATCTCGAGAAGAAGACCCGATAATCGAATCGGCAAAGCGCCATACGCGCGTTGCCCCTATGCAGGAATGCGTGGTATTCAGGCATGTTAACGACCGAAGCCCTACAAAGATGCTATAGGCAGATCGATACAGTCGATTTAAGGACGATATTCGAAGTGCGGGTTGCAAACGACCCCGAGGGCATTGCCTTCGTCTACGGCGATGGCGAAGCGGAAACCAAGAAAAGCTGCAGGCGGTTCTATAGCGAAGTCCTGGCCCTTGCCTCGTATCTGCACGACAGGTACCAGCATGCGAAGATCGCTCTCATTGGCGAGAACAGATACGAGTGGATCGTCTGCTTCTTCGCAACGATCATCTCCGACAACATCATCGTCCCCCTCGACAAGGACCTCCCGCCTACCGAACTGAACGAGCTCGTTGATCGCTGCGGCTGCGACCTGCTCATCCATTCGCAGATCTACGCCGACGTAGCCAGCGAGCTATGCGAAAACCGCTCGCTCGCGTCCCTGTCGATGGCGGATATCGCCAACGTGCTTTCCCAGGCTGGCCAAACGGAGTTCGCTCACCGTAGGGACCCCGAAGACACCTGCGCAATCTTCTTCACGTCGGGTACGACCGGCACGCCCAAGGGAGTCATGCTCTCCGAGAGGAACATAAGCCACGACAGCTATTACTCCGCCTTCGACCTTTGGCTGGAAGGCGATTCGGTCCTCACGCTCCCCCTGCACCACACCTTCAGCCTGGCCGTCGGCGTCATGGGTGCATACATCTGCGGCCATGCCGTCTACATCTCGAAGGGCATTCGGTATTTTGCCAGCGAACTGGAAAAACGCCACCCCGCAAGCCTCTGCGTCGTTCCCCTCTATCTCGAGACGCTCTACAAGCGCATATGGCGTCAAGCGAAGATCGACGGGCTTGAAGGCAAGCTGAAATGGGCCTTGCGCCTCAGCAGGGCCCTAAGGAAGATTGGCATCGATGTACGCAGAAGGCTCTTCAAGACGGTTCTCGACAAGCTTGGCGGCAAGCTCGTCGACATCATCTGCGGCGGAGCGTACCTCGACCAAAGCTACATCGATTTCTTCGACGATATAGGCATCAACATCTACAACGGTTACGGAATCACCGAGTGCTCGCCGATCGTCTCGGTGAACAGAGCCGAAAAACGCGTGGCGCACTCGGTGGGCAAGCCAGTATCCTGCCTCGAGGTCATCACCGACAACGGGGAGATCTGCGTGAGAGGCGATGCCGTCATGCTCGGCTACTACGACGACGCTCGCGCAACGCACGACGCCCTTGTCGACGGGTGGTTCCACACGGGAGACCTGGGGTACATCGACGACGGCTACATCTTCATAACGGGACGAAAGAAGAACCTCATCATCTTGTCCAACGGGAAAAACGTCTCGGCCGAGGAGCTCGAGGAACGCCTTACACGCATCGCCGCCGTGAGCGAAGCGGTAGTGAGAAACGAAAACGACCGCATCGTAGCCGAAATATACTCCAAGGAAGGCAAAACAGCCGATGCCGAAGTCGAAGCGCTCAACCGCACGCTCCCGCCGTACAAGCGCATAGCCGAAATACGCTACCGCGATGCCGAGTTCCCGAAAACGACCACGCAGAAGATCAAGAGGTAGGCACGTCGGGGAGATCTACCGCCGCACCCACGTTGAACTCTCGTCCCTACGACTTCTGGCGGCTTCGGGTTGCAATCAGGGTCACCAGCCCGACAAGGGCAAGCAGGGCAACGGAAACGATTGGCGCACTGTCTCCCCTCTCTCCCCCTCCGTCGTTTTCTATTCGCTCGAGCTGGCTGAATTGCCGGCACTCGTTGTCTCGACGCTGGCGAACCGACCGAGAAGCTGGAGTTGCGCGATGTCCTCGAGACGCGAGACCTCCTCGTCCGTGAAGCCACCTTCGCGCTCGAGCTCGATCTCGTAACGGTAATCCCCGAGCGCAGTCTTTCCGGGACGGTCGTGCACGCAAACGAGCTTCGTCCCATTGGCACATGCCGAATTCAGCACGCCAGGCAGCTCCTCAGCCGACATGCTCGCCACGAACAGAGCGCGATCATAACCCGCAAGCTCGTTCGCATGACGTGACACGACGTAGAAGCGCGTCTTGTTCGCGTCGGATTTCGAAACGTTTTCCCGCAGCACCTCGAGCCCATACAGGTCGGCCGCACCAGGCGCCGCGATGGCCACGGTCGAGGTGTCGCCTCCGTCAGCCACCTGCTGAGCGGCAGCAGCGGTGCTGGCCGTCTCGATGCGTTCGGCATTAGGCAGGTTCTCATCGAGCCAGGCCGAACTCTGAGCCAAACCCTGCTTATGGGACAGCACGCGCTTGACCTGGGTAAGATCTGTTCCCGGAAGGCCCATGAGCGTCTGGCGAATCGGCAAGACGACCTCGCCCACCACGCTGACGTCCTGCGATGCGAGAAGGGCATCGATGTAGTCAGTCACCGGGCCGCCCAGCGTGTTCTCCTGCGGCACGACCGCATAGGAAACCGTGCCATCGGCCACGAGCGCAAGCGCATCGGAAACGGTGGCCTGCGGCTTCAGATCGTCGTTGGTGCCAAAAAAGAGCTTTGCCGCCTCCTCGGTGTAGGTCCCTTCGGGCCCCAAGTATGCAACAGTCGTGACATCGGCGATTTCGGCATCGGGAGCCGGAACCTCGACGCTCTCGACGGAAGAAGAGGATGCCGAACCGCCGCTACCCGATCCGCCTTGGTCCTGGGAGCAACCGACTAGCGCAATGCTCAACGAAACCGCGAGAACGCCGGCTAGCAGCTTCGCATACATCGCCATTGCCTAGCACCGCCTTTAGTGTCCTCTTTGAGTGACCTTATCATTACTTGCTACACGGCTTACTCCGAGCGTCTTCTTCGCAAATGACGCCAGTCGCGATCTTTTTGCGAACTCGGCTGTACCCCTCAGCAGAAATTCTATCCCTTCCAGCCCTAAAGCTCATCTCCAAAGCCGCAAATGGACCTCGTGGCGGCACAATAAACGAACTTGACCGGCACTGCACCGTAAGCATAGTCGAGGTATTCTTTCCGGATGCCACGCCCCTATCAGCTAAAGAAACACAGGATGCCCGAAACCACCTCGTCGACATTCGCTCCGAGCCAGTTATTACGAGCGTTTGCGAGGTTCCTTCGGAAGCGCCGATCGCCCAAAACCCGCGTGAGCCGAGCGCGCGCATCGGAAGGCCCAGCCTCGCGCATGTCATCCGCATCGTAAACCAGCACGCGCATGGCACAATCGAACGACTCACGGTCAACTCCTTCGCGGCAGAGCAAGTAATATACGTCGAATACGTCCTTGAAGCGAGTAGACGCCACACCGATGCGCATGAGGGATCGAAGCTTCTCGGCGCAAATTTGTTCCTTGCTATTGGCCATCAGCGAAATACCCTCATCCTGCAACGCGGTATCGAACCAAAGCTCCTGCTGCTCAAGCGAAAGCCTGTCGTGGACACCCAGGTCAAGCTTGGTATCCATGCTGACTCCACCATTGTCCGTAATACGCAGGTGCACACGCTTGCCGCGATAATCCTGATGCTTGAGTTCCTCGACGGGGCCGACAATCTCTAGCCGTACGCCAACACTCGAAGGGCGGAGAGACCGAATGAATTCCCGAATTCCCTCATCGGTCATCGGATAGCGGACAAAGTCCAAATCGAGATCGCGCGTCGCTCGTCTTCTATCACCCGAAATCTGCTGCATAACCACGCCGCCCTTCACAGTAACGTGGTCCGCCATACGCGACATCGATATCAGCGTGAGCACCACATCACGGCAGGTTCGCGCCGTCGCATTTTGGAAGTCCGGGCCATCATCCATATAGGCATCGCGAATGGCCCTAAGGTCCATCTACAGCACCTCCCTCTGCATCATTTCGAAGAGGGTATCAGCCCGCTTATACAGCGCCACGCAGTCCTCAACCTCGCGCATGTCGAGTTCATCTGCAATCTTGCGGTACGAGCCAATGAGCTCTTTGTAGTAATCAAAAGCTAGCGTTCCGGAACTCCTAAGCAGCTCCACCAACATGCGCTCCTTCGAGAAAACGCGGAGATCCGAGCCCTCAATCTGGCGATGGCTTACGCCCACATCCATGAGCCTCTGCTCCATAAAGTACTGCCGAACCTGCGTGCTGCGAATTCGCGTAGAGTTTCGCGGCGTTGCCACATGCACCAATTCAGGTATCACATCCGTCAGACCATGCAGGTAAAAGGCCGAGTCCATGGTCAACACGGCTTTCGGATAACGAGCGCAGACGACGACATTCGGGTCGGGATGGCGAGCATCCGAATACAGACCGCTAGCTACTTTGTAGACATCGCCAGAGTCTACAGCTCGCCCAATCTGGTAGGCAGACCCGTACCTGTCAATCATGTCGATGTAGGTATAGAGCATCTTTCATCACCACCTATAGACTAGACTATATGCTCACACAGAGCAAGATAGTGTGAGCATATAGTCTAATTATCAGTACGCTGCCTAACAAACCGCGTATCCAACCCAATGAAAACACAAACGCGATTCGCAGAAAGTAGTACGGCCGCCAGCGGTACGACGGTCCATGATGACACACGCATTCGACGCAACGGGCGGCATGAAAACATGCCACCCGTTCTCATACCACGTTACTACGAATTCTGGCGGCTTGGCTACAAACGGGAACCCACGCCCGCATAGTGCCTAAGCTATTCCCTAGGCATAACCAAAGGCCAGCGGCATCAAGGAGGCAACTATGTGCACGGGAATCCGATTCACGGACGGACAGGGCAACATGTACTTCGGACGCAACCTCGACTGGAGCTGCGGCTACGGCGAGCACGTGGTCATCACGCCCACTGGCTGGAAGCCCAATTCGCCCTTCGGTGCCGTAAGCGCAGTTCGTCACCCCATCTACGGAATGGGCATCGTCGCCGAGAACACCCCTCTGTACTTCGACTGCGCCAACGATGCGGGGCTCGCCATCGCAGGCCTCAATTTCCCAGGCTATGCCCAATACGAGCCCGAACCGGTGCAGGGCAAGGCCAACGTATGCGCATGGGAATTCCCCTTGTGGGTTGTCGCAAACTTCGAAAGCATAAGCGAAGTGGAAGCCGCCCTGACCAACACGGTCATCGTCAACAAGCCCATCAACGAGCAATACCCCTGTTCGCTGCTTCACTGGATCATCGGCGATGCGACGCGCTGCATCGTAGTGGAATACACGGCCGCAGGCATGCAGGTCTTCGAGAACAAGCTCAACGTCCTGGCGAACCAACCCGGCTTCGTCTATCACGAAGAGAACGTTCGCAACTACATTGGATGCTCTCCTGAGGTGGCAGGCCCCGTTTCCTGGGGCACAGCCGAGCTTTCCCCCTACGGAAGCGGAAGCGGCATGCACGGAATCCCCGGCGACTGCTACTCCCCCTCCCGCTTCGTACGAGCCGCCTACCATAATGCCTTCTACCCGCGGAAGAACACCGAAGAAGAAAACGTCTCGCGCCTCTTTCACACACTCGCAAGCGTCGCAATGGTAGACGGCGCATCCAAGATGCTAGATGGCGACTTCGAGATAACCGTTTACACGGGCGGTCTTTCCACGCGCACGAACACGTACTACTACAACACGTACGACGACCCCGCCATCAAGAGCGTCGCCCTTTC
Organism: Denitrobacterium detoxificans; assembly: GCF_001643775.1. Classification (NCBI taxonomy): domain Bacteria; kingdom Bacillati; phylum Actinomycetota; class Coriobacteriia; order Eggerthellales; family Eggerthellaceae; genus Denitrobacterium; species Denitrobacterium detoxificans. Next base: position 807,676 of record NZ_CP011402.1, on the reverse strand, counting down.
TAAATTCGACGCAACGGGAACAGAGCTCATCGAAGTCGAATAGGATCTAGCCCGTCCAGCCCGACTTGTTGTTCTATTGCAATCGCCGAAGTTTCATTCAGGGGCTATCATGGACGCATGGACAACAACGACGCACATACCATGAAGTTCAAAGCCCTAGAGGGAGACTTTGATGCCGCGCACGCCTTCGTGGAGGGCCTGCTCAATCGCGCCGACATCAACGACCAAGTTGCCCATGAAACCCTAATCGTCTTCGAGGCGCTCTTCCAGAAACTGCTCGACCTGGGCCTGCCCGAAAGCACAGAAATCGATATCTCGCGGGCAAACAAGCTCGGAGGATTCAGCGTGATGGTGGGGTTCGAGGGAAAGCCCTTCAACTTGTACTCAAACGGCGAGGATTCCATCGAAGACAAAATCATACGCAGCTACGACGACAAGCTGGATTGCAGCTATCGCGCGGGCTACAACCTTATTAGCGTATCGGTCAGCAGGAGCTACCGAACAAGGCTGTTCGCCTGCGCCCTAGCCACCCTGGCGGCCGTAGTCGTTTACCTTCCCCTGCACTTTCTGCTCGACGACTCGACCAAGTACTCACTGCTCGAGGACTACCTTGTGCCCGTCGAGACCATGTTCGCCAACATCACGCTCATGGTCGGCGCGCCCATAACCTTCTTCTCGCTTCTGAAAAACCTCACGGACACCTACGTCGTATCCCAGAGAAACTCCGGCATGCGAAGGCTCAAGACAAGAACAATCGCAACTTCGGTCGTTGCCATATTGCTGGCAATCGTAGCAGCGCACTTCTGGAGCATCCCCTTCGCCGGCTTAGCCGGACTGGAACCCGAATACGCGGGCGCAGAATTCAACCGCACATTCGCCGAAATCGTTACGTCGTCTGCACCATCCAACATCTTCGAGCCCTTCGAGACCATCTCCCCCATCCCGCTCATGCTCGTTGCCCTCCTAGTCACCTACGCGCTATGCTCCGCAGGTAAGCACTTCGACATGCTGCGTGGGGCTATGGAAGCCTGCTATACCCTCTTTTCCCGCATGCTGTACGTCGTAACGGCCACACTGCCCCTTTTCTGCTTCTTAGCGTTTCTGGAGGTCCTGCTCACCGACGCATTCTGGAGCATACCCGTGATCTTGGGGTACCTCTTCGTCCTGCATGCAAGCCTGATTCTACTGATTGCCTCATACGCCGTTCAGCTGCGCGCGCACGGCATAAAGCCCATCCCCTTCGCGCGGAAGCTCATTCCTCTCATCCGCGAGAACATCAAGATAGGTTCCGCAATCGACGCCACATCATACAACGTTAGATACTGCGCAAGAACGTATGGACTGTCCCGCGAAAAGCTCGAACGGAATCTGCCGGTACTGGCCCAGATTAACCTCGATGGCAATTGTTTTCTCATCATGCTCATCGGGCTCATATTCGTCTTTATTACCGGCACCAGATTCACTGCGTTTGACATCGTCATATTGGGCGCGCTGGTATTGCTTCTATCGGTTGGCGCCCCAAATCAACCAGGCAGCATCCTGATTGGAACCCTCATCATCACCGCGTATCTACATTCGTACGATTTGATTTGCGTTGCCATCTACCTTGAGGCATTCTTGGGCACAGCGCAAAATATGGCCAACGTCATCGGCGATATCGTAACGGTGGCCATCGACGAAAGCGACAGCATACGCCAGTAACGACACCCAAGCGCGCCGACAGTGCATGCAATTTGCATTAGCCCATCCCCATCAAGGAGGCGCGCCATGAACTTCGAATGCTTGAAGAGCCCCGAGCTCCAAGAGAAGTTGAAAGCCGCACCGGCAAGCATAATAGCTACGGAGCTAAGCGTCTGGCATTACGCACTTAGCCTGAAATGCGTAGCATGAGCATCATGTTTGCCTCAACTGGTATAATTGGGACACGGAATGTAACGTTTTCCAAATACGAAACCTCTGGCGAGGCACACCTGCTTACGTAGAGCACTGGTTCGGGGTGAGGGAACAATGCTTGGAAAGTCGAAGAATCCCGGAAATGACGCAATGGCAAGCCACCCAGCGGAAAGAATTCTCGGGTGGAACCTGTCGCGTCGTAGTCTCCTAGGCGCCGGAGCCATTCTAGGCCTCGCCGCGCTCACGCATCCAACCGAGCATGCGTTTGCGTGGAGCTCCTGGACAAACGCAACCTCGTCCATCCTGAAGAACATCGGAATGGGCGACTGCGTGCACGAAGACCTCGTTCAGATATCCTATGCGCGCGTACTGCGAAACCACGCGAAGGACACCACGCCGAACTCGCTTCTGAACCCCTGGGCGGGAGCAATCGAAGAGGATGCGCGGTACGCGAAAATCGCGGGAGACATCGTGGACATCGGCGAAGGCAAGGCATTCCAAGATTCCGACGACCTTGCCATACGACTCTTTCGCGAAAACCTTGCCTACCTGCGCATTGGGTCGTATTGGAACGATGCGGCCGCAGACACGCTCATGGACTTCGGCTACTCGTGCTTCTACCCTGACTACATCCCCGTTTTCTCGGGCTCCAATCATTACGAAGGCGCCTGGGACGTTGCCCAACACATCCGGGAAACAAACGAGCGAAACCAGTCGGCAAGCAACATGGGGCTCGATGCGCTCGTGCAGTTCACGATGAACGACCGTAACAACTTCATACATGGCATGCTGTCATCAACGGCAAACCATTCGCAGTACTTGAAGCACTCCGAAATCAAGACGTTCGCATTGCAATGGCTTGGCGTCGCCTACGAATACGCACGCACGGGCGAGGTGCAGGCAACAAGCGACGTCACGAAAGCCCAGGCCGAGAAGATCTTCAAGGGCTTCATCGATACCTATGGCCAGCTCGACGAAGATGCGCATGGCATGAGCGTGTCGCTGCAAGTAGGCTCGTCGGAAGCTTCGATAAAGCTACCGCATCGCAGGCTGCGGCTGCGCGCGCTCGGCATGATGTGCCACACCATGGAAGACTTCTGGTGCCCCGCCCACACCTGCCGTACGTACCATGCCGGTGGCACCATTCCCCAGTATTCGATCCTCGCGTTCTGCAACTACAAGCTGCAGAACGGAAGCAAGCCGCCCATACTGGGCTACCACATCCCCTTCGACCGCTATGCCATTTCGGACATGGAGAACTCCACCAACTGGCGCGAGGCGCTCACGCGAGGCGCAGGCGATTACAAGGGCACCGAAACGCTTGCGAACGTGCTCGACGATGGCATGAGTTGCCTCAGCGACGCTCACACGTATTTCAACACGCTCGGCATGAACGAAACCATCGCCTGCATCACCAAGCTGCTCGAATACCTATACCAGGGGACCGCCTGGGACGACGGCGTGCGCAATTGGGTCGACACCGAAGTCATGCCTACGTATTTCGACGCGAACGGGCAATCCTACGTGTGCGACGCCGGCAGGCGCAGCCTGCACACCCCCACGTACATAACCGCCGCCATACAGTCGATGGAACTAGCGTACGACAAGGCGGAACTAGCGGACAACTTCCAAGAAATGATAAAGGCTGCAAACAGCTACGATGCCTGGCAACGCGGCGCCCATGCCTTCTATTCGGGAAAGTACAACACAAGCAAGTCGAAGTACGTCACGTCTGGCAACGAAGGCGATTCCATCTGGGCCGACAGCGAGGGAGAGAATAGGCTAATCGGCCTCGTGGACAAAATCAACGAGGGCTTCGGCAACCTAAGCGCGAACAAGCAAAATTACCTACTTGCGAAGGTGGGCCCCAACGGATGCCATGACATGGTGGACGTGCTGAATCGAGTAAGGGGCATGCTCCAGGAGTTCAACATCGACCTGCGGGGAAGCTTGCGCCCGAATAATGACCCCGTCATGCAAAAGCTCGATGAGACGAGCAAGTTCTTTGAGTCCGGCCTAAAGGGAGCGGGCAAGATGGCTGCGCAGTCGGACGGCGGCCCCCTCTCGATCCAGGCAGATGACGACCAAGACGACGATTCTTTCGTAACGTCGAACATGGCTATCGAGGACAGCCTTGGCTTCGATGATGGCTCCTATTTGATAGCCGTGCGTGACATGGATTCGCTCGAAACGAGCATCATGACCGTCCCCGAGGACACCCCCGGCATCGACAAGCTCAAGAAGGGTCTCGAGAACCTAACGATAACGTACACCCTACAAACGGAGTTCGAGGGCGACCCCGACTATCAATACGTCGTAGCCAGCATCGATTACTCCGACATGGAAGAGGGCGTGTATCTCGTCACGGGCACCGTGGAATCGGTATCCGAAGACAAGAAGAGCCTTGTTCTGGATCTGAATGGCATCAGCGACTTCATACTGGACATCCGCGACGGATTGACTGACATTCCGCAGGTCGGCACGTATGTTTGCGCACGCTATTCCCATGGCGAGGCAGGCTTGGAGCTCGTGGGCTACGATGAGCTCAGTGCTCCCGACAAGCTTGTAAAGGAAACGTATCCGGTGGCAAGGATCGACGGCTCGCATATGTGGCTGGCCACAAACGCAGGCGACTCCAACGCCGATGACGGCTACCGCGACTACCTGCTGATTGACTACGGTTCGGCCGATGTGCGTTCGATACCGCAAGAGGGCTACGAAGCCACGGTGTATTACTACGACGAGGTCTACGGCGAGACAACCGGCGTAGACGAACGGGCGCTCGCCACAGGCAGTAAGACCACCGCCTCCACGGGCCTCTCGACGCAAAACGAAGAAGACGAACTCACCGACTCAGCCAACCCCGGCTATCTCGAGCTTGGCGACGAGTACGGAACCCTCACGTATGGCAACGACACATCCCATGTGGCCAGCGTCATTGAGGGCACGAACGAAAAGGGCACGCCCGCAGACGAGGACGACCCAGACCCCGCCCCGGACCCCTCGACGGAAGACGACCCAGGAACAACCGATTCCACTCCGACGTCCTCGCAATCAGGCGACTCGGGGACACCTGCCCCCGCCTCAACCCTTCCGAATTCAGGCGACCCGTTTTCTGGCATAAACGTCTTGCTATCGGCCGCCGCCGTGGCAGGCGCGGCAATGGCAGCGTACTCCGCACGACGCGTGAGGAACGAACAAGGCGATTCAGAAGCGGAATAAACTACCCGAACCAAAAAAGCGGTGCGTCGAGACCATCGACGCACCGCCTTCTTTCACGGGAAAGCGCCCCATGCGCAGTTTGCCGCATGGGGCGCTAAAACGACTATTGACGCCAAACGGGCTTATCGACCGACGCCGTACACGCCGCATTTGTCAGCAGGGCAACCCCACTCATGCTCGGAGCACCAACCTCCACTCGCAATGCCTTCGAGCTCGTCGTCGGGAATCTCCATGCCCTCTTCCTTGGCAAGCTCAAGCAGCTCTCCCGTAGTGCGGCATGCGCGCGCCTTCTCCTGCAGCTCGGGGGATAAGTCTTTGATGTTCATCTTTGTCTCCTTACGCTTGTCGCAAGCCTTCCAATCATGCTGGCCCACCGCGAGCGATGACACCGTTGCGCCCTATCTTCGAGTTGGGCAATTCGCCACACAACCCGCCACCTTGGTGGACTAGATAATTCGGGTGTTATGCGATGGGTCGATATCACTGTAGTCATCAGGCGGATTCTGCGGAATGGGATCTCCGCAATACGGGCAGGTAGTCGCATCAGAATCAACGGGCATGCCGCATGTCTGACAGGTTTTCTGATCGGTGTTTTCTCGCTTTACGGGACTTGGCCTGAAGCACATGACGCTCCCCCTCCTTTGCGCGCCAGCCCACATCCGTGCCACGCGCTTATCGCTGATATGTGCGGTAATCCGCTTCTCGCATGATTATACAAAGCGCCCTTTCCCGCCAATCGCCATACAGCCCAGCGGCAGCAACCATGTTGCCAAGGGGTTACCTTGAGGACACGCATTGGATTCCCCATGCACTCGCTCCGAAACGATTTCTGTTCGCCCTACCCGCTTTGGGGGCCAATAATCTGTTGATGGGCTATTTAGGGTTGAGCTTCTCGTCCGCTGCGCCGCGCCCGCAGCCATCACCTCGATAGAAAGCCGCTAAGCCTGTCAGTCCATGGCGCTCCTAGGGTACCGAACGGTTATACTGTTCCCGGTATCGCAGTCGAGAGGCTTTTCGCATTCGCTCTTCCCGAAAGGAATGCGCATGAACACAGCAAGCAGACAGAGGACGGCCTTACTCGCGTTTTGCATAGTGGCTCTCGCGCTGTACGCCTACGGCATCGCATCCGCAAGCTTGATTCCCGCGCACATAGAGGAAATCGCTCTCCCACTCGACTTCATGGTGGGCATACCGCTGATCTTCTACTTTCTCGTCATACGCCCCAGAAAGCTCTCGCTCCTTTGCATTATTCCCGCCATCTGGGCTGGCTACGCCCTCAGCGCCTTTGCACTCGGTTCGCCATACGCAGGCATATTGCCGTATCTCCTCACTGGCTTGATTCCTGTTGAACTGGCTATAGCTGCTGCAGAGTGCCGAAAGCTCGTCATGCTCTTCAGAAGCGCGAAAGCGGAGAGCCCAGACCCCATGGCATGGTTCCGAGCGACGATGCTCTACCTTGTCCGCAAAGACACGCCCGCGAGCATGACGGCAGCGGAGCTGAGCGTCTGGTATTATGCTCTCCTCTCCTGGCGCAAAAGACTACTCGCCCTTCCCGGGGAAACGTGCTTTAGCTACCACAACGCTGGTGGCTACATGAACGCCATACTTGGGTTGGCACTCGCCTTCCCCGTTGAGATTATCGCAGTTCATTTGCTCGTATCCCGATGGAGCGTTCCAGCTGCGATCATCATCACGCTGCTTTCGGTCTATGCCGCCATGTGGCTCGCTGGCGACGCAAGGGCACGAATCTTACGCCCCATAACAGTGGGCAGCACCGCGGTACGCCTGGAATGCGGCATCCAGATGCATGCAACGATTCGGCTCGCGGACGTAGATAGAATCGTCTTCTCGGAAAGCGACATTTCGGAGTTTGCGAAGAACGACAAGCTCAACTACGGAACCTTCTATCAAGCCAACATCTGGGTTGTGGCCAAGCGCCCCATCGAAGTGCATACGATGCTTGGAACGAAAAGCGTTCGCGCAATCGGCCTGAGCGTCGATGACCCCCATGCCTTCGCCAAAGCAATCGAACAGGCGCGATAGGAAAACCCGCCCCTTCCCAATCCATTCGAATTCAGAAGAGAGCAGATTACTTATCGACCTCTTCCTTTAGATACTTCGCATTAGCGAGCCACACATGCTCCTTGGCCGAGTCTGCGGGTTTGTTCTGAGCCATCACGCCCACGATGGCATGGGGCACATAAGGCTCTTCCAGATAGGCTATTTCTTCATCGGTAAGATGCAGGTCGACGGCGGAAACGACGCCAAACACTAAGAAAGCCGAGCGGAACACGCCGCTCGGCTCAGAGATCACTTATGCCAGCTTCCCGTATTCCTCGTCCGATACGGGTTCGAGCCATTCGTTGCTTCCGCCCTCGCCCGGCACCTCGATGGCCAGGTGCGAGAACCACGAATCAGACGCCGCACCATGCCAGTGCTTCACGCCAGCCGGGATGTTCACCACGGAACCAGGCGTAAGTTCCACAGGTTCCTCGCCCCAAGCTTGGTAGTAGCCACGCCCCGCGACGCAGATGAGCATCTGGCCACCACCCGCGTTCGCATGATGCACGTGCCAGTTGTTGCGGCAACCCGGCTCGAATGTCACATTGAACACAGGCACCTGCTCGGTAGATATCGGCGCAAGATAGCTCTGCCCCACGAAGTACTGCGCAAACGCATTGTTCGGCTTGCCAATGGGGAACGGCATTTCCTTCGCATGCGCCCTCATGGCAGCATCGTCGTACGGTAGGTCGCCCTCGCCCACATTCCACACGCTCTTCGCCAAATTGAATACGGCCCACGCCTTAGGCCACCCCGCATAGAACGCAACATGCGTGATAACGGCGGCAATCTCGGCCTGAGTCACGCCGTGATTTTTCGCATTCTGCAAATGGTAGGTCAAAGACGAGTCGGTAATACCCTGTGCCATCAGCGCAACAACCGTGAGGATGCTTCGCGTCTTCACGTCGATATCCTGGTTGTTCCAATTCTCGCCAAACAGCACGTCATCGTTGAAGTGCGCGAATTCGGGAGCGAACTCGCCTAGCTGGGAACGCCCAGCCGTCTGCACGATCTTCTTCGTCATAGTTCCTCTCTTCGCGTCTATCGCACGTTATAACCCTACATGCCCTCCTCGAAAAACGACTGAAGCTTATCGAAGGGAATGGCTTCATAGTTATCGTAGAGGTCCACGTGGTTCGCACCAGGAATGATCATGAGCTCCTTGTTGTCACCCTTAAGCAGCTCGAACGCACCCTCGCTGAAGTAGCGGGAGTGGGCGTTTTCGCCATGGACGAGCAGAACCGGCGTGTCAATTTCGCCTGCCATGGAAAGGATGGGCTGGTTCATGAACGAGACCGTGCCGATGACGTTCCAACCATCAGTCGAGTTGCCCGAACGCTCATGATAGCCACGCGGAGTCTTGTAGTACGCGTGGTAATCCTTCACGAACTGCGGAGCATCTTCGGGCAGCGGGTCGACAACGCCGCCAGCGCGCTCGTAGGAGCCAGACGCATACTCGGCCGTGCGCTGCGCCGCCCAAGCCGCACGCTGCTGGTCGCGCGCTTCCTTGTTGTCGGCGCTTCCGAAATAGCCCTCGCGGGTGACGCGCGTCATATCGTACATCGTCATTGCGGCAGTCGCCTTGATGCGCGGGTCGAGCGCCGCGGCGTTGATGGCCATTCCGCCCCAACCGCAAATGCCAATGATGCCAATGCGCTCGGCATCGACGTCGTCACGGCAGCTCAGGTAGTCGATGGCCGCGCAGAAGTCCTCGGTGTTGATGTCGGGCGATGCCATGCGCCGGGGTTCGCCACCGCTTTCGCCCGTAAACGAGGGGTCGAAGGCGATCGCCAAGAAGCCACGAGCCGCCATTTCCTGAGCATACAGGCCGCTCGACTGTTCCTTGCAAGCGCCAAACGGGCCGCTCACGGCGATGGCGGGAAGCTTTCCCTCGGCACCCTTCGGCTTGTACAAATCGGCAGCCAACGTAATGCCATAGCGATTGACGAACGTTACCTTGCAATGCTCAACGCGCTCGTTACGCGGAAATACCTTGTCCCAATCCTGAACGAGCTCGAGCTGTTCTGCTTGCATCATGGCGGATCTCCCTTTCAGTTGAAACCATACGTGACTATGTTACTATGTGCACCCTAAGACATGAACCTAACTTTAGGTCAAGAAGTTAATTGGAGAAGACATCATGTACACCATCGGCCAGGTTTCCGAAATGTTCGACCTTCCCATATCCACGCTGCGCTACTACGACAAGGAGGGCCTCTTCCCCACCATAGAACGCAAGAACGGCATTCGTAAGTTTGGCGAAACAGAACTGGAGGCACTGCGCGTCATCGAGTGTCTGAAGGCATCGGGACTGGAAATCAAGGACATCAAGCTGTTCATGCAATGGTGTACGGAAGGCCCCGAAACGTACGCGCAGCGCAAGGAGCTCTTCGAACGCAGGCGCGAAGCAGTGCAAGAAGAGATGGCACGACTGCAAAAGACGCTTGCCATGCTCGAATTCAAGTGCTGGTACTACGACACGGCCATCGCCGAGGGCAGCGAAGATGCCCCGCAGTCCATGATGCCCGACAAGCTGCCCCCAAACATCCAAAAGCTCTACGATCTGGCGCATAGCTAGACTGCCCACCCCAGACATCCAATCCGCATCCACGCATACGCGAAGCGGTCCCCCGGGACCGCTTCCTTCCTTCGCTCATTACAGCGTTGCACGAGAGACGCTTCCGGGCTTAGACCTAAGCCGTTTCACCACCTCAACTACTGCCCGCGCCAGCCGTGCAGGCATAGCAGTGATTGGCAAATACGATGCGACGCGAAGGTTGCCGCTCTCGTGCGAAGTCGAAGATGGTCTTCTTCCCCACGATTTCCAAGCCCAGCGCCTGATTGAAATCGCAGTCGTATACCCTACCCGCATAGTCGACGCTTATCTGGTCACGACACATCATGCCCTCGGTGGTAGCCGGGTTAAACGCATCCACCAGACGATGCAAATAACCCTCCAGCTTCCCCTTGCGGTTCAGCGCTTCGGCAAAACGCCCGATGGGGTTGTTGGTGATAGCCACCAAATTGGAAAAATGCACATCGAAATCGCGTGCCAGGTTCCTATGGAATTGCTGTTCCATGGAAGCCTGGTCGGGAGGCATGGTTGCCCCGGCGGGATTGAAGACGAGCGTAATGGTATGAGTGTCGCCTTGTCCGTCGTGATCGCCAAAGCCAACATCGTTCAACATGCGCAATGCCTCAATCGAGGCCATGAATGTGCCGTCGCCACGAATCTTGTCGACATTGCGTGCGCTATAGAACGGAAGAGAGCCGAACAACTGGGCCCCCACCTCGGCATACAAGTTCACAAAGTGAGAGTAGCGAGGGTCGGTGAGAATGCACAGGTTCGTTCGCACAATGGGCCGAACGCCACGCGCCTGCCATTCGCGCAGGAACCATTCCATATCGGGATGCATCTCGGGGGCGCCACCCGTGATATCCACCGACGTGAAGCCACCAGTTTCATACGCATCGAAACACGCCTGCATGACCTCGCGGCTCATAACCTCGGTGCGCTTGGGGCCGCACTGCAGGTGGCAATGCCTGCACGCAAGGTTGCACACATAGCCAATGTTGATTTGCAACGTGGTAAGGGGCTCGTTCGTCATGCGATGTTCGGGAGGCACCATCGTGAAAAACGCTGGCGCCGCATCACGCAATATCGAAAGAATGCTCTTCTCCGACATAATTGCCCCTTTCCCCACAAGCAAGCAAGAGAGTCCGGCGACGTCATGCAGGCCGAAGAGCAATCACATCGAATGAGCCGCGATTGCCAACCGCACAACGTCGCCGAAGCTACTACCCCCTACCCGCTACAACTCCTGATCCTCGATGATCTTGACCGCCTGCACGGCGTGCGCAAGCGCCGCACCGCCGCGAATGGCATTCGTCACATGGAACGCCTCGCCAATTTCCTCTTGGCTGCAACCCTGCTGCAAGCACGCATTGGTATATGCGTCGATGCAATACGGACACTGAACCGCAGCTGCCACCGCCAACGCAATGAGCGACTTCTCGCGTCCCGTCAGCGCCCCATCCTGAAACACGGAACCATAGTAGGCCATGTACTTGTCCCATAGCTCGGGAGAGAGAGCGCCCACGCCATCAGGAGAGAAGTTGGCCAGATCGGCAGGATTGTAATAGGTTTCCATAACAGCTTTCCTTTCCCTAATAGGAACGCACGAAACGATAGTTCAATTATAAAAATATCGTTACCGACAGAGTCACAATTGCCCGATTGTCCCTCACGCGTTACCAACGGCGACCAAATGGAGCATTTCGAAGCGAACGCAGCATCCCATCGCAACGGCCAGCGCAATGCGCAGCCAAGCCAATATGTCATCCGAAAAACAACTCCGCATCAGGCGTGATGTATTTGACACGCGTCGATTAACAAGCAGCCTACAAGCATATTTCGGTTGGCAAAACACGTTCCGTGCGCTCGTACAATGCACCACAGAGGCATTTGTTCGGAACGGAGAAACGTCATGCGCAACACAAGCAAGACATTCTCGATCATATGGAAGCTCGCGCTCATCGCCTGCGCTATCTACGGACTGCTCGATGGCTCGGGCATTCTTGCGGGGTCGTACAAGGAAGGCTTCCCGCATATGTTCACGAACGTCTCGAATATCTTCGCGCTGGGCTACTTCAGCTGCGCGGCCGTTTGGCTCACCAAGAACATCAACGACGACGCAGCCATCACCCTCGCTCCCACGGCGAAGTACACGGCAACCATCTCGCTGCTGGTTACCATGCTCATCGCCCACTTCATGCTCTTCGATGCGATGTTCCAAGATGGCGAGCTCGTGTTCCACCTCGTTGTACTGCATTACATCGTGCCGCTCATGGCGCTATTGGACTGGGCGCTCTTCGACGTAAAGGGCAAGCTCCCCATCTGGGGACCCTTCGCATGGCTCTCGCTCGTTGCAGCGTACCTTGCCTTCACGATGATTGCGGTAGGCGTTTTCGGCATCTACATGGGCGGAGGCACGACGGCGGACATCAGCATGTACCCCTACACGTTCCTAGACCCAGGCATTTCGGGCGTTGAAGGCGTTGTGGGATTCTGCGGAGCAATGCTCGTGGCGTTCATCGTGCTTGGCTACGTACTGTGGGCGATAGATAGGCTGCTCGGCCGTTTGGCTCGCAAGCACTAGCCATGCGCCGCTATTCAAGCCCCTTGGAGGTAAGCGTCACGGACTGGCCCTCTTCGACGTGAATGGCCTCACCCTTCTCCGAAACGTCACCATACTCGTCGACGCTCGCCCATCCGCCGCTGTTGTACACCGAGCTATCCGCATTATCGGGATCGTCGCCCACCCAAACCACGGCGTAGTAATCACCTGCCGGAAGCGATGCGCTCACGACGCCCGTTTCCGCCTCGGGAACACCCCAAACGGAGGAGTCGTCATCGCTATCCACCTTGTCCGTACTCACGAATGTGGCGCGCACCTGCCCCTGGCCAGCCGCATCGACATTGGGGAAAGCGAACTCCACCGAGCCCGCGCCATCGGGAAGGGCGGACGGCTTCTCTTGCGCGGTGTAGCCCGCATCGGCAATGCTGCGATTGAGAGCATCCGCATACTGGCCATACCCCGTCTGCTCCAAAACCCACGGCAAAAGCTCGGCCATCTGGGCGTAATCAGTGGTCGGAACCATGGCAAGCGCTACGTTGAGCCAGAAGGTAAACTGCTCGTCGCAGGTCATGCCCGCTTCGTTCAACTTGTATGAAACGATGTTGAGGAGCGACGAATTGATATGCACGCCGCCCATGTCATTCATTTCCGTTGCAGGCGCCACTCCGGGAATATAGTAGACATCCCAACGGTATGCAGGCTGAGCGCACCTATTCGGGTTGGCAAAGTCGCGAATGCCACCCTCGGAGGTCTTTTCGCCCATAACCCAAGCACCCTCGTCGCCGTCAAGCTCCATTTCCGTAAGATTGCCCAGGATGTCACTCATCGACTCGTTGATGGCGCCCGTTTCGTTGTAATAGAGATTGGTGGTCATGGTGGTGCCCGTTAGGCAATGAACGAACTCATGCGCAACGATGTCGGTGGCTAGACCATTATTGCTGGAACGGCCAAACGCAAACGACTCCCATCCACCCCGAGCGCCCAGATAGTAGCAATTATCGTCAGGCTCTCCCGTACTGGTAACGGCATTCATAAGAAGCAGAGTAGGCGAACCCACGCCATCGGGCCCCTTCCAGCTCATCTGGGCAAACAAATCCCAAATGCGCAGGAAATTCTCGTACACGGCAACGTCCATCTCATTGAGGGACACGTCATCGTCCTCGAAGGGCGACGCAACCTTGCCATCATCGTTGAACTGAGCATAGTCGGCACACAGAATCTTGCGTTTCGCATCACCCAAAAACGCCACAGCGCCCGTCTGCTTGTCCACGAGCACGGGAACCGTCACCTGGGCGGGGCTTCCATCCTTTTCAACCGTGAAAGTCATATCCTTCTGATCGTAGGCATCGAAATCGAACTCTGTCGATTCCGCCCTAAGTGCTTCGGGGTTATTGGGTTCGGAAACGGGCACGCTGTACATGTAGTCGCCACCCACGTTCACATAGCTCGCAAGCCAGGATTGGTCGGCGCCCTTGCTCGACCCCACATTCACGTACACCACCCATGCAAGCATGGTCTGCTCGGCATCCTCCGAAATGGGAACGATGGTCTGAACGGTATACTCGCTTACCGCCTTGGGATCATTCACCCCATTTTGCGCGAGCACGTCCACGACCGCCTTCTCCGCTTCCTCCTGCGTTACGGCCACCTCTTCCAAAGACGGGGTCTTCGCATGGGGCAGAATGTCGCTCACCAGGCCAACTACGTCGTGATTTGCATTCACGATGAGCTTGGCGCTTGCGCCGTAGACCATCACGCCTCCGGCTTGCTGCTGGAAAATGTAGTATGAATTGCCATTTTCAACGGGGATAAGCTGCACGAGCTCCAGGTTGGTCGTGTCATCGCCGCCCATGCGTTCCACAAGGCTTGCCACAACCGCTTCCGCATCTTCGTCGCTGGCAACCTTGGCGTCGGTCACATTCGAACCAATGAACGTGGATACGAGGCCCTCACCCGAAAGAGCCTCGCGGTATTCGACGGGAATAGCCGACGAAGACGCATCACCTGAAAGCGCAGCATTGGAATCCACAGCATTGCCGTTACAGCCCGCAAGCGAACATGCAGCAACAATCGCACATACCAGAATGGCAAAAGGCCTAATCGACTTCATGGGCCAATCCTCTCCCCCAAGAGTACCCCGTCCGCTCGACCATGAAACGAGCATGGAAACGGACATGGACATTGTACGAGGGACGACCGCACCCATCCAAGCGAATCGATAAAGGTTACCTATTCAATACCATAACAAGACGGCGAGTGCGTGCGCCCACCCCACAGGGGTTCTAGCGGGCACCGCACTCGCGACTCCAAGCCACACAGGCGCTACATCGAAAGAAATGCCTGGTGAAGCGCTTCGTTAGTGTCTAATTCGGGGTGAAAGGACAGTCCAATCTGGTTTGCATATCGCACGGCAACTATATGTTCGTTCACCGTGGCAAGCACCTCGACTCCAACCTCGACCTGCGTAACGAACGGCGCGCGAATGAACGTCATGGGCACGCGTCCGCACCCCGCGCACTCCTCCACCACGCGAAAGCTTCCCAGCTGACGACCGTACGCATTGCGCCGAACGGTAACGGGGAGCGTAGCAAGCCAAGTGGAATTATGCTGAGCATCGACGGTTGAACCGTCGCCATTTTGCGTATCGATGCGCTTTGCAAGCAATATCAGCCCTGCACACGTGCCCAGAACGGGCATACCACCTTCGATGAGTCCCCGAATCGTCTCGAGCATTCCCAAATCGCGCATGAGACGGCCTTGCGCCGTGCTCTCGCCACCAGGCAGAACCAGCGCATCAAAGCCCTTGCGAAGATCCGATGCCTGACGAAGCTGAACGACCTGAACGCCCAGACGCTTCAGAATGCGCTCGTGCTCGACAAAGGCGCCTTGCACCGCCAGAACGCCCACCGTGCGCTTCGCCATTACTGCCCTCGCTCTTCCATAATGAGCTGAATCTCATCGGCGTTGATGCCCACCATGGCCTCGCCAAGATCTTCCGAAAGCGCAGCTATTAGCTCGGCATCGGCATAATTCGCAACCGCTTTGACGATGGCTTCGGCGCGCTTCGCCGGATTGCCACTCTTGAAGATGCCGCTACCCACGAACACGCCCTCGGCGCCAAGCTGCATCATGAGTGCCGCATCGGCCGGCGTGGCAATACCACCTGCGGCGAAATTAACCACGGGCAGCCGCTTGCTATCGTGCACCTCGCATAGCAAATCAACGGAAACGCCGAGCTTTTTCGCCTCGTCATAAAGCTCATCCTTTTCGAGCGCTGCAACCTGCGCAATTTGGCGATTGATGAGGCGCATATGGCGCACCGCCTGCACCACATCGCCCGTGCCAGGCTCGCCCTTCGTGCGAATCATGGTCGCGCCCTCGGAAATGCGACGAAGCGCCTCGCCCAAATCGCGCGCCCCGCAGACAAAGGGCACGTCGAATGCGTTCTTGTCGATGTGGTACGTATCATCAGCCGGCGTGAGAACTTCGGATTCATCGATGTAATCAATTTCGATAGCCTGCAGAATCTGGGCTTCCACGAAATGCCCGATGCGCACCTTGGCCATAACGGGTATGCTCACAGCCTCCTGAATTCCCTTGATCATCTTCGGGTCGCTCATACGCGAAACGCCACCCGCCGCACGAATATCGGCGGGAATGCGCTCGAGCGCCATGACCGCACACGCACCCGACGCTTCGGCGATGCGCGCCTGTTCGGGCGTAGTCACGTCCATGATGACGCCACCCTTCAACATCTGGGCCAATTGCCTATTGAGCCCGATTCGTTCCCTGTTCATGAAAATCCTTCCTCCGAGAATTGTTTCATGCAAGGCTACAGGTAATCTGGTATTACTAACATATTCAGTTTTGAATCGATTTATATAGCCAGAATAAGACCAGATTTCGCGATTCGCTATGACCAGAGAGAGACTCAATGCTCACCTACAATCTTGATGACCATGATGGCCTACCACTCTACGAAAGCCTCTATCGCCACATTCGCGACGATATTCTCGATGGCACGCTCTGCCCAGAAGCACGCCTCCCCTCCAAGCGCGCGCTCGCCAAGAACCTGGGCGTGAGCGTCATCACGGTCGAAGGGGCCTATCGCCAGCTGAAAGCAGAGGGGTACATAGCCTCACGCGAACGGAGCGGTTTCTACGTTCAGGAGATCACGCCTCACGTGCACGCAAAAGCAACCACGCTCCCGCACACGCCACCATCTCCAGCCACGTACGAACTCGCCGACTTTTCGCTTGCACGCACTACGGCAGACAGCTCCTTCTGCCGCCTTTGGGAAAAAACGCTCCGCAACGTCTTGGCGAACGAACCCGAATCCCAGCTCTTCGCTGCCCAGCCGCCCCGCGGGTCGCTTCGGCTACGCGAAGCCATCGCGGCATGGATTTCGCGCTACCGCGGGATCGACGCACTCCCCGAGCAGATCATCGTAACCGCAGGAGCGCCCATGCTCTACAGCCTCATTGCGCTCACCTGCGGCAAAAGCGGCAGCGTTGCGCTGGAATCGCCAGGGTACGAACGCCTTGCGAGCATCTATGACACGATGGGCGTACCCACGACCTTCGTTCCCCTCGACGACGAGGGCATGGACTACGCAAGCCTCGAGGCAAGCAACGCCTCGCTCGTGCACATCATGCCCTCCCACCAATTCCCCACGGGACGTGTCACATCGGTGTCGAGAAGATACCAAATGCTGGGCTGGGCGTCGCGCGATAAGGAACGCTACATCATCGAAGATGACTACGACTGCGAATTTCGCCTTTCGGGCAAGCCCATTCCTGCGCTTCGCAGTATCGACGCAGAAGGAAAGGTCATTTACCTGAGCACGTTCTCGAAGAGCCTGGGACCCTCGGTACGCATTGCATTCGGCGTCTTCCCCGCCAGCCTGAACGATCGACTCGAACAACTCATGCGCTGCTTCTCCTCCACCGTGGGAGCCATCGATCAAATCGCCCTAGCGAAGTTGCTCGAATCGGGCGCGTACGAAAGGCACGTGAATCGCTATCGCAACAAGGCGCGCGCCACGCGCGATCGGCTTGTCGACGCGCTACGCAACAGCGCCCTTTCAGAACGGCTATCCTACGAGGAATGCAATTCGGGACTGCATTTCGTGCTAGGCATCGAAACCCACGCACACGGCAACGAAATCGCTGCGCACGCGGCTGAAATGGGGGTTGGGCTTATGCCACTCGAACGCTACGATCTGGCCGGGACCCTAACGCACGATGGAAAGGCACGGTTTGTAATGCAATACGAAGACATCGATCAAGCCCTGTTCACGCGCGTAGCCGATATCATCTGCTCGGCAGTCCGGCAGGCCGAACACCAATAGGCCACACGCCAGCGACCGCGCCTCGAGCAATGTATATCCCGCATATGTTGCAGCAACAACATCATTGCCCTCCGCACGATGCTAACGTCATGCTCGTATCTAGGAGGTAGCATGGCCAAGAACATCACGATGCTCGTATCGTCCCGTACGGGCAACACACGCAAGATTGCCAACGCAGTAAAAGACGAGCTCGAGCTTCACGGATATCGCGTACACGAACGAGACAAGGGCGAAGCCGTACGCACCGAAAACGTCATCATCTGCTTCTGGTGCTTCAAATCGCGCTTCGACCCGCTGAACGCCAAGCTGCTTGAGGACATGGCAGGCAAACGCATTCTGGCATTCGGCACGTTCGGCGGCTACCCGGAAAGCGTCTACGGAAACAAGGTACGCGCCAACGTAACCGCCGACGTGGACAAGCACAACACCTGCCTGGGAGTATTCCTTTCTCAAGGCAAGGTGGGCACGCACAATATCGAAAAGCGTCGCGCCCTGCCCCACGACGACCCGCATTATCTAGACGACGCGGGCGTCGCGCGCATCATGGAATCGCAACGGCACCCCAATGAAAACGATATGCAACGGGCAAAGGAATTCCTGCTCGAGCACGTACGCTTCTTCGCATAGCAGCGTGCCGAAAAGCACGCGACGAATTGTTACCCATGCGCGTACAATAGGCGGAGGGAAGTTCATGGGGCAGAACTTCAGGGGCAGTCGAAAGGCGGTCGTCTATGTTCATCGACAAGAGCACGGAAACCAAGCTGCGCGAAATCGTAGCCGAGACGCTGTACAAGACGGACGAACGCTCACCCGAGGAGCGCAAGGCGGCGGGTAAGGCTCTCCGCGAAACGGTGCCCCTTGGCTCCCACGCCACATGGAGCGCCCCCGAAGACCGCCCCGACCCCGTTGCCCTCCTGAAAGAACAGGGAGAATCCCGCTTGCAGGAACTCCTCCCCCTTCGCTACGAGCGCATGGGAGTATCCGCGTTCACGTTCTACCGGGGTGGCGCGCTCATCATGGCGTCCGACCTGTCAAACACGCCAGCCACCGGCATCAACGTGCAGGCATGCGGCGATGCCCACATCTCGAACTTCGGGCTCTTCTCCAGCCCCGAACGACGCACCGTCTTCGACATCAATGACTTCGACGAGACGTCCATCGGCCCCTGGGAATGGGACGTCAAGCGCATGGCCGCCAGCGTGGAGATTTGCGGCCTCGACCGTGGCTTTTCCAAAAAGGAACGCAAGGAAGCCGTGCTTGCTAGCGTGCGCGGATACCGCGAGAGCATGCTCGAATTCGCCGCGATGGGCAACCTTGACGTATGGTATGCGCACATCGACATCGACGAAGTCACGTCGGCCTTCGAAGACAAGATGACGAAGAAGGAAAAGAAGCAAGCCGCCAAGGCCATCGGCAAGGCGAAGAGCAAAAACAGCACGCGAGCCGTTGCAAAGCTCACCGAAGTCGTCGATGGAAAGCTGCGCATCATCAGCAATCCCCCCATCGTGATTCCACTGCGCGACATGGCGAGCGCCGCCAAATCGGCTCCCTGGATCAAGCTGCTCGATACGGAAAAGATCGTCAAGCTCGTGCTCGCGGCATACCGAAAGACGCTATCCCCCGACAAGCAGATGCTCATCAGGCAATACCACGGAATCGATTCCGCCATTAAAGTAGTTGGCGTAGGCAGCGTAGGCACACGCGCGTTCATCATCGTGATGCAGGGCGCAGACTGCGAAGACCCCTTGGTGCTGCAGATCAAGGAAGCGCAGGAATCGGTGCTCGAGCGCTTCTGCGGCAAGAGCAATGCCGAACAGCATGGCCAACGCGTCGTAGAGGGACAGCGCGCCATGCAAACGGCAAGCGACATCCTGCTTGGCTGGTGCCGCCTTCCCGGAGTCGACGGAAAGAAGCGCGATTACTACGTACGCCAGTTGTGGGACGGCAAGGGGTCAGTCGATCTGGAGCGCATCGATGCGAAGCACCTTGCGGTCTACGCACGCGCCTGCGGACGCACGCTCGCCCACGCGCATGCGCGCACGGGAGACCGCTTCGGAATCGCGGGGTACCTTGGCACGACCGACGAGTTCGACAAGGCCATCGCAAAGTTCTCGCGCGCATACGCCGCGCAGAACGAAGCTGATTACGCCCGCTTTCAGGAAGCGATCGCGCAAGGCGAACTGCAGGCAACCATGGCTCTCCCCGCTAACGACGAGCAGAAGTCCCAAGGCGAGCCACAACCCGCCGAAAGCGAATAGCAGTCCACGACGCAGTTCAGCGACAGATAACGCAGGCAGGGCCCGTGCGATGCACGGGCCCTGCCAAACATGCGCCTAGGAGGGAACGGGGCTAGAACTCACGAGCTCCGTAGAGCCTCAAAGCAACCAGCGCGCTTGCGATAAACAGCGCAAGAGCACCCACTGCAAGGGAGAGACCCGCCACAACTGGCGTCATGCCCATAAGCAAATCCAGCGTGAACTTCGACTGCATGAAGCCGGCGAACGCGCAGAATCCGAACACGAAGACGAGCGGCAGAATGCGCACGGAACGCGTGACCCCAAACCGCATGGCAATGGGAAGTATCACCGAGAGCATAACGAGAGCGATGGACATGCCGCCAACCCCCGCAAGGCCTGCCATCGCGGGAAGACTCACCCCAACCATGGCCTGGGCATCGAATGCGGACCCTCCAAGCCCCGTTGCGGGAATCACGGCATATGCGGCAAGCGCAACAGCCACCGAAAACGCGAGGGAAGCCAACGATGCCACAAGCACACCCGCATAGCGACCGAAAACGATATCGCGCTTGGACAAGGGCAGCGTCTCGCGCAGCCTCGCCCAGCCGGCCATCTCGTCATAGCTAAGCACTGAATACGTCATGAGGCAGGGCAACATCACCGCAATGGCCGCTGCGCCCATCGACACGCCCATCATCAGGCTGTCGCACGAGACGATCATGATGACGATAACGCAGGCGCATATGGCAGCCGTCTGCAAAACAAAGCGCTTTACCTGGGCAAAATCGGAAGCGAGCATCGCTTTCATCGCGCGCCTCCTTTCAACATCAAGAGCATGTAGTCGTCGAGCGAAATCGGATCGCACGGCGTATCGGGAAACACCTGCATGAACGCAAAGCGGTCAGGCACGAATACATCGATCTGGTAATCGCGCCGCAGGTAATACAACTCGTCCTGGGGCAGGAACCCGCTTTCGCCAATCGCCGCAAACTGACGTTCGGCGCAACGAGCAACGCCGCCCCTGCCGCAAATGTCATCCTTTTCCTTGGAGAAGATCACGCGCCCCGCATCAACGCAAACGATGCGATCGGCGATCTTTTCCAAATCCGACGTAATGTGGCTGGAGATGAGAATGCCACGCCCCTCATCATTCATGAACTCACGCAGATATTCCAAGGCCTCGTCGCGGGCAATGGGGTCGAGGCCCGCGGTAGGCTCATCCAAGATAAGCAGCTCGGGATGATGCGCCAGCGCAAAGGCAAGGGATAGCTTCATCCCCATGCCGCGCGACAGCGTTTCGATCTTCTTCTTGGGGGAGATATCGAACTCGTTCAAAAGCCTGTTGAACTCCGGACCATCCCAGTTCGCATACGCCGCCTTGCCAATACTCGCTATATCCGACACATGCATCGTGGGAACGAACGCGCACGTATCGAACACGACTCCCACGCGGCGCTTCCACGCCCCGCCCTTGGGGCTTTCGCCGAAAGCGCGCACCTTGCCCCCATCAAGACGATTCAGGCCCAACAGCGCCTTGATGATGGTGGTCTTGCCCGCGCCGTTGCTGCCAATAAGGCCCACAACGTACCCTTCGGGCACCGATATGCTCACGTTATCGAGCGTGAACCCGTCGTATCGCTTCGTCAGGCCCGCACCTTCGATTAGGTTAGGCATCTTTACTCACCCTCTTACCCTCTCGCATCTATTCATCCACGGCAAGCGCATCGAGCATGTCGTGCAATTCCGCAACATCGACCCCAGCCACGCGCGCATCCGATAGCGCTGCGGCAAGATGTTCTTCCACCCTGCGCAAGCGCTCCTCGCGCAGGAGCTCCAAATTCGCCCCTGCCACGAAGCTGCCCTTGCCCTGCACGGTATCGATGAACCCCTGGGCCTCGAGCTCCGCGTATGCCCGCTTCGTGGTAATCACGCTCACATGAAGACGATTGGCCAGCATGCGCATAGACGGCAGCGAAGAACCAGGTTCAAGCGCACCAGACAGAATGGCATCCTTCAGCTGAAATACGATCTGCTCGTAGATGGGCTTATCGCTTGCATTGGAAATGACAATATCCAAACCAATTACTCCTTTTTCACGGCGCCATTGAAAACGCCTGCGCGCTAGCGACACGCCGCTCGCGCACTGCCCGGATTGACGTCTCGCACCGGGTATAGTGTATATACGCTACATACACAGTATGCACACGTAAGAATGAACTGTCAAGCATTCGCCCAAACGCTTGCCACCACCCGCAATCACAGCCGTTATTTCGCCAGGTAACGCAAAAAAGAGGCTCCCGAAGGAGCCTCTCCACGAACGCTCGCCCTTACTGGGCCATGATCGCCTCTGCACGTTCTCTCAGCTTCTGCTTATCGTACGCTCCCGACGCGTCTCGGTCGGGAATCTCGTCGACAATTTGAATGCGCGACGGACGATACCAGGGACCGCGCACGACCTCGAGCTCGCTCCCCAGCTGCTCTTCGGTGTACTGCACGCCCTCGTCGAGCGCCACCCAGACGAAGATGTGCTCGCCATCGGCAGCATCGGAAATGGGATGAGCCACCGCGGCACGCACGCCATCCATGTCCAGAAGCACCTTTTCCACGTCGAACGCGTACATGACGAATCCGCGGTACAAGATAACGTCCCGCGAGACGCCTACAATATGCAAGTACCCCTCTTCGTCGAAATACCCCTGATCCAGCGTATCGCGCCAGCCATCAACCACTTCAACAGGGGCGTCATAGCCCAGCGTTTGCACGCATACGCTGGGGTTCTTGGTAACCACGTGGCCCACTTCGCCCGGAGGCATCTCCTCGCCCGTGCGCGGATCCTGCACGATGACTTCCGTGCCCGCGAAAGGCACCTTCACGCCAGCCGAATCGAACACCTTCGAATCGCCCTTGCGATGGTCTTCGGGGGAAAGCCACATGAGCAAACCCGTTTCGGTTGAGCCATAAATCTGCGCAAAGTCACAATCGAGCAAGTCGTACGCATCCATGATGTCCTCGGCACTGACCTTCTGGCCACCGTACACGAAACGATCCAGTGCCGAAAGGTCGGCCATAGCAGCCGCATCGCTTCGCGCCAGCTTCACCATCTGCGAAGAGGGCAAGAACAGATCGGTGATGCGGTGCTGCTCCATGGCGCGCACGATGCCCTCGGTAGTTGGCTTGCCCCAATAGATGATGACCGTCTCGCGCCGGAAGAGCGCCGCAACCAACATGCCAATGCCCTGCACGTCGGTCGTGGGAGTAAGCTGCAAGTAGCGTCCCCGCTCTCGCTGCCCATAGACCGCCGCCATCTTCGCGAGCGAATAGAACTGCGCTCTATGGGAAAGCACGATACCCTGGGCCGCCCCCGCACGCCCCGCCGTAAACCGCACGACAGAAGCATCGTCGTAGGAAACATGACGGTCCTCGAAGGCTTCGCTCCCCGTAGGCGCCAGAATGCTACCTTGGGCCGTTATCTCGATGAATTCAACTTCGCATCCAGCCTCGAGCAGACGATCGCGCAGCTTTTCGACGATGAACGACTCGCATACCACGAACCGCGCGCCCGTATCGCGAATGAAGCGCGTCCAGCTATCGGCACCTACGTAATTCTGCAGCCCGAACGAGGCACCGCCTGCCAGCGCAATGCCAAACGCCGCTGCAACCATGCCAATATCATCGCTGCCACCATATGCGCAGTATTCGTTCGGTTTGAACCCGCGGCGAATGAGCTCGTCGCGAATGCCCTCGCAGAGCCCAAGCGCCTGCACCCCCGAATAGCTGCCAGATTGGGTCACGAAGACCTCATCGTCACCCGCTTCCTCGAGCAACGATCGATAATACGTTTGAAGATCGCCATCGATGACGCCATCGCGTAACGACATGCAAATCACCCTTCCTACGCCGTAGCGCTCATCGTTCCATTCAAAACCGCAAGGGCCTCGCCCTTCAGCAATGACTTGTCAACCTTGTACGGAGGACGGGGCAAGCGCGGAATCTCATCAAGCACCGTCACATGAACCAGGGATTCCGAAATGCCGCAATCACGCGCGAGCCCGATCGCAAAGAGCTCGGGCTGCAGGTTTTCACCCGACGCCAGTTCAACCCATGCGAAGACATGCTTGGCTCCGGCAGCATCGGCAACCACCTGGACGGACCCAGCCGACACGGCCGAATGGGAAAGAACGCTCCCCTCGATGTCGATAGCGAACAGGACGCCATCGCGCCCCGCAAGGGCATCGCACGCGCGCCCCTTCACGTACAAGCGCCCCGATTCATCCAGGTAGCCAGCGTCTTCCGTATCGCGCCACCCATCCACGACCATGAAATCGGCGTCAGCGCCCATGATCCTGCGCGTGACGCCGCGACCGCGCACCATGACCCGCCCGATAGCGCCCGCGCCCAGCGGCTCGCCCGTATTGAAGTCCCACACCTGAATGCACGTGCCCAAGTTGGAGAAGGGAACGCCCGCCGAAGCAAGAATACCCACATCACCCGAACGGTGATCGTCGGGACCCAAGCAGGCCAGAAGGCCGCTTTCCGTATTCCCGTAGAATTGAACGAGTTCGCAATCCACCTTCTGCGCAATGGCTTGTTTTTCCGAAGCAGGCATGGCTTGCCCCGCATAAGCAATGCGTTGCAGCGACGAGAAGTCGATATCGCCCTCGATATAGAGATCGGCTAGATCATCCAAAATGAACGGAGGAACGAACGCATCGGTGATGCGATGACGCTCGATGGTCCGCGCGAAATCGGCAGCCGTCATGGGAGCCGCATAGGCCACAAACACTTCGCGACGCAGCAGGCACGAAAGCAGCGAGTGCATGCAACCGGAAAGGCCCACGGAAAGGAAGCGGCCCCCTTCCCGCTCGCCATATATCTGCAACCACGTGGAGACGAAATAGTATTCCACGTCCTGGGTGAAGGCGAACGCCTTCGGAGTTCCCGTGCTACCCGAGCTCAGCACGACTTCGGCCAAGTCGGAAGGCGTGCATTCGTAATCGCTGCATGGCTGAGCACCCAGGGGGCTCACCAGGGTTCCATCGGGAGCAACCTCGATGACGGGGAGCACAAGCCCTCGATCCTCCATCATGCTGGCAACCCTATCGCGCCGCCCCGTCTCGCACACGACGAATGAAGCGCCCGTTACGCTAACAAGGTCTGCCCAGGCAT
The DNA here is from genome assembly GCF_001643775.1 of Denitrobacterium detoxificans. Taxonomy (NCBI): domain Bacteria; kingdom Bacillati; phylum Actinomycetota; class Coriobacteriia; order Eggerthellales; family Eggerthellaceae; genus Denitrobacterium; species Denitrobacterium detoxificans. The sequence goes on along the minus strand of NZ_CP011402.1, from coordinate 782,609 downwards.
CCTGGGAGCTGCGCTCGGGCAGAGGCACGGGCACGCCGCCCGCCAAAGCTATCGCGAACTGGGCAATCATGATGCACGCATCGGGATTTCCCACGTAGGCCACACGTGATTGCGGCCGCACGCCCCTTCCCACGAGCTCGTCGCGCAAGGCGTCGCAGCGTTGCGCGAGCACATCTCGCGTGAGCTCCCCCGAAGGGAATATGGCCACGACATCGTTATCGGGCCACGCGAGGGCATCCCTCACCATCTGGACAACAGACCTATCTCGTACCGAATCGTAATACGACATATCCATCTCACCCTTTCTTGCACGCGGCGAGGCAAGACAAAACCAAGGACCCCGTAGCATGCAATACCCGTAGGTCGAACAGAGAATTGGGAATCAGAAGCACGCATGATTCCCGGTAACGCTTTTGTGGTTAGTCTAGCCTAACTTGATGAAATGGCATATGAAGATTTGATGCAGAAGGGCAATACTCGAGCGTTCCAAAATCAGGGCGTTCTCCCCCGTGGCGTATGGGAGAAGTGTATTTTATTTACCCAACGAAGCAGCTTTGAGTATCATTATTGATTTGCGGCGCGTGCGTCTGGTCAAACGCAATCGGCGCCGCCAGCACAGAATCACACTCGATACGAAAGCGACACTATGGCAAAAAGCACGGCAAGCTATGGCAATGACAGCATTCGCCAGCTCAAAGACGAGCAGCGCGTGCGCATGCGCCCCGCGGTCATCTTTGGATCCGACGGCCTCGACGGATGCGCGCATGCGGTATTCGAAATCCTGTCCAACTCGGTCGACGAAGCCCGCCAGGGCTATGGCAACCTCATCACGGTTACCAAATTCGCAGATGGCTCCATTCAGGTAGAGGACAACGGCCGTGGTTGCCCGCTCGACTGGAACCCCAGCGAAAAGCGATTCAACTGGGAACTGGTGTTCTGTGAACTCTATGCCGGCGGCAAGTACGACAACAACGACGGCGGCGATTACGACTACTCCCTGGGCACCAACGGCCTGGGTTCCTGCGCCACGCAATACGCTTCCGAATACATGGACGTAACCGTATGGCGTGAAGGCAACAAATACGACCTGCACTTCGCAAAGGGCAAGGTCATTGGCTCGAAGAAGAAGGCCCTGAACGTAGAGCCCACCGACGAGAAACGTTCGGGCACCACCATCAAATGGCGCCCCGACCTGGAAGTCTTCACCGCCATCGACATTCCGCGCGAATGGTTCGAGGAAACGCTGCGCCGTCAGGCCGTGGTAAACGCCAACGTCACGTTCCGCCTGCGCGTAGAGGGCATCGATGGTTTCGAGGAGCAGGAATACTGCTACCCCAAGGGCATCGAAGACTACATCCTGGAAAAGACCAATCACGACTACCTGACCGAGCCGTTCTTCATCGAAACGAACCGCCGCGGTCGCGACCGTGACGACCTGCCCGACTACAACGTGAAGATCACCGCATGCTTCTGCTTCTCGCGCGGCATGCAGCTGCAGGAGTACTACCACAACTCCTCGTGGCTGGAAAACGGCGGCTCGCCCGAGAAGGCAGCGCGCAGCGCATTCACCAGCGCCATCGACGGAGCCATCAAGAAGGCGGGCAAGTACAAGAAGAACGAAAGCACCATCAAGTGGCAAGACGTTCAGGACTGCCTGGTACTGGTGACCAACTGCTTCTCGACGCAGACCAGCTACGAGAACCAGACCAAGAAGGCCATCAACAACAAGTTCATCCAGCAGGCCATGACCGCCTTCATCAAAGAGCAGATGGAAACCTATCTGATCGAGAACAAGACGCAGGCCGACAAGATCGTCGAGCAGGTGCTCATCAACAAGCGCTCGCGCGAGAATGCGGAAAAGACGCGCCAGAGCATCAAGACGAACCTGCAGCAGAAGACCGACATGGCCAACCGCGTGCAGAAGTTCATCGACTGCCGCTCGAAGGACCGCACGCGCCGCGAAGTCTACATCGTAGAGGGCGACTCTGCAGCGGGCGCTTGCCGCACTTCGCGCGATGCAGAGTTCCAGGGCGTCATGCCCGTTCGCGGTAAGATCCTGAACTGCCTAAAGGAAGACTACCCGCGCATCTTCAAGTCGGAAATCATCATGGACCTGCTGCGCGTGCTGGGCTGCGGCGTAGAGGTAAACGACAAGCGCCTGAAGAACCTGGGCACCTTCGACCTGGAAAACCTGAACTGGAACAAGGTCATCATCTGCACAGACGCCGACGTCGACGGCTATCACATCCGCACGCTCATCCTGACCATGCTCTACCGCCTGGTGCCCACGCTCATTCGCGAGGGCTACGTCTTCATCGCCGAATCGCCCTTGTACGAGATCAACTGCAAGGAGAAGACGTACTTCGCCTACACCGACATGGAAAAGAACAAGATCCTGGAGGAAATCGGCGACCAGAAGTGCTCGATCAACCGCTCCAAGGGTCTTGGTGAGAACGACCCCGACATGATGTGGCTCACCACCATGAACCCGGATACGCGCCGCCTCATCAAGGTGCTTCCGGAAGACGTGGAGCAGATGGAGCACATGTTCAACCTGCTGCTGGGCAACGACGATGCGGGTCGCAAGAAGCACATCGCCGAACACGGCAAAGAGTATCTCGACCAGCTGGATCTGCAGTAAGGAGGCGTCATGGCTGTTAGCAAGAAGAAATCCACTCCCAAAAAGAAGCACGTAGACAACCCGAACGTCATCGGCCTGCATTCCGAGGTGCTGGAACAGCCCATCACCCAAACGCTCGAGGTCAACTACATGCCGTACGCCATGAGCACCAACGTGTCTCGTGCGTTCCCCGAAATCGACGGCTTCAAGCCCTCGCACCGCAAGCTGCTCTACACCATGTACAAGATGGGCCTGCTGAATGGCGCCCGCCAGAAGAGCGCCAACATCGTGGGCCAGACCATGAAATTGAACCCGCACGGCGACGCCGCCATCTACGAGACGATGGTGCGTCTGGCCTCGGGCAACGAAGCTCTGCTCACGCCCTTCGTGGAGTCCAAGGGCAACTTCGGCAAGTACTATTCGGGCGACCTAAGCTACGCGGCCTCGCGTTATACCGAGGCAAAGCTCTCCCCCATCTGCGCCGAGGTCTTCAAGGACATCGACAAGGACCCAGTGGACTTCGTGGACAGCTACGACGGCGCCATGCAAGAACCGCGCCTGCTGCCCACCGCATTCCCCAACGTGCTCGTTTCCGCAAACAAGGGCATTGGCGTTGCCATGGCAAGCGACATCTGCGGCTTCAACCTAAACGAAGTCTGCGATGCCACCATGCACTTCCTGAAGGACCCCGACTACGACCTGTTCCAGAGCATGCCCGCCCCCGACTTCTCCACGGGCGGCGAGCTCATCTACAAGCGCGAGGAAATGGAGCGCGTGTACAACACGGGTCTGGGTGGCTTCCAGCTGCGTTCCCGTTGGCGCTACCTGCCCGACGAGCGCATCATCGAAATCTACGAGATTCCGTACACCACCAAGACCGACGTCATCATCGACCGCATCATCAAGCTTTCCAAGGAAGGCAAAGTGCGCGAGATTTCCGACATCCGCGACGAGACCGACCTTTCCGGTCTACGTATTGCCATCGACGTGAAGCGCGGCACCGACCCCGAGCAGCTGATGGGCAAGCTGTTCCAGATGACCACGCTGCAGGATACCTTCAGCTGCAACTTTAACGTGCTGGTAGACGGCTACCCCAAGGTCATGGGCGTGCGTGAGATCCTTACCGAATGGGTTGCCTGGCGCGTGCAGTCAACACGTCGCCGCGTGCAGTTCGACCTGAACAAGAAGACCGAGAAGCTGCACCTGCTGCACGGCCTGGAAGCCATCTTGCTCGACATCGACAAGGCCGTGGACATCATCCGCCACACCGAGCTGGAAGTTGACGTTGTGCCCAACCTCATGAAGGGCTTCAACATCGACCAGGTGCAGGCCGAATACGTGGCAAACATTAGGCTGCGCAACATCAACCGCGAGTACATCCTGAACCGCACCAAGGACATCGAAACGCTCGACGAGGAAATCGCCAAGCTGAACGAGATCCTGAGCAGCGACAAGAACGTCAAGAAGGTCATCTACGACGAGCTGGCCGCCATCAACAAGAAGTACGTCACGCCGCGTAAGACGGGCATCGTGGCCGCCGAGGAAATCGTCGAGGTTTCCCTGGAGCCCGAAATCGAGGACTACCCCGTTACCATCATGGTTTCGAAGGAAGGATACCTGAAGAAGCTCACCGACCGCGTGCTTCGTTCCGGCGCCGACCTAAAGTACAAGGACAGCGACTCCGTGTGGCTGGAATTCCCGTCGGCAAACAAGAACGAGCTCATGGTGCTCACCGACAAGAGCCAGTGCTACAAGCTGAAGGTCAGCACCCTTTCCGACACGAAATCGGCCGACCTGGGCACCTTCCTGCCCACCGAGCTAGAGCTGGAAGACGGAGAGAACATCATCCACGTGCTCGACCCGGGCGACTACAGCAACGATGTGCTCTACCTGTTCCGCAATGGCCGCGCCGCACGCGTGGCGCTCGCTGGCTACAAGACCAAGCAGAACCGCAAGAAGCTGAAGAACGCCATCTACGTGGGCAGCCCGCTCATCGGCGCCATCATTCTCTCCGAAGATCAGGACGTCACGCTGCTTTCCAACGACAACCGTATGATCACGTTCAACACCTCGCTGCTGAAGACGAAGACCACCAACAACACCCAGGGCTTGGTTGCCTTCACCTGCAAGAACGGTCGCGAGATCATCGCCGTGGGCGAACCCGCGGAATTCCTGGGAGCGGAAGCGGACGCCTCGCACTTCGTCGTCGCCAAGCTGCCTTCCCCGGGCATCGTTATTTCCGACGGCGACCGCATGACGCTGTTCGACATGTAAGCACACGCTATCTCGGCGGTAATTCCTAGCCAAACACTTGGAATTGCCGCCGATTTCGTAACTTCTCGTTCCAAACAGCCCACTTACGGCTTACTATGCAACAGGAACACGATTCAATTCGAAGGAGGACACAAGCATGGATCTGATCCCGAGCTTTTCCGTGGACCACAATCGCATCGTCCCCGGCATTTTCGAAAGCCGCGTGGATACGCTGGGTAGCGAAACGGTCACCACGTTCGACATTCGCGTGAAGAAGCCGAACGCCGAACCCGCCGTTGCCCCTGCCGCCATGCACACCATGGAGCACGTGATTGCCACCTACCTGCGCAATCACGCCGAATGGAACGACAAGCTGGTCTACTGGGGCCCCATGGGCTGCCTTACCGGCTTCTACATCATCGTGAAGGGCCACCCCTCCTCGCGCGACATGTTCGATATCATCCTTGAATCGTTCAAGTACATGCGCGACTTCGAAGGCGAGGTGCCCGGTGCCCAGCCCGAGAACTGCGGCAACTACCTCATGCACGATTTGCCCATGGCCAAGTGGGAAGCCGCCAAATTCGTGGAGTACCTGGAGGGCGCCGATAAGAGCCTCATCTTCGACTACCCCATGACCGAACGACTCACGCTCGACAACGGCCTGGAGTTCTTCGACTCGTAGGACGCCGCACGCATAGCGCACCACACGAACGCCTTCCGCTCGCACGAGCCGGGAGGCGTTTTCCGTTAAAGGGCGTGCAGGCGAACGCAATCATTCATTGCGTGACTTCGCCCTCTCCCGCCCGTATGCTTGAAGCAACACAGGGAAAGGAGAGCATCATGACACCGAGCGAAGCACTGAAAGCCGCACGCCAAGAAGCAGGATATACGCAAGAGCAGCTCGCCGCGAAAGTGTACGTAACCCGCCAGGCCGTGAGCCGCTGGGAAAACGGCGATAGCGAGCCGAGCATCGACATGCGAAAGCTGCTTGCAAGCGTACTGGGTATTCCCGTCGTAGACTTGCTTGGCCTTCCCGACGAACCTGCCTGCCAATGCTGCGGCACGCCCTTCAGCGTTCCGAACATGCCCTTCGGCACGAACGCCGACGGATCGGAAAACCGTGACTACTGCGCCTGGTGCTACAAAGACGGAGAGTTCACGAGCCCTGGCCTCGACGACCTCATCGAACGCAACGTTCCCTATCTCATGGAGGCCACGGGTTACACGCAGGAAGAGGCCGTCTCGTTCATGGGTGCCGTCATGCCCACGCTGAAGCGCTGGAAGGACACCACGAACGAAAATGCATCGGCGAACGCGAAACGCAGCGTCTTCTACGCATGCCCCGACTGCGGAAACATCGTCTGGTCGATGGGAGAGGCGGTCGTAGGCTGCTGCGGCAACCCGCTCGACCCGCTTCCCGCCAAGCAGGATGAAGGCACCCTCGAAGCCAGCGTTGAGACCATGGATGGCCGCCAGCATGTAACCATCCCCCACCCCATGACGAAGGACGACCACCTATCGTTCATTGCGGCCGTGGGCGACGACCTGGTGCGCATCAAGCGCCTCTACCCCGAGCAAGAGGCAACGGCCGACTTCCCCTTGCAAGGCCCCTGCGCCATATACGCCTACGGCGCGAAGTGCGGACTGGTGAAGCTATAGGCAACAACACGAAGGCCCAGCGGGAGAAGCTGGGCCTTCATTGAAAGGGAGGGAAGGTATTGTCCTAGATTTCGAAGTCTTCGTCCCACGTGCCAAGCATGTGCTTCACGCACAGCATGCCACCGGTAACGGCATTGAGCTTATTGCTGCCGAACGACTTCCACAGGTAATGCGTGCTGCAAAGGCCCGAACGGATGTTGCCAGCCGCATACAGGCCCTCGATGGGCTCACGATCATCGTCGAGCACCTGGCCATAGCGATTGGTATTTACGCCACCGTCGGTCCACTGCTTGAGAACCTCGCGATGCATGCAGTAGAACGGGGGTTCCGTGACCGAGGTCTTCGAAAGGAACTCCGCGGGGATGCCGAAGTCGATATCGCTCCCACCAGCGCACACCTCGTTGTAGCGAGCAACGGTTTCGAGGAAGCGCTTCTTATTCGTGAAGCCAACCTTGTCAGCCAGCTCTTCGAGCGTATTGGCGGAATAGATGACGCCGCGAGAGACACAGTCGTTGAAAATTGCGATTTCGCTCTCATCGCCATCGAGAATCTGACCGAACTTGCTGTCGCAAATCTGATAACCCGTATGACCCGGCTGCTTCACATCGGCGAGGCACATGGGACTGGTGGAATACCACTCATGCGTAGCCAGCGTCTCGTTCGTGTAGCGTTCGCCGGCAATGTTTACGCGAAGCCACGGCTTCGTGCCCCAACGAGAAGGAGAGTTCTCAACGAACTCGAAGTCATGGGGCCAGCACAGACCAATGTCGAACGGGCCCGTGTCCTTGCCAGCGCCAATCCACCAAGCCATCTTCTGGCCATCGCCCTGAGCGGCGCCGTAGGGATTGCGCGAAGTCAGATCGCCCGTCATGCAGGGAAGCCAATCCTGAAGCATCGCATCGTTCTGATGGAAGTCGCCCGTAGCAAGCAAGACGCCCTTGGAGGCGTTCACCTTGATGTAGCTACCGTCTTCCTTCAGGCCATATGCACCCGTCACGCGACCGGTGTTGTCATTTTCGCGAATGAGCTGCTGGGCAGGGGTGGAATAGTAAACGCGAGCACCCTTGCTCTCGGCCTTGTCCACAGCGGCCTTCAGGAACTTGGGGAACCCCCTGTACACGCGATACTGTTCCTGCGTTTCGTTCGGATCGGGGAACACGTAGACCATATGCGTAGCGGTCGTGCGCTTATGAATGCCCTCGTCGATTTCGTTATCGGGGCCGCACTCGTAAGGCCAAACATCCTTGCAATACTCGGCAAACCAATGCACGGCCTTGCCCGAGCGATCCCAAATGGTGCCAGTCACATCGCCGTTGTTGGAACCCTGACCCCAATATGCATAGGAGGCGCGAAGAGCGGCAGCATCATACTCAATGCCATACTTCTCGTTGAGAGGAGAATTGTAAGCACCAATATACGCACCCTCGCCTTCGGGCGTGCCAGTAGCCGTAAGGGCGACAACATCCGCGCCGGATGCCGCAGCGTACACCGTGGCAGGAACGCCAGTCGAACCAAGGCCCAGAATCAGAACCTCGCAATCGATTTCCTCGGAAACCTGATCCGGGCTGATGGGCGAAGGCGCCTTCTGCCAAGGCTGTTCCGCCGTCGTGGCGGCATCGGCAGAATCGTCCTGCGCATCCGAAGACTTCTTGGCTCCGTGAGCGGTCGAAGAGCAGCCCATGAGACCCGCTGCCGCGCTACCCGCCGCAAGCATTCCCGCGCCAGTCAGAAAGCTCCTGCGTGAAACATTTTCAAGCATTCTTGTATCCCTTCCTAAAATCCATTTGACCTTTTGGCCAAGTGAAACTCTAGGAGCGCCATGGGCATAAGTATTCACTCCCCAGGGGGCAAATGCGCTACCACCTTAGGTGGTATTTTGCCCTTTTCCCAGGTAGGATCGTTTGAAGGAAGCGTCGACCCTCGCTAAACTAACCAAGGGGAGGGAACGTTACATGAGCACCACTGTCATGCGCAATTCGATGCGCATCATCCTAATCACCACTGGCAAAGCATGCGCGTTGAGCGTTCTCATGCTTTCGCTGTCCGATCGAATCAGCTCCATAACCGGAGTGTCATACATCGACTCTACTTCATTTGCCATATGCGCCATCATAGCATTGCTCATGACGCTGCTTGTTAAGCCAATGAATGATCAGACCGTCCGAACGGGCATATCGATAGCAACGCTTTGCCTCATGCTGATATGGGGCGGACTCGTTTTGCTCTTCTGGCAAAACGAGGCATCTGGCACGATACCCCCAAGCGGACTGCTCTTGGCTTACGCGACAATCGGACGAATCACCACGCTTGCCATTAACTTCCAGTGGAACACGCATATATCGCTCAGCGACGATTCGGAGTCATCCAAGATTGCCGCTGCGTCAATCGCCTTGTCCATGCTCATCTTCATGATGTCGTTCTGCCTTGACGGTCCATGCGCCCTCATCCTCACCATTGCGATTGGGCTCGCATCCTGCATTTTGAACATCGTCGTGGAAACATCCGTATCTTCCAACGACGATTCGAGCCACTCTTACGACAACGTACGTGAGTCTGACGCCATTTCGCGCACGTCAACAGACGCGGTAAGGCGCACGCGCTTGCTCTTTTTCGGTTCGCGCATGCTATACGGCCTCTTCCTGGGATCGGTCGTGGGGCTATCGTCGCTTGCCCAACCCATAACCCTCTTCGAAATGCCCATCGCCGCCCTCTGCATTGCAACGCTTGCAATAGGCCTCATCGGATCTTGGTTCTTCTTCGATGGAAGGGCATCATCGTATTCAATCATATCGATGCCCCTCCTCGTTTCCATCCTTGCGGCAATATGCTTCTACTCCCAGGACGTCGCCTCGATGACGCGCGTGTTCGTAGTAATGACCGAAGTCGTCTGGATCGCCCAGAACATGTTCCAGCTCTCTTCGTACCGAAAGATGACGAAGACGGCCCCTACGTCGTTCGCTTTGATCGAATACTCTTTCCAGATCATCCCCTTCTACCTTACGGCATGGGTCGTCACTTCCTTCGCCGGGGAAATGCAAGGGCCGCTGTTTTCCGGCGATACGCTCGCCATCATCGAATTGTTCAACCTGGGAATCATCGTTGCCGTAGCAACCGTGGCAATCGCGCGCCACATCGTTCGCTACCATCCCATGCCATCCGGCGGAGCCAATGCGGTCGATTCAAAGAGCCTGAAGGAGAACACGCTTTCCATCGCGACGCTCGCCGAGAAGTACGGGCTCACTCCCCGCGAACTCGAAGTGCTCGAATATCTGGCAAAGGGGTACAGTCGCCCCTATATAGCCAAGATGCTTTTCATTTCGCCCAGCACGGCCAAAACGCATACCAAGCATATCTACGCGAAGCTTGCCATCGATTCGCAAGACGCGCTCATTTCGCTCATCCGCGACAACGCCAACGAACAACAACACCCAATCGAAAAGGCTAGCTTACGCGTCAGGTAGATTACGCAGCTCGCGACGGTAGCGCGAACGCTCGCTCATCTGCCAGAAGAACTCGCCCGCGAACAGCACGCGATCGATGCCACGGTCGCGTGCTGTTCGCGGGCGAGTTCTTCTGGCAGATGAGCGAGCGAATGGAACAGGCGACGCCACGAATAGTACGTCTTGCTGCAGATGATCATCTCGCGCTGCAGCTGGCGAGGCGTGATGTCGCGCGGCCGATGAACCACGTTGCCCACGCATTTCTCCCAGTTCGTGTGCAGCAAGTCGCCCTTGAAGCGATCGTAGACCGGCGTGCCGGGAATGAAGTACATCGACTGGAGCAGCATGCCCTGGATGCCGTTTTCGATGGCGAAGTTGGCCACCGCCTTCCCCACGCCCGGACGGTCGCCCGGCGCGCCGAAAATGAACAGGCCACGCGCGCGGATGCCGTGCGCGTGGATGTTCGCGATGGCCCGCTCGATTTCGCTGGTGGTGCTGCGCTTGTGGAACTCCTGGAAGGAATCGTCGTCGATGAACTCAATGCCCAGCGACAGCTCCACGAAGCCCGCCTTGGCCAAGCGCTCGAGCATCTCGTCATCTAGGCCCACCTCGTAGCGCGCCTGAATGGTGAAGCGGTAATCGATGTCACTCTCGATGATGGCATCGAGCACCGAAAGGGCCCATTCCCTATCGGCGAAGAAGTTGTCGTCGGTAAGCCAGAGCATGGTGGCAATGCGATGGCGCCCCTCGTCGTGAAAGGCGATGCACTGCCTAATATCTTCCACCACGTTCTGCGGGCTGCGCGTGCGCACCCTGCGGCCATACAGGCGAACAAGCGCGCAGTAATCGCAGTTGTACGGGCATCCGCGCGACGCATGCACCTGGCCCCACAACGTATTGTGACCAGCCATCTTGTGGTAGTTCCACACCAGATGGCGATTGGGAATGGTGTCGATGTCGTGCGGCGGCTTGGGCATGCCGGCATCGTGCAGCACGCCGTCCTCGTCGAAGCGCGCAATGCCATCGAAGGAGGGTACCTGGTCCGCCCGCAGGGCATCCAGGAACGACAGGATCGTTTCGTCGCCTTCTCCCAGCAACACGTAATCGGCATGCTTTGCCGCTTCCTCGGGGCATGCCGTGGCATGCAACCCACCTATGACCACGACGGCCTTGGAGTGACGGCGAATCTTGTCGGCAATGGCGTATCCGCGCGGAGCCGCAAAAGTAAAAGCGCCAATGAAGACGACATCCGCGTCGTAGCAGTCGTCCCACCGAACCTTCGAAATCGACTCGCTATACATGAGCGTATCGGGTACCTGACGTTGCACGATGGTGGCCAACGTCATAAGGCCCGTTGACGGGTTGCGGATATAGCGATCGTAGACAAACAGGTTCAAGAGCGACCGACGATACGGCGGCGCACCTGGCTCGATGAAGCGGACTTTGCGGATTTCCATTCTAACTTACCCTCAAGACCCTAAGTAAACAGTTGTCTCAGTATACAGCAGCACAAGGGTCTGGGAACCGTCATCAGCAAGAAGCCAAAACCCCGATTACTCGGCGCAGCGATAGTACATGACGGCGATCTGCGTGCGGTTCTTCAACTGGAGCTTTTGCAGGATAGAGCTAATGTGATTGCGAACCGTGCCTTCCCCCATGAACAGCTGGGCAGCAATCTCGTGATTGTCGAGTCCCTGGGCAACAAGCTCAACCACCTCTACCTCGCGTTCGGTAAGCCCCAACTTGGAAAGCGCCTCGCCCGAGGGATGGCCGTTCGACGCGCGCGTGATATGGCCAACAACTTCATCGCCCAGCACGTTCTGACCTGCGGCAACGGCACGCACGGCGGGCGCAATGTCGGTCACGTTCTGCTTGATGAGATAGCCCTTCGCGCCCAGATGCAGCGCGCGAACGATGTAGTCGTCGTCGGCAAAAGTAGTAAGGAAGAGCACGCGCGCATCGGGGTGATCCGCCAAGATACGCTCAGCAGCGCTCAGGCCGTCGCCCTGAGCCATCTGAATGTCCATGAGCAGTACGTCGGGAGCATGTTCCCCATACAGCGCAATGGCCTCCTCGCCCGAGGAGCCAACCTGCACGACCTCGATATCCTGCTGCGCCCCAAGAATCGTCTTCAGGGAAGCGCACACGAACGGATCGTCGTCAACAACGATGACTCGAATCATCTAGCCGAATGTCCTTTCCATCCGCGCGGCATGTCAACCACGCTACTGCCGGGGAACCGTCGCGAAAACGCGGAAGCCACCATCTTGCTGCCACCCCGCGCGCAGGGTTCCGCCCAACGCGCGCACGCGATCGTCCATAGTCTGCAAGCCCATGCCCGAGCCCGCGCCAGCCGCGGCTTCACCAGACGTACCATTATCCTGCACGACCAGCTGAAACAAGCCGGAAAGCTCACGCACGTGCACGTCTATGCGCGTGGCATCGCTATGTTTGGACGTATTCGTGGACGCCTCGCGCACAATGGAAACGAAGCATCGCGCCACATCGGCCGGAAGTGCCTTGGCGTCGTATTCCAAATGCGATTCCCGAACGCCACACCCATCGAGCGCAGCCTGCATGAGACTGCGAGGGTCCGTGGCCTCGTCGCGCAAATCGTGCACGCTCGAGCGAACCGTCTTCATTGCCTCGTGAAGCGTGACGGCAACCGAATCGAATTCCCCCGCCAGCGCAGGCTCCTGCTCGTGCACCACCTTGAGCGCCTCGACCTGCATGATGGCGCGCGTGAGCAGATGCCCCACGTTATCGTGAATCTCGCGAGCGATGCGACCGCGCTCGGCCAACGTGGCCACCTGAGCAGAAAGATCACGCGCCTCAAGCAAGTCGCGATTGCGCGCTTCGAGCTTCATAGAAGCCTCGCGCGCATCGTCGCGCAGCACGCGAAAATGCTCGCGCTCTACGACAAGCGACGTGGTGCGCCGCGCCAGTACGGCGGAAACCACGCACATGAGCACCACGATGGCCCAGGGCAGCGCCGACCAGGCACGAAGGCCAGCCAGCAGCGGGACCGCCCAGGCCAGTCGCACTGGCCACAGCGCATCGCGCATGCAATCGTAGGCGATGAGCGGCAGGAAGGCGATGAGCTGGGGGCACGCAAGCGCCGCGGCGCAGTAGCCCACGGCAAGCGCAATGCGGACGTAACGAGGGAGTACCTCGCCGAGCGCGGAGACCGCAAGCGCGACGAGGAACCCCCCGAAGGTAAACGCATCAATGGCGAGCGTAAGGAATGCCGTTAGACAGCAGAGTGCGATGAGGCCTTTGTCGATGAGCTGTTCCATACGCCCATTCTACCAACCTTCAGGCGAGAAATCGCCATGCCGACCGCGAATACTGCCAGGGCGAACAGGCACACAATGCCCAGGTTCGAAAGCACCGCCGGCACGAAGCCGCCACCAGTCGCATCGAACGCCACGTGGAGCGCCTCGTTGTAATAGTACGAAGGCGTGAACTTGGCAATCGTCAGGATGGGCTCACCCACTAAGTCGAGCGAGATCCAAACGCCACCCAAGAACGAGATAATGAGGCCGATGATGTTCGTTGCGGCGTTCATCACCAGCTCGTTGTTCGTAATCTGCCCCAAGAAGAAGCCGAACGCCAGGCCAAAGAGCGAATAGCAGAACAGCGAGACGAGGGCGCTTGCAATGACATCGGCCCCGACGCCCGCAAGCTTGCCTCCGAAGACTGCCAGCCCCAACGCGGTCACGAACGCCCAGCACACGAACATGATGACGAAGCATGCAGCCGCAATTTGCGCGCTAACGGAAAGCTGGGGAACGGGCGACGAGGCAATGCGACGACGCGTTTCCTCGCGGCCAAAGCGCGACATGACCACGGCGGAGCAGATGGAGATCGAAAGCAGGATGGTATAGCTTGCGAACTGCAGATACAGCAAGAAGCCATTCGAAACGGGCGCGGCATCGGCCACCTGCACCACGGCCACGTCGGCGGCATGTTCCATGGCAGCGTCAGTTCGCTCGACCACATTGGCCTGCGTACCGTCCGCAAGCGCCAGCGTATAGGAACGGGCAACGTTCAGATACTCGTCTACCAGGTTATCCATCATCGTGACCTCGGCCGACTGCGTGCTCACGACCGTCTGAAGCTGAGGTATGGCATCAACGTCGCCTGCGTGGGCGGCAAAATCATCCGAAAAGCCCTCCGGAATGATCAGGATGTAGTTCGCACGCTCCTGCATTACGGCATCTTGAAGCGCTCGCTCGCTATCCTCCACGTCAACGGCTTCGGAATTATCGTGCACGAACGATTCCAAGCCTGCCGAGAGCTCGCCTCCATCGCGGTTGATCACGGCAACGGTAGGACGTTCGATGTACTCGTCGGATGCAACGTCGTTCACGCTCATGCCCATGAACAGGCCCATGCACGACAGCCAAACCACATAGATAAGCAGGTAAATAGGGTGACGGAAAAACGTCTTGAGTGCGGCCTTAAAGACTTGCATAGCGCTGCCTCCTCATGAGCAGTCCAGCAGCGAGGGCGAAGACGGCAGTTGCCACCAGCAGAACGCCCATCGTCTGGAAGAACGGGGTCAGGTCGGTGTAAACGTACAGGCTGTAGAACAGGTCGGTTACCTGCTTTGCCGGATTCACCAGCGCCATCCAAGGGGCATCGTGAGCAATCTGGTCGGCAAGATGCATGGAGGGCGTTCCATACAAGCCCGCAAACAGGGACAACAGGCAGGTAATGCCCGTGAGCATACCACCCCTGGCGCTAAAGGGAACCCCGGGAATGGCGCCGATAAGCGCACCCAGAGAGGTGGACATAAGAGCGGCAACGGCCAAGCCAAGCACGCACTCCCCTTCGCGACCGCCGAATTCGACGCCAAGAACGAAGCGGATATAGGCGAAGGCGACGAGCAGCGCACAGAAGCTCACGACCCAGCTTGCAAGGATGCAGCCAACGAGCATGCGAGCGCGGCTGGTGCCGCTGAGCGCACGACGCGCTCCAAGCGGAGAGATATTCGGCTGCACGCGGGAAACCGCGTTGAGCCCCACCATCGCGGCCATGAGCGCCGCAAACCCCAGCAGCGCATAGAAGTAGCGCACGGATTCCCTGGTCTTGCTATGCGTGATCGCCAGCTCCTGGGTATACGCGCTGTGATCCGAGAACGAATCCACCACGTCGGCATTCGCTAGCGCCGCCGGGTCGTTGGCGATGATGTCCTCGGCGGCCGCGCGCGACCGGCAGAAATCGTCGATGACGTCGGCAAGCACGGTGCGCTTGACCTGCTCCATAGAGGTACCCACGTCACCCACGCTCGGGGAAAGCTCCAGGCTGGGATAGCCCTCGGCGTCAAGCGTGATGGCGCCTATGGTGTCGCCCGATTTCAGCAATGCGCGCGCCTCATCGACAGAATCGACGTACGTGGCGCTGAGCAGCGCATCGTCGCCATCGGAAAGCGCATCCATGGTGGCATCGAACGCATCGCCGGCCTGGCCCTCCGATTCGTCAACAACGGCCACGGGAATGACGGGCAGGTCGTAGGCGGCATCGTCGAGCCCCGAGAACATGGCATTGAACAGCGTCGCCAGCACCAACGGAAACAGAATGACCCAGATTACGACGCTGCGTTCCCGCAATATCGACAGCACCGTGTATTTGAATGTATTAATCACGTTTCTCAGCCTCTCCTTCAGGACTAAGGTCAGCGAGGGCGATTCGGGCGAGTGCAGTTGCGCCGCCTTCGCGCCAAGCGGGCTTTGGCCCGCGCCGCGCGCGAAACAAGGAGCAAATGCGCCACCAGAATTGGCCTCGCCCCTAGTCGCGCAGCTCTTTGCCCGTAATTTCCAAGAACACGTCGTTGAGCGTAGGAGGCTCGGAGTACACGCGCCCGAAGACTACGGCACGCTCCTGCAGCACGCCCAGAATGCTCGCCAGGTTATGGGGACCGTTATCGCACAGCACGTGAATGGTCGCTCCGTCATGCGTTACGCGGCGCACGAACGAAAGCCCGCCCAGCGCATCGAGCGTGCCACCCGGAAGATCGGGAGCCTCGATCTCGATCTTCTCGCCCGTAGACACCATGCGCACCAGGTCGTCCTTCGTGCCCGCCGCCAGCGACTCGCCGCGGTCCATGATCATGATGCGGTTGCAGAGCTGCTCGACTTCCTCCATGTAGTGCGAGGTGTATACCACCGTGGCGCCTTCGGCGTTCAGGCGCTGAATGCCCTCCAGGATGGAATTGCGGCTCTGCGGATCCACGGCCACCGTGGGCTCGTCGAAGAAGATGAGCTCGGGCTTGTGCGCAATGCCGCAGGCGATGTTCAGGCGGCGCTTCAAGCCACCGGAAAGCTTGCGGGGGCGGAATTTCACGTATTCACGCAGCCCCACGAACTCGATTGCCTCGTCCACCAGGCGCTTGCGTTCCGAAGCGTCGGCGATGTACAGGCCGCAGAAGTAGTCGATATTCTCGCGCACGGTAAGCTCTTCGAATACGGCAACGTCCTGGGGAACCACGCCAATACGGCGCTTCAAGTCGTAGCTGGTAGGCTTCATGGGCTTACCGAACAGCTCGATTTCGCCCTTGTCATACGTAAGCAGCTGCAGGATGCAGTTGATGGCCGTCGTCTTGCCCGAGCCATTGGGCCCCAGCAAGCCAAAGACCTCGCCCTTCTCGATTTTCAGATTGAAGTGATCGAGCGCAAGCACGTCCCCGTATCGCTTCACGAGGTTGCGAACGTCCACAATCGCCATAGCAAATCCTTCCTCCGTTGATTACTACGGTTATTGTGCCGCGTGCCAAAACCCCACACCAGTGAGGGAAATCACTACCACCCATGACAAATGTCATGATGTGCGCTGACGCAACGCGCAACTACACCGATACCGGTTCATACCCCCGCACTGCCAGGAATTCCGCTGGGGAGTATTTGGGGATGGGAAGGTCGTTGAAAGAAGCGGCATCACGCGTAACGATGGCGCTCGCCTGCTCGGCAAGCGCGCACGCGGAGACTATGCCATCTTCGTAATCGGGACGTTCCAGCGAAAGGGCATTCCTGCAGACCAATTCGTCAACTTGGACAATCGTGGCTATTTCCAAAACCAACCCAACAGCCGCATAGCCCGCATCGGCGCCCGCCGATTTTGCCGCAAAATAGAAGATGTCCTTGAGTGACGTAGCGGGAACCAGCACCTCATCGCCCTGATCGAAGCAAGCCATGACGGCGCATTTCGATTCCGCAACGTGATTCGGGCGATTCAGCACGATATCAACCCAGATATTCGTATCGATGAGGACCCTACTCATAGCGGGCCATCCCCAACGCATCGAGCTCGTCGTCGGTGCAATTCGTCAACGACCCCTGAGCGATGCCTGCCAGCGATTCGAGAGCCCGTTTCCTCGAAGCGACCTCCTGGGCATTGGAAGAGGCTTCGCGTAAAAACGCAGGTAGCTCGCGCGTAGAAGCCAATTCCTGCCACAGCGCGCGAACTGCCATGGACGTACTAATGCCATTCTGGCGAAGAACCTTATCACCACGCTCTTTAAGCGTCGTGCTCATACGAACGTTCAATGTTGCGTCCATGCCAACCACCCCAAAAAAAAGGAATGCATTACCGTAATGCATTATAGCATGCTGCATTACGGTAATGCATCTATCCTGCCCTCTCTTGGGCGAAAACGAGCTCGAGAAAAACCTTCGTTCGGTTCCCGTTTATTATGATTGCACGCGCAGCTCGGCGCCATATCGGAAGATCACGCTCATTACGATGAGCGCCACGCCAAACATAAACGAGGTAGACACCTCGACGGAAGGACAGGTAACGCCCTCGAAGTAACGCGCCATGGCAGAGCAGCCAACATGGGCAATAATTTGCGCGCCCAGGGGAATGACAGCCGTGAAGATGCCCAGGCGCATTATCTCGTTCGCACCCTCGAACGTAAACGGCGTACCCGCTGCCAATTCATGGTCGAAATACCGCTTCGCAAGCTTGCCCAAAACGCAGCCTGCGATGCAAAAGACAAGGCCCGTGAGCAAGGATGCATATACCACCCCAAGGTTTACATCGGCGGAAAGGTCGACGATAGAATGCACGGTAACGCCATTTACCGTAATAAGGTCAGGCGTACCCACGCAAGCCATGCCGACAACGCACAAGATGCCACCAGCTAGGCAGCAGGCGAACACGATGATGCTAACCACCCTGCAGATCTTGGCAATCGTCTGAATGGCGTCTAGATTCTTACTTTCCATGGCACTTTCCTCCATCTACCAGCAACAAGCTCATTGTGCGCCGCCGCAATTCCGTGCGTCAGTGAATAAAATCACAATCGTCCATGACAAATGTCACGACTTCCCACAGCACACAGAGAATCCGCTGATAGCAGAGTAGAATCGCACTAGGGGTTGAATCAAAGCGCGCATAATGCGCGCCCACACGGGAAGCAAACAGCATGAGCGAAAAGACCGTCAACAAAAGCACCGACACCGGCAAGCAATCGGCAAAGGAAGCCAACCTGGCAACAGGCGGACATGCATTGCCGAGCGATTGGCTGCCGCGCATCGCCCTCATTTGGGGAGGGTATGCCGTTTCTGCTTTTGCCGGCAACGCCGCAAGCTATTCGGGCATCTGGTACGTTACCGAAACCACGGGCTCACCCTCCGTTCTGGCTTTCATGTACGTACTGGCCTTCCTACCCATGGGCCTGCTCTCGCCCTTCGGTGGCGTGATAGCCGACAAGTACAACCGCAAGGCTATCATCATTGCCTGCGACGCCATTCTCGCGGCAAGCGGCCTGGCTATCGCGGCATGGATCGCCCTTGCAGGACCCAGCGTAATGGCCATCGGCCTGTTCTGCGCGGCATTCGGCATCACTGCAGGTTTCCGAGGCCCCGCATTCAATGCGACCATGCCTCTGCTCGTACCCGAACGCCACCTCATGCGCATCAATGGCATGGACTCGCTCCTGGGCAGCATCTCGATGATCGCAGCACCTGCGCTGGGCATTCTGCTATACACGTCATTCGGCTTGCAGGCTTCCATCCTACTGGGCGGCATCGGCGCAACGGTCGCCGTCATTACGATGTTCCTGGCAAAACTTCCCAAGCATCTGAAGCATGAAAAAGCAGGCGCATGGCAGAGCCTGAAGGAAGGCGCCTCGGCACTAGCCGTGCAACCCGGCCTGCTCATCCTCACGGTTGCCGTGGCGCTGGGCATGCTTGCATACGGCCCCATCGATTCGCTCCTTCCGCTTATGGTTTCCAGCCACTTTGGGGGCGACGGTTTTGCAGCTTCCCTGCTCGCAGCCGTATTCGGCACGGGTATGCTCGTAGGCGCGCTCGTACTCATGGCAATCAACCCGCAACACAAGCTCGCGCGCATCATCATTGTCGCTGCATTCATTGTGGGCGCAGGCGCATTTGTCTCGGGATTCATCCCCAGCGATGGCTACTGGTGGTTCCTCACCTGCATGGGAGCGCTTGCCATTGCGTGCGCTTGGTTCAATGCCCCGCTCATGACGCTACTTCAGAAGGGCATTCCCGAAGAAAAACTCGGCCGCGTCATGGGCCTGTTCACCGCCATGACCGGGCTGGCCATTCCCATTGGCACGGCACTGGGCGGCGGCATCGCGGAAGCCACGAGCACGCCCGTCTTCTTCTCGATTGACGGATTGTTTATCATCGCAATTGCAATGGTTATCGCACTTTCGAAGAGCGTTCGGAACCTGGATTAGAAACGAGGTCGTCATGGCACGAAAGTTCAGCTATTTCATGAATTGGCTCAATGGCATTCTCGCACCGCTGTGCGGAGCGTGGATGATGGCAAGTGCGCTCGTCTCGCTGCCCCTTAGCTGGAACGACTGGATGCCACTGTCGATCTACGACCCATTCCCCTTCCACGACGTGTTCTTCACGAGCCATTTCTGGCCAGGATTAGCGCTCTTGCTCGTGAACGGCGTGCCGAACATCATCGCGCTCGCAGTGAAATCCCGAGGAAACGAATCCGCCTGGATTGCCTGGTGCGCCATTGCGGGTATCATGCTGCTTATCTGGACCATCACGGAACTAGTGCTCATCCCCAATGGGTTGTCCATCATCTACTTCATCCTGGGTGCGCTTCAGCTGGTCGCGGCACTGCGCATGAAGAAGCAGCTATAGGCCGCCCGGGGGCCAAGCAGGCAACCCAACGACAAGAGTGCCTGCACGAAAGGATCTCGACCGAACGCATGACGAGCAACGACCTACCGCCCCTACTCGTAAGCGCATGCCTGATGGGCGAACCGTGTCGCTACGACGGCAAGGACTACCCTTGCCCCGCCGTACGAAAGCTAGCCAACACGCGCACTCTCATCCCCATCTGCCCCGAAGTCATGGCGGGCCTACCCACGCCACGCGCATGCGCCGAACTGCAACCCAGCGGTCGCGTCGTAGACGCAGACGACATCGACAGAACCGCAGCCTTCGAAGCAGGTGCGGCTGAAGCGGTACGCATAGCGCGCGAACACGGCTGCACGCAAGCCATCCTGAAGAGTAAGAGCCCCTCGTGCGGTAAGGGACTCATCTACGATGGCACGTTTTCTGGCACACTCGTACCCGGAATGGGCAAGGCAGCTCAAGCACTCATAGACGCAGGCATAGAGGTCCTTTCGGAAAACGACTGCGCCGATCTTCAAAGTTAGGCCAAAGGCAACGCGATCCTACGAGGCATGGTCCTAGCCAATTACGTAATGAGGCGCTCCGGACTCGTCCACGTAGTAACGCGAGATCGCGCTCTCCAAAATACGCTTCGAAATATCGTCGGCAACCGCATTAAGCTCTTCGTCGCTGACACCGCAAGCGGCAAGCTCACCCACGTCAACGCGCAAGTCCGCTTGCTCGCCACCCTCCCCTACGGAAAGCTCGTAGGCGATGCGTGGATCGACGAGTCCATACTCTTTCGCCAATGGAATAAGGATGCTTGAAGTGGATTCCTCTAGCACGAGCTTGCATGCATACATAATGCGATGCCCCAGGAACTGACGCGCGCAGAAGTCCTCGAATGACGACATCATGGCGGCGTAGTCGTAGTCGATGCTGTGAATTTCCCAATTCCAATTGCGCACGCGGAAAACGAAGTCGCGCGTTCTGCGTCGCTGAGGGTTCTCGAAGATCTGCTTCGGCGTACCCGATTCCCAAAGCTCACCTTGGTCCATGTAGAAGACGCGAGTACTTGCGTCGCGAGCGAAGCGCATCTCATGCGTGACCACGAGCATCGTAAGCCCCCGCTCGGCAAGCCGGGTGATAACGGAGAGAACCTCGGATACCATCTGCGGGTCCAAAGCACTCGTGGGCTCGTCGAACAGGAGAATCTTGGGATTCATGGCCAAGCCGCGTGCGATGGCCACACGCTGGCGTTGCCCCCCGGAAAGCTCATGCGGCCAGCTGAGCGCCTTATCCCTCAATCCAACCATCTTCAGCAGGTCGAGCGCCTGGTCGTAGGCCTCCTGCTTGGACATGCCAAGCAGGTCCATGGGCGCCATCATCAGGTTCTCGATGACGAGCTTATGATTAAACAGGGCGTAGTTCTGAAACACCATGCCCATCTTCTGGCGCATCATGGGCAGGTTTACGTCGGGCGCGCACATGTCAATGCCATCGACAATGATCTGACCCGAGGTAGGCGTCTCCAAGCGGTTGAGACATCGAATGAGGGTCGACTTGCCCGTACCCGAAGGCCCGATGATGGAGATGACCTCGCCCTCGTCCACGGTAGCGTTTACGTCCTTCAGGGGCACGACGTCGCCATATTCCTTGCGCAAATGCTTTATCTCTATGAGGCTCATCTCTCATCGACTCCTTGGATCTCGCGAGGGCGTTTCGTGACATCGAGCCTCGCGGTAATCTTGCGCAGCACGTAAGCCAGAAGCATGCAGAACAGAAAGTAGATAACCGCCGTCGTGATGAGCGGGAAGAACGCATCCATCGTACGGGCACGAATGAGGTCGCTCGCACGCGTAAGGTCGGTTACCGAGATATAGCCCACAATCGCAGTGTCCTTAACCAAGTTCACGAACTGCCCCATAAGCTGCGGCGTGAACTGCTGACGAGCTTGCGGGAAGACGATCTTGGAAAACACTTCCCGGCGGGTGTAGCCCAGCGCAAGTCCCGTTTCCTCTTGAATGACGTCGATGCCCTTCACGGCCGTCCACATAGTTGCACCTGCGGTGGCTCCGAACGCCAGGGTAAACGCAATAACCGCCACGAGCTCGCCCGCAACGTCTACGGAGCCGAACACCACGTAGTAGAACAGCATGAGCACCACCACGATGGGGATTCGGCCCATGAGCGCTTGGTAGCCATCCACGAGCTTGCCAACCCAGCGCACCCCGCTGCGTCGCGCCAGCACGGTGGCGTACCCCAACAGCAAGCCAAGCACGCCGGAGAACACGCTAATGAGAATGGTAACGCCCAGGCCAGAGAGGACGAGCATCCAGCGGTCCTCCTCGATGAAGGTCCGCTGGAAAGAAGTCGCGATTCCGCCGAAGAGCCCCGCGGATTCAGCCGACTCTTCGGACTTCACGATGACCGAAATGGTGGTGGGCATGACGGGTTCGCTGAAGTCGCATACGGCGGCGCGTTCGGGCGTGTTCGTGAGGGTGCCGCCGAAATCGGCCTTGCCCGTGTCCACTGCAGCGAAGATGGAATCCATAGGAATGGTGGTCACTTCCAAATGGTAGCCAAGCTCACGAGCGATGAGCAGGGCCAACTCAACGTCGTAGCCCTTGGGTTGCCCGCCTTGGCCAACGTATGAGAAGGGTTCAATAACGCCCGAAGTCGCAAACTTCAGCGTGCCGTTAGGCGCGTCCCAGTCCTGTTCGGGCAGGGTCTTGCCCGAATCGTCTGCCGCGACCCACTTCTCCTCAAGCTCCTTCAGAGTCCCATCTTCGGAAAAGCGCTTGATGACGTCGTTGAACTGGCTGGTAAGAGCCGAGCCTCGCGGGAAGAAGAACCCTTCGGACACAGAGACGACCGGATCGGGCAGCAGCGTCACCGTACCCGGGCGCCTGTTCACGGCAAGCTGGCAGCAATACGAAAGTTGAACCGCCGCATCGGCCTTGCCTGCCTCCACGGCAGCAACGCATTCGGCAAGCGACGGATAGAATTCCTCAGTAGTGCCGTCGATGCGGCCCTGAACGGCCTGGTTGTACACGCTGCCATTCACATAGGCAATGCGCTTGCCCGACAACTCGTCGAGCGTCTGATACACAGGAGTTGCCTCGTCTGCATATGCAAGCGCTGGAGCAATCGCGAACGCAAGCGCCACCACCGCGAACAACGAAACCAGAATGGCCCTCATCGTCCTACATGTCATGCCGTCACCCCCACCGTCATGATTACCGAGCCCAACCGTAGACGCCTACGATCTCCGCTTATAGCGGCCATCATGCAAAACCCTCGCTGTTATCGTACAGGAAAGGGGGTGCAAACGCACAGAGTGGAAGGCAATGGTTACGACCTTGCGCGACCTCAGCGCCTCTTTCTTGCAAGGGCTCCCTCGAGGGGCATGCATCGACGCGACTCAATAGCGCACGATGCACCCAGGCCCCTACAGCGCGCGGTCCTCCTTGCCACCAGCCAAGCGAACATCGTAGGGCGTGGTCTGGTACACGTAGTAGTTCAGCCAGTTGGTGTACAGCAGCTGAGCATGGGCCCGCCAGAACGAATACGGCGGCTGAGCAGGGTCATCATTGGGATAATAATGCTTAGGCACCTGCGGGAACATGCCCTTGGCAACATCGCGCTCATATTCATTGCCCAGGGTATAGCGGTCGTATTCCGGATGGCCAAACACGAAGATGTTGCGATCGTCGGAGCTCTTCGCAAGATACGCGCCCGCCTCTTCCGAAACGGCAAGCAAATCGAGCTTCGGATGAGCCTCGATATCGGCCGTGCGCACTTCGGTGTAACGCGAGTGAGGCGCCCAGAACATGTCGTCGAAGCCACGCAGCAGGGGCGTCGTAACCTTATCCACGATACGACGATGCCTGAACACGCCCGACATCTTCTGTTCAAGCTCATGCTTCTGAATGCCGTAGTGGAAGAACATGCCCGCCTGCGCACCCCAGCAGATATGAAGCGTCGAATGCACATGCGTCGCACCCCATTCCATGATCTGGCAAAGTTCGGGCCAGTAGTCCACGTCTTCGAATTCAAGACGCTCCACCGGCGCACCCGTGATGATCATGCCGTCGAAGTGCTCATGCTCGATCTGCTCGAACGTACGGTAGAACGTATCGAGATGCTGTTCCGAGACGTTCTTCGCAGCATGGCTCGCCATGCGCAGCAGCGTAATCTCCACCTGCAGCGGCGTGTTCGAGAGGCGTCGGAGAATCTGCGTTTCCGTGGCAACCTTGGTGGGCATAAGATTGAGCAGCACCACGCGCAAAGGACGAATGTCCTGATGCATGGCGCGATACTCGGTCATCACGAAGATATTTTCCTGTGCAAGCAGGTCGGTTGCGGGCAGCGCATCGGGAATGCGAATAGGCATGATGCTCACCTTCCAATAGAGCGGAAACAAACAAGCCGCTTACGCGCATGAAGCGCATACGGCAGACCGCCCCGTCGACAGGCAAAGCCAACGGGGCGGTCGAAAACGGCATTACAGAAGCGCAAGGGCCTGGTCGATATCGGCAATGATATCCTCGGCTGCCTCGATGCCGCAACTGAGGCGAATGAGATCGGGGGCTACGCCAGCCGCTTCCAGCTCAGCATCGCTCATCTGGCGATGCGTGCTCGACGCGGGATGCAGGCAACATGTACGCGCATCAGCCACATGCGTTGCGATGCTTGCCATCTTCAAGCCACCCATAACCTTTTCGGCAGCCGCACGGCCGCCGGCAACCCCAAAGCTCACTACGCCACAACCGCCGTTCGGCAAGTACTTCTGCGCCAAGGCGTAATACGGGTCGCTTGGCAGGCCGCAATAGCGCACCCAGCTAACCTTCGGATGCGATGCGAGGTACTGGGCCACTGCTTCGCCGTTTTTGCAATGCTGGGCCATGCGCACATGCAGGCTCTCCAAGCCCAGATTCAGAATGAAGGCATTTTGAGGCGAGGGGATGGACCCGAAATCGCGCATGAGCTGCGCCGTCGCCTTGGTGATAAACGCACCCTCGTTGCCGAAGTCCTGCGCATACACCACGCCATGATAGCTTTCGTCGGGCGTGCACAAGCCAGGGAACTTGCTCGCATGGGCCATCCAATCGAACGTGCCCCCATCGACGATGGCGCCGCCCACCGCGGCACCATGGCCATCCATGTACTTCGTGGTGGAATGCGTGACGATGTTGGCGCCCCACTCGAGCGGACGGCAATTGACGGGCGTGGGAAACGTGTTATCCACGACAAGCGGCACCCCGTGCTCATGAGCGACCTGGGCAAACAGCTCGATATCCAGAACGGCAAGCGCTGGATTGGCGATAGTTTCGCCAAAGACCGCGCGCGTATTCGGACGAAATGCGGCTTCCAGCTCTTCCTTCGTGCAACTGGGGGAAACGAACGTGCTCTCAATGCCCATCTTGGCCATGGTGACGGCAATGAGGTTATACGTACCACCATAGATAGCCGAGCTCGCAACGATATGGCTACCAGCCTCGCAGATGTTGAAGAGCGCAAAGAAATTGGCAGCCTGCCCCGAGCTGGTAAGCATGGCCGCTGCACCACCCTCCAACTGGCGAATCTTATCTGCCACGGCATCATTGGTGGGATTCTGAAGGCGCGTATAGAAGTACCCGGATTCCTGCAGGTCGAACAAGCGGCCCATATGCTCGCTCGTGGCATAGCGCCACGTGGTGTTCTGGTAGATGGGAACCTGACGCGGCTGGGCGTCTCCCGGTTGCCAACCACCCTGCACGCATTCCGTTTCTTTCCGATACGTCATATCAAGCCTTTCGAACCTGGGGAAAACGCTTACGCGAACACCTCAATAGCATACGCATGCCGCTCGCTTTCGCGTAATAGAAATAATTGATAAGCGCTCATGAGCACGCGTAAAGGCAGCTATCCCAAGAAATAATGCGCTACGAAAATGCCCGCGTGCACGTCAACGCGCGCATGCGGGCATATCTGGAACCAGAACGAAGCGAGTAGGCTACAGCGGCTTGTCGGAAAGGGCGCGATTAACCGTGCCATCGCCCAGCTTCACCACGCGCACTTCATCGCCCACGCGCACGTCACCAGGCTTTACGACCCAGCCGAAAACGCCCTCACGTGGGAAGATGCAATCGCCCGCAAGGTAATAGATGGCGCAACGCGTATGGCAGATCTTCCCGATCTGGGAAACCTCGACCAGGGCATCCCCCACCTCGAGCAAGGTACCAAGCGGCATCTGCTTGATGTTGATGCCCTTCGTGGTGATATTCTCGGCAAAATCGCCATAGCCCACATCGAGCCCATTATCGCGTGCCACCTGGATGGATTCTTCGGCAAGGAACGAAACCTGGCGATGCCAATCGCCCGCATGTGCGTCGCCCTCCACGCCATAATCGGCGTTCAGGTGAATGACGCCCTGCTCGACGGGAGCTTTGCGCATGCCCTTCTTCGGCGCAATGTTCACGGACATAATGCCACCCGTGTCGCCCTCAACGGGCGCAGGCCCCTGGTCGGACACCATCAACGGATTATCAACGCCAAGGTCGTTCGCCAGCTTCTTTGCGGTTTCGTTTTCGCAAATGCGTTTGCAGGTATTCGTGCAAGTAGATTCAGCCATGGCCAACCATTGCACCTTTCTTGTAGTCGACGCAACGGCAGCCACCCCGCACGCCCGGTGCAATGAACATATCCCGCGTTCCGCTGCACTACGGAATGCCCCAAAGGGCCGCGGCTAATTAGGCTGGAGAGAGTATACCACCCAATCTCCTTGCGCGAGCATAAAATCCTGTACCGCGAATAAACAACCCCACGCCCTTTCCATAGCGGCAACCAATGTGATGCCTCTATAACGTTATGACTGATTTTCCAAACATTGTGCAAGATATATTTGACATCATCTCATTTATGCAATATATTTCTTACATCATGAACGATAGATATGGCAATGCGAAAGGAGGGACCTTATGGATGGGAACAAGAATTTGAAGATGAAAGCAGCGCGCGTCGGAGCAGGCCTCTCCCAAGCCGAACTTGCAGCCAAGGTTGGGGCCACGCGTCAAACCATTGGCCTCATAGAAGCCGGTGGCTACAATCCCACGCTCAACCTCTGCATCGCCATCTGCAAGGAACTCAACGTAACGCTCAACGATTTGTTTTGGACCCAGGAGGGGTAACCATGAATGCCATCAAGCATTGGAAAGAATTCTTCGTCATGGCAGACGAACGCGAGGAAATGGAGGCAAACCGCATCAACAAGCGCGCATTCCACCTCATGTTGGCGCTCAACCTCATCTTGTCGTACTTCATGCTATCGCTCGACACCGCGGCAAGCATGCACGATCTCGACCGCACGCCCTTCCTCTACATCAGCCCCATCTGCATGGCGCTTTGCCTGATCGTCGTCGTTTGCGCCATGTACGCAACGATTGCGCAAACGAAGAAGGGCATCATGGGCTACCCGAAATTCGTAAACGTCGACACCTTTCCCGCCAGCACCGCAGTCGGCATCGCCGCAGTAGGCGGAGTTGGGGCGGGCATCATCTTGTTCGTCACGCAGATCCTCGCCGAAATCATGCTCGTGGGCATTTCAGAGGTCTTCTGGGTCACGGACGTCCTAATCGCACTCCCTCTTGCCCTCGCGGTATTCGTCGGCATCGCAGTCATGCTCTATGCCATGTACAAGAGCGCAAGGAAGCATCAAGAACGGATTCTGGCCGACCTGGAAAGCTAGTCACCAGTAAACGCATAGCAAAATGAGGGGCGGCTCCGCAAGGAACCGCCCCCTTCGGGCGTACATCAATCATTCCGCTATCGCGTTACCGCTACCTGGCAGCTTTCCATCACAGCCAAAGCAGCCTCGTGCTTTTCGGGCGTAACGCCTGCGCAGCACGACGCATCCACCGAAACGGGAACCTCGGGCAAGGCGGCCTTGATCATGAGGGCGTTGGAAACCACGCAGATGTCGGTGCACAAGCCCACGAGCTCGATGCTCTCCAGGGGCTCGGAAGCATGCAGCTTCACCAGCTCTTCCGCGAGCTGCACGCTCCCGAAACACGGCTTTTCGAACACCGCGGCGCCCTTGGCATCCGTAAGGGTGCTCAGCTCGTCGGGCAGTTCCCATCCCCACGTTCCGCGCACGCAATGCACGACGGGCAGGTTATGGCCTTCCTGAGTTTGCAGATAGTCCTCGCCATGCGTATCGAGCGTCACGAACAGGGCGCCTTCGAAGGCCTCGACCTTCTTCATAAGACGCGGAAGCATCTCCTGCGCTTCCTTCGTACCCAGCGAACCAGATACGAAATCATTCTGCACGTCCACAACAACCAGGGCTTTCATAGGGCGCTCCTCCGTCGTAAGAATAATTGCGACCACTCTACGCCCCCGAGTGCGTAGAACCTAGGGCATGCGCAAATCCATACGCCGAAACCACGCGCGCACCGCGGACCGCAACCACGCGCTCATGCAGCGCAAACGCATTCGACCATCCCACAGCAAGAGCGTATGATGATGCAAACATGCCCGCAGACGAGGGAGTCCGTATGAACGCCATCACGAACGAACGCACGCCCGTAGCGCATCGCCTTGCATTCGCCATCATCTGCACGCTTGGGCTGACAAGCGCCATGCTCTTCGGCTGCTCCCCCAGCCAGCAAAGCCCCACAGCGCCCAGCGAAGACGCAACGGACCAACCTCTTGAACAGGCGCCAAGCGCGCAATACGTTAATTCCGCCCCAGGGTTGCTGGAAGGCCTCGTCGTCTCGAAGGACCAGGACTTTGGAGGCATCAACTTCTCCATCAGCATCGACGATTTCAATGCCTGCGGTTTCGCGTTCGGCGATAGCGTAGACATCGTCTTCTCAAACGGCTGCGAATTGACTGGCATCCCCTACTACAACGGGTACTACGCAAACATCGGAGACCCCCTTCTGGTAGGCTATCCCGGCTATTCCACCATTCGGGCCGCGTTGTCCTTCGGCGACTCGCTCTGGGAGGCTTCGGGGCTTTCCGAGGGCGACACCGCAACCATCAGGCTCAACACTGCAGACGCCTTCCACACGGTGCAAATCGCCCACGACGTTGCGTACACGAACGACCGAACGGACTACGCAAGCGACGAAGTCTTCGCGAACTTTCGCGCCTGCGCGGGAGGCACGCTTGCGCCCAACGTGCTCTACCGATCGGCGTCGCCCATAGACAACGAGTGCAATCGTGCGCCTTACGCAAGCGCCCTGCTCAAACAAGCTGGCGTTCAGTTCGTGCTCGACCTTTCCGACAACGATGACAAAGTAGACGAATACGCCGCCCTCGACGAGGAGCAAGGCATAGACGTCACGCCCTTCATGGAACTGCGGAGCGTGGGCAACGTCGCCCTGCTCAACCTAACCGCAAACTACTCCTCCGACGAATTCAAGCAAACGCTTGCCCAGGGGCTCATCGAGATGACGCAACACGACGGACCCTATCTGGTGCATTGCGTAGAAGGAAAGGACCGCACTGGCTTCGTATGCCTCCTGCTTGAAGCGCTTTGCGGCGCCTCATACGACGAGCTTGCCGCCGATTACATGGCGTCGTACGCAAACTATTACGGCATCACGGAAGACAGCGACCCCGATCGCTACGATGCCATCAGGAATTTGAATTTCGACGGGATGCTCAGATACCTGGCTAATGTCGATGACCAGGCCAACCTCCAATCGATTGACTATGTTGAGCCTGCCAGGTACTACCTGCACAGTAGCGGCATGACCGACGAGCAGATCGACGCGCTCATTGCGCGCATTGCGGGCTAAAACGCAAAGCGGGCAGGCCATACGACCTGCCCGCTTCTTACTTTCTAGCGACTGAACGCATTACAGGTGAATGCGCGTACCGCTCTTCCCCGCCATGGCGTCGCCAGCCTTGTCCAGGCTGCCGATGATGCACACGCGGCCGGGGCGACTCTTCGCGAAGCGAATGCCCGCGCGAACCTTCGGCTCCATGGAGCCCTTGCCAAACTGGCCCTCCTCCAGATAGCGCTCGGCCTCCTCCACGGAAATGCCCTCCAGGTCCACCTGGTCGGGCTTGCCGAAGTTGATGGCCACATGGTCGACCGCGGTGAGCAGAATGAGCACGTCGGCCTTGCAGTCCTCGGCCAGAAGCTCGCCGCCCAGGTCCTTGTCGATAACGGCCGCAACGCCACGGTAGGCGCCCTTGTCGTTGTAGTCGCGTACTACCGGAACGCCGCCACCACCCGTGCAGATGACGATGAAGTCGTTGTCGAGCAGATTCAGGATGGATTCCGCTTCCACGATCTTCTTCGGATCGGGGGAAGCCACCACGCGACGCCAACCGCGGCCGGAGTCCTCCACGTACTTCTGCTCGGGATGCGCCGCCATTTCAGCCTTGGCCTGCTCTTCCGTAAGGAAGGCGCCAATGGGCTTCGTGGGGTTGGAAAACGCGGGGTCGTCGGGGTCGACTTCCGTCTGCGTAACCACAGACGCCACGTGCCAGCGCTTGTACGCCTTGTGCAGCGCCACGCCCAGGGCCTGCTGCAGGTGGTAGCCGATGTAACCCTGGCTCATGCCGCCGCATTCAGGCAGGTCGAGCATGGGAATCTTCTCGTCCACCTGATGGGCGTACGTGAAGGCCTTCTGGATCATGCCCACCTGCGGGCCATTGCCATGGGTGATGATGATCTCGTTGCCCTGCGTGATGAGGTTGAGCAACTCAGGCGCGGCAGCGCGCACGCGCTCGATCTGCTCTTCGGGCGTATCTCCCAGCGCATTGCCACCCAGCGCCACGACGACGCGCGTATCGTTATCGACGAAAGCCATAGACTTACCTACCTCCCGACGGTTGCTGCTGCGTGATGCAATGAATGTTACCACCGCCGTAGACAACCTGCTCGCTCTTCACTCCCACGGCCTTGTACACGCCTTCGCCCCATTCGGCATCGTAGATATCCTGCAGCGTACGAACGGCCAGGTCATCGTTCTCATCACCATACTGGGGCACGATGACGCCGTGGTTGGTTACCAAATAGTTCATGTACGAGGCAATGAGCGGCTCGTCGGCAACGCGCGGCTCGGCATTCTCGTCAATGTCGATGGAATCGCATGCTTCCTGGGTCATGAATAGCGGCTTCACGGGCATGGGAAGCTTGTAGACCTTCAGCTTGCGACCCTTCGCATCCACGGCGTTCGAAAGCGTCTCGTATGCCGCATGGCATTCGTTGTAGAACGGGTAATCGGGGTCATCGGTCCAGATGCACGCAACCACGCCAGGCTTGATGAACGTCGCAACGTCGTCGATGTGACCGTTGGTCTCTTCGGGGTCGATGCCGTCCTTCACCCAGATGACCTTCTCGCAGCCCAGATATGCCTTCAGGTGATCTTCCATATAGGCGCGCAGCTCTTCGCTCCAAGGCTCCAGCCCCGTGGCGCTTGCCGTGCGACCAGGGTCGAGCAGGCACATGTCGGTGGTGATGACCGTACCCTCGCCGTCGACGGTAATAGAGCCGCCCTCGAGAATCATGTCATCGGGGCGATACGTACGCGCACCCGCCAACTCGGCCACCTTCACGGCAATCTGCTCGTCCTTGTCCCAGGGGAAGTACAAGCCGTTCTCGAAGCCGCCATACGCATTGAAGTGCCAGTGATTCGCACGAACCTCGCCGGCATCGTTCACCACAAAGGTGGCGCAGGTGTCGCGGAACCAAGCGTCGTCGGTGGTCATTTCCACGACCTGGATGTTCTCGTCCTCTTCGAACACCGCCTTGGCGTTCGCGTAGTCTACCTGGTTCACGCACATGGTCACCGGCGTGAACTCGGCAATGGCACGTGCCACGGCAGCATACTGACGCTGGGCGGGCTTGGCGCCAAACGACCACGTATCGGTACGATGGGGCCAGCCCATCCATACGCGGCTCTGGGGCTCGAACTCGCCAGGCATGCGGAAGCCGTCGGCCTTCGGGATGGATACAGATTCGGAAATAGTCTTCATGGTAAGACCTCTTTCATTCTTTGAGAGAAGGCGGGGCGAAAGGAGGAACGCCCCGCCCAGGCTGCGCGGGAACCCGCGCCGGGTAAACGAACCGCTAGGCAAGCTCGGCCGGATCGGCAACGTCGGGGTTAGCAAGCCACTTCTCGGAAAGCTCGGGGGTAAGGCCTGCAAACTCGCGCTCGCGCTTCTTGGCGCACACGACGCGCATGACCTCGCCCGCCACGATACCCACGACAACGCCAATGAGCGGGAACAGTTCCACGAAGCCAACCGTACCCTCGGCGATGGCGCCAAACGGCACGACCGTGGCGATGATGGCCAGGACCAACTCGATGGCAGGAACGACGCAGGCGATCTTCAGGAGGGCGCCCTTGAAGGGCACGACATAGGTACGCTCGCGATTAGGATCGACCTTACGCAGCTTCAGGAACGCCGGGAAGATGGGGATGTAGGCCAGCAGCAGGAAGCACACGTTCATGCTGAAGATCGACCAGAACAGGCCCGTGGAGATCTCCTCGATGGGAATGAGCTGGATGAGCAGGGCAAGCGTGGCGACCACACCATTGACGATAGCGGCACCGGCAGGCATGCCCGTCTTCTTCGATTCGATGGCGAATACGGCAGGCATGTTGTTGTGCTTGGCGCCATACTCGGCCACGAAGTTCACGCCGAACGACCAGCTGGTCATGTTCGCGAACAGGGTCACCAGGAACACGAGCGAGATGACGATGAACAGCCAGGAGTTCTCGCCCACCATGGTCATGACGGCAACGATCATGCCAAAATCGGGGTCGATTTCCTCGGCGGGAATGGCCGCGCCAATGCCGAAACTCGCAAACAGATAGATGGCCGCAATGGCGATACCGCCCAGGATAATGGCCTTCGGAATGTCGGTCTTGGGGTTCTTCATGTCGCTTGCGAACGTTGTAACTACCTCAAAACCCATGAAATTGAACAGGATAATCGACAGATACTGAATCGAGTTAAAACTGGTCAGATCGGGCAGGAAAGTCTCTGCGGACATATCGTTCGCAAAGCCATACGTCAATGCAAACCAGATGCCCATAACGCCCACGGTAACGGCGATGAGCACCTTCAGCACGGCACCGCCATTCAGAATCCACTCGGAATCGCTTACCTTGAAGAACGACAGGAACACGACGACCCACACGAACGCAAGCTCGATGGCAAGCTTGCCCACCACGTCGAATTCCACCCCACAGCACATGGTGATGATGTCAGGGAACAGCGTTCCCAAGCTCGCCATCCACAGAGGGAAGTTGATCCAGTAGTACCAACTGACGCGTGCACCCCACTTATCGCCTAGGGCATTTCGCACCCAGTCGTACAGGCCACCGTCTCCCTCGTACGTGGTACCCAGCTCGGCGCAGATAAGGCCGTAAGGCAGCAGGAACGTGATGATCAGGAACACCCACCAGAAGAACTGCTGGTTGCCAATTGCCGACGCCGGCGCCGCCGCCTCGGCCACGAACACGACACAGATTACGGTGAGAATAACGCTTGCAAACGAAAATTTCTTTTCAGCCATGATGGCTCCCCTTTTCTAGAATGCGGCGGGGACTACCCGCCGCATGGCAGGCATCGTTGCTAGGCGCGAGCGGCCTTGCCGAACTTGGCAAGGGCGGCGTCGATTTCCCGTGCGGCCTCGGCGGCCACCGCTTCGTTGACCGGGGCCTGGGGACAGAGCGCTGCAAGAATCGCGCGGATGGAATGCTTGCGGTTCTCGGCTTCCACCCAGCACAGGGAACGCTCGGGATCGTCCATGACCTCGTCGACGACTTCCTCGCCACGCGTGGCGGGCAGGCAGTGCATGAACTTCGAGTTCGGATTCGCGAAGTTCATCATGTCCATGGTCACCTGATACTTCGGGTAGAAGATGTCCATGTAGCTGGCGCCTTCAACCTCTTCGTCGTACAGGCCGTACCACACGTCGGTATAGATGAAGTCGGCACCCTTGATGCACTCGATGTCATCGGAGATGGTGATGGTGCCGCCGGAAACCTCGCAGTTGGCCTTGCCAATGGCAAGCAGGTCAACCTTGTTCTCCACCTGCAGGCCGCCGTCGGTGATCTGATGGCCCTTCGGCCCGAACTGCACGAAGTCCATGCCCATCTTCGAGGCGATGAACATGAGCGATACGCACACCTGCGTTGCATCGCCGATGAAGGCGAGCTTGCAATCCTCGATCTTCTTGCCCTCGGGCAGGTTCTCGATCATGGTCAGCAGGTCGCCCAGCTCCTGAGTGGGATGGTTGTACTCGCTCATGCCGTTGATGACGGGCGCGGCGGAATACTTAGCCAGGTTCACCACGTCCTTATGGCGGTCGACGCGGGCCATCATGATGTCTACCAGGCTGCCCATGACGCGAGCGGTATCCTCGATGGACTCATGGCCGCCCAGCTGAATGGTGCCGGGGCCGTAGAACTGCGCATGGCCGCCCAAATCGGTCATGGCGGTCTCGAAGCTGATGCGGGTGCGGGTGGATACCTGCTGGAAGATCATGCCGAGCGTCTTGTTCTTCAGCAGCTGCGGGTAGGTGCCCGCTTCCTTGATGCTCTTCTTCATGGCCATGGCAAGATCGACCATGTCGAGCAGCTCTTCCTTGGTGAAGTCGTTGGTATCCAGATAGTCCTTTACCATTTGCGTACTCCCTTTCTCATTGAGTACCTGGCCCCCGTAGCGGCTCTCTCCCGCCGCTGCGAAGCGCATCGCATGGGACGATGCATGCCTCCTGAGCACAGATTCGAAAATGACCGGAGAAATGAAAAGAAATAATCGGGATTAATTTGGCGACGGAACGCCTATACCCAAATTAACCCAGCACCTGAGCTGGGATTGCGCTCGAATGGACAATCGCGGTAAAGTTCGGTGGTTTAAACGCCCGCGCATGCGATAAACTCTCCCTCAATAGACTGCATCGTTTGGGGAGAATGCATCTTGAGCCTGGTTTTCTTCGTTTACACGCTCACGCTTCTGGTCATTTGCGCGCTTACCGCCTCCGTATGCGTTTCCGCGCATCTGGTATGCCATCGCAAGGTGTTCCTGTACGCGGCGGGCATGTTCCTGCTCTACCTCTTCGACGTATCGTTCATCTTCCAGGAAGAGTTCCTGTCGCAGAATCTCGTCTTCGACTCCACCCAGTACTACGCCATCAATTACCCAATCCTGAAAATGATTGTTGGAGGCGGTTTCCTGCAATGCCTCTGGCTCATCGTCTGCGACTACCTAGACGTGCGTAACCGCACTTTGCTATTCGGGCCACTGGTGGCGTTCTTCGCGGGAAGTCTAGCCGTGCTCTTCCTACTGCCCGAAGGCCCCTGGCGTCAGTACCTGTACTATTCCATGCGCCAGGTATTCCTCATCTTCATCTCGCTCTACGGCATCTACCGTCGCAAGCGTGCCACCGACCCGGTAGAGGTCATGCGCCTCGAGCGATTCCGAAAGCCCTTCATTGCCTGTTCCCTGCTGACACTCTGCATACTCTGCGAAGACACCATAGTTATCCTTGTGCTCGACCCAGGGTTCATCACGTCCGACTTCCCGCTGTACCTTTCCGAACGTAACTTCAGCGAGAATGTCATGCTCCTCGTGCTTGCCTGGTTTTCCATACGCGGGTCCGCGCACACGCTCGCCATTCGATTCGAACGACCGCCCCAACGTGAGGACGTGCCTATCGAACATCACATCGAAGAGCTGCTTCCCGTCTACTGCAGACGCTACGGCCTTTCCGAGCGCGAAGGCGAGGTGCTGCACCTCATCCTGCTGGGCCGCGATAATCAGAACATCGCCAACGAGCTCACGCTGGCGCTGGGCACCATCAAAGCGCACGTGCACAACATCCTGAAGAAGACGAACCAGGAAAACCGCGAGAACCTGAAGCGGGACTTCTGGAAGGGCTAGCTTCTGCCTTGCATGCACACGCAAACGCGCCCACCGCTGCAGAGGTGGGCGCGTTTTCTTCGCTGGCCGAATGGGAGGGAGGGTTCCCATTCGGCTATGACGCAGCGGCACAATGCCGCGGTGCGCTATGCAAGCACTCAAGCAGGAGACGAGACGCTTTACGCCTGCTTGATGTACTCCGCCATATGCTGGGCGGCAATACGGCCGGAAGCCATGGACAGGCCCGAGCAGGAACCGCCGCAGTCATAGTACGGCGTGCAGAACAGGCTGCCGTTCTCGACGCCGCCAACATACAGACCGGGAATCGGCTCGAGGTCAACATCGAGGACGCGGCAATCATCGTCGGTGCGTGCACCGCCAAACGTGTTGAAGGCGCTCGGGTTGTACTCGAATGCGTAGTACACGCTGGAGCCATCTTCCACGGGCCACAGGAACTCTTCGCGCTTGTAGAACTCGGTATCGTCCTTGGCGGCAACCATGGCATCGTAGCTCTTCACCGTTTCAGGCAGGTCGATCAGGCCCGCAGCCTTGGCCAGCTCGTCAATGGTCTTGCCTTCGTAGATCCAGCCTTCGTCCTTGCCCTTCTTCAGGTTGTTCTCCAGGTCGGGGATGGGAGCATTGAACATGGTCATGGCAGACGTCCATACGGCAGGAGAGCCAATGGAAGCGTAGTAGCTCTGGGTTGCCATGGAATCCACCACGTTGCCCGAGAAGATGGCGTAGTAGCGCTTCTGATGCAGCGTGGCCTCGCCGCCACCGCTCATGGGCTGCTGAGCCAGCATGTACTCGTCCAGGAAGCGCTTACCAGAAGGATCGGTTACCAGACCACCATAGAAGGCAAGCTGCATGAGGGGGTTAGCGTTGAACACGGAAAGCGTCGACTTCTTGTTCATGCCGTAGATGTCGTTCATGCCCAGGCCATGGATGCGATCTTCCATACCGCCAGCCTCGAGCACCATCTTCTGGCCGTCGCCCGTGTTGTTCTTCGAACCCATGTTGGCGATTTCGACACCGCCGTAGATCTCAGTGAGCATTTCCTCGTTGGCCATGTAGCCACCCGTGCACACGAGCACGGCCTTGGCATTCACGTTGATGACCTTGCCCTTTTGCTCGCACTGCACGCCCTTGGCCACGCCGTCCTCCATGAGGATGTGCGTTGCGGGAGCGCCATACAGGAACTCAACGCCCTCGCCCGTAAGGTACTGCTCGATGGGCTGGCCCTTATCGGGAGTCATGAAGCCATGCACGTCGGTAAAACCAACGTTGTAGCGATCGCCCAAGATCTGCGTTTCGACGCCCATCTTCGTAAGAATGTCGATATCTTCCGTCAGCAGCATGGTGCACTTGCGCAGCAGCTTGGCATTCACCGTCCAATGGGCATAGGCGATCATGTGCTTGTACAGGTCGACGAGCGTGAACGTCTGGCCAATCGAACGCGTGCCCTCGGTCTCGACGGCGCACGTGCCGCTGATCTCGTTGAAGTTAGAGTCGGTTGCGTTGCCCGACTTGGTAACGACCAGGATGTTCTTCACGCCCTGCTTTGCGGCCTCGTATGCGGCAAAACAACCGCAGGCGCCAGAGCCCACGATAACGATATCGGCGTCGCGCGTTTCGTCAGCCGTCTTGATTTCGCTCGTTTCGGCGGAAGCCGCCTTATCGGCAGAGCCCTTGGATTGAGCGCACCCAGAAAGCGCACCCGCTCCCGCGATGCCGGCAAGCGCAAGGCCCGCACCCGTCAGAAAATTACGGCGTGAGATTTCAGCCATAGTTCCCTCTTTTCCCTCCGTGTTTCCAATATGGCCCTACCCTATTCCGCGGGAGGCCATTCGTGAAATATCGGTTTTACGGGAATCGATAAGAAAGGCTTATAGACCGATGTGACGCGCTAGTTCAAGAACTCGAGAAATTTGGCGAGCGCAGGGTTGTCGTTGCTCGCAAGATACGCCCATCCCACGGCAAGGCTCGCATGATACCCCACGACATCCAGAATGCAGGAATCAGCTCCCAGATCCTGGGCCACATGAACGGGCATAGCCTCCACGCCCAAGCCCATGATCATGTCTGCCAGGGCGATGTCCTGGTCTTCGGCGCGCACGAGCGGCGTTTCCGGAGAGCCTTCCAGATACGGATACGTTTGGTACACGAGAGCCTGGTTCTCGCAATCGGCGATGATGTGCGGAAAGGAAAGCAAATCGGAAGGAACGAGCCCCTTCGCGTTGGCAAGGGGATGATTGGCGCTCGCTACGATGCACAGCTCGTTCACCTCTACCGCGGCATAGGAAACTGCCTTCGCACTTTCGCTCACCGCAGTAACCATGATGTCGTAGACGCCATCATGCAGCTCCTGAAGCTGCGTAAGGGAACGCGAGCGAGCCAGACGCAGCTCGACTTCGGGATAGCTGGCCATAAAGCCGCGAAGGGCATCGAAGTAAGCCGTCTGGCCGGAATTGGCCACGCCCACCGTAAGCACGCCCGCAGAGCCCTCCGCGATGGCACGCGCACGCTTGGCCGACTTGTCGAGTGCATCGATAACGCCCAGCGTATCGTGGTAGTATGCCCTACCTGCTGCCGTTAGCTGCACGCCCTTCGTGGAGCGCACGAACAGCGGAAACCCAAGTTCGTCCTCGAGCGCCTTGATCTGCTGGCTAATGGCCGGCTGCGCAACATGGCATTCTTCCGACGCACGCGTGAAGCTGAGCGTACGAGCCACCGACTTGAAGTACTCAAGCTGCGTTGTCCTCATATCATCCCTCCCCTTTTGGATAGATGATACTACGACCAGGCCATCCCCTACGCAGGATGCCGCAACGGCAAAAGCGCCCGCCTTCCTGCCGGAAGCGGGCGCCTAGGCGTCATGCGCATGCACCACGCGCTATGTAAGCTGAAATCCTACAGCGCGTACTCGACGGGAGCATCGGTGAAGGAGCACACCGTAGCCGTTCCCTCTTCGAAGCGGAAGACGGTCATGAGGCCGTCGTCAGCCGAGTACATGGCCGTGAGCGACGGGTTTGCCTCGAGCATGGCAACGCGAGCCTCGCGACGCTCGTCTTCCGCCACAACGCCACGCAGACGAATCCACGTGCCCTCGACCATGCCGCTTACCGCAACATGCGGATTAGCCTTCATCTGCTTGTACACGTCCTTCTGATTGTTGGTGACGATGTACAGCTTGCCTTCGAACTCGCATACCGCGCCGAAGGGGCGAACCTGGGGAACATCGCCGTCTACCGTAGCCAGGTAGAACGTTCCGCTTTTCGCCAAATAGTCGAGAGCTTTTTCCATGAGCATGCCTTTCGTATTCGCTCTTACCAGTTGCAGGGACCATTTAACAAGTGTAGTCTCGCCTAAGCAAGTACGATATTTTTTGATACCAGTATCATTTACGATACCTAGAAGGACAAACATGCAGCAGAACGAACTCTTTGGAAAGTGCCCGTACGTGACCTCGCAAAAGGTCCTCAGCGGAAAATGGTCGCTCTACATCCTTCACCTCTTGCAAGACGGCCCCGTGCGCTTCAACGAACTGCAACGGCGCATGCCCGAAAGCATGACGCACACGACGCTCTCCCGTCAGCTCAAAACGCTTGTCAACGATGGCTTGGTCCTCCGCCGCGTCCATTCCGAAATACCGCCCAACGTGGAATACGAACTAAGCGATGTGGGCATGAAGTTCAAGAACGTGCTTTCCGCACTTGAAACCTGGGGGAACGAGTACATCGCCTATCTTTCGCAGGACGAAAAGTAGGCATGGCGAAACACGAAAAAGGAGCCATCCCACGGGATGGCTCCTTTCGCAATTAACACGATGAGTCGAAGCGTTATTCGAGTATGCGGCCATCCAGGGAAAACGTAACGACCCTCCAAGGAAGGAACTTGCCGCTCGCCTTCAGGGCCTCCACCGCCGCATGCTCCAGGCCACCGCAACACGGCACCTCCATGCGCGTTACGACAACGCTCTTGATGTCGTTATTCGCAATGATCTGCGTGAGCTTTTCGGTGTAGTCCACCATGTCGAGCTTGGGGCAGCCGATAACGCATACGTGATTGCGGATGAAGTCCTGGTGAAACGCCGCATACGAATAGGCGCAGCAGTCTGCGGCGATAAGCAGGTTTGCCCCATCAAAATACGGCGCACGCGTAGGTGCGAGCTTGATCTGCACGGGCCAATTCGTTAACTGCGATTCGCATGTCGCCGCAGCTGCCGCAGGTGCGCTTGCAGCCGCCTGCGCGGACCGGTCGAACGTTCGCATAGCCGAACCGGGACAGCCGCCACCTGCATGGCGATGAGCCGCCGCGGCAAACGCAGCCTGCTTCGCCTTGGAAGCTGCAACTGCCGCCTCGTCATACGCAGCAGCCTCGCGTTCCACGAACGAAATGGCGCCCATGGGGCATTCGGGCAGGCAATCGCCCAAACCATCGCAGAAATCGTCACGTACCAGACGAGCCTTGCCATCAATGATCTCGATGGCACCCTCATGGCAGGCATCCACGCAAATGCCGCAACCATTGCATGCCTCTTCGTTAATTTCGATAATCTTTCGAATCACCGTTGCTCCTCACTAATCGTCTTCTTCCTGCAGAGTATCTGCGCCTACCGAAAAAGTATGTTGCGATTACAACAATGAGCGGATATGATATCCCGCAACAAGCAATCTTCACGAACCTAGGGCCAAACGCCCCACCGCCCGCACGAGAAGAGGACCATCATGAATGAAACGCCCGCGCTCAGACGCACCGAGCTCTTTGGAAGCACGAGCGAAGAGGACATCGATTCGATGCTGGGATGCCTGGGATCCCACATGAAAACCTACCGAAGCGGCGAATACGTATTCCACATGGGCGACATGACGTCCGAAATCGGGCTCGTGCTAGAAGGCAGCGTCTACATCGAGAACGTGGACATATGGGGTGACGCGCGCGTTATGCGCACCTGCTCGACCGGCGAGCTGTTCTGCGAAGAACAGGCGGCCATACCCAACGAACCCCTTATGGTGGACGTCATCGCGCAGGAAGACTCGCGCATCATGTTCCTCAATGCGAGCAAGGTGCTCTCCACCTGCCCCCACGCGTGTCCACACCACCGTCATCTCTCGCTGAAGCTCACCACGATGATCGCCCGACGCAGCCTGGGGCTTTCCCAGCAGCTGTTCCACACCACCCCAAAGTCCATTCGCGGCAAGCTGCTCTCGTATCTTTCGCATGAGTCGGAACGCGCGGGAAGCAACGAGTTCGACATCCCGTTCAACCGCCAGCAGCTCGCGAACTACCTGGGAGTCGACAGAAGCGCCATGTCGAACGAGATTTCGAAAATGCGCGACGACGGCATCCTGGAATCGAAGCGCAGCCACTTCAAGCTCAACGAACGCGCCTTCCAGTAACCACCCAAAATAACGAAAGCGGCGCCGCACCCCAAAGGCTGCGACGCCGCTGCTTTTCAAGCAAAAAACCGGGCTACATGTTCCAACGCATGATGGTCTTGCCCATGGGCTTACGTGCATCGGCGTCGAACGCGTGCGCGATATCGCGAATGGAAGCGACGTCGTTTACCGAACCCACCAGGGACTCCAGATAGCTGGCAATCTGCGGATGCTCGCGGTACAGCTGCAGCGTGCGCTCGAAATCCAGGCGACCGCTTCGGCTGCTGCCAAACATGCGCAGTCCCTTTTCCAGCACCATGCGCGTATTCACGGGAACGGGGTTCTCGGAAACGCCCATGAGGGAAATGGTTCCCTCGGGCTTGATGGTATCGATGATCTGCCCAATGGCCGACGCTGCCCCATCACCGCCGCAGCACTCGAAAGCGTGGTCGATGAGCGGCGCATGCGCCGCATCGGTGGTAAGAAACGTCTGGTCCACGAACGTAAAGTCGGCAAGCTTGTAGGCATTGCGCCCAAACACCACGATGTTCATGTTGGGGTACATGGAACGCAAGACGAGAGACACGATGAATCCCACGTTGCCATCGCCCCATACGCCCACCGTTTCGCGGCGCACGTGGGCAATTTCGCCAAACCGCGACACCGCATGAACGGCAACGCTCACCAGCTCGGTAAACGCCGCCACTTCATCGGAGATGGAATCGGGCAGAGCAATGACGCGGGAAGCA
Organism: Denitrobacterium detoxificans; assembly: GCF_001643775.1. Taxonomy (NCBI): domain Bacteria; kingdom Bacillati; phylum Actinomycetota; class Coriobacteriia; order Eggerthellales; family Eggerthellaceae; genus Denitrobacterium; species Denitrobacterium detoxificans. The sequence goes on along the minus strand of NZ_CP011402.1, from coordinate 740,522 downwards.
GGCAGGACTACCAGCTCTTGCATGAAGCCATCGTAGCCGCTGCCGCAGAACTGGCTACTGCGCAGGTAGTTCTCCTTGATGACGTCATCGGTCTCCACGGGATTGTTCGGCAGCATGACCACACGCTGACCAGGTTCAAATACGCCATCGGCGCTCCAGGCCACGCGTCCAATGCCCTCGTGGATAAGCGCCATAGGCAGCTTCTTGGCCATGGCACGCGCGGAGCGACGCCCCTGGAAGTAACGCTGATCGGCGTTACAGATGGAAAGGTGCGTGGGGCGCACGACGACATCTTCGGGGCCAACCGCCACATCGACCTGCACGGGCTCGATGGTGCGCGGCGAAACCAGGCGATACACGCAATTAAGCATGATGCCCCTCTTCTTCCTGCTCCATCATGGCGCGGGCTATGCGCATGTCGCTGGTGTACGTGAGCTTGATATTACTCTCGCTGCCACGCACCATTGCAACCTTTTCGCCCTTCAGAACGAACACCTTGCACGCATCGGTGAGGATGGCCTTTTCGTCGTCGGAAAGCTCCAGGAAGAGCTTCTTCAGGCGCTTGGCGTTGAAAGACTGGGGCGTCTGGCCCTGATAGTATTCCGCGCGATTCGGTATGGAGGCAATCATGCTGGAGTCGACGCTATGAACGATGGTGTCAGTGGCGGGAATCACCGTATCGCAAGCACCATGCTCGCGTGCTGCAGCGATGTTCTCCACGATGATGCGGTAATCGACAAAGGGACGCACGGCATCGTGCGTGACGATAATGGTGTCGTCGTCCATGCCATACGCCTTCTCGATATGGTCGATGGCATTCATGATGGTGTCGTTGCGCTCGGCGCCGCCCGCAACGATGTCAATGCGATGTTGGAATGCACCCAGGTAGCGGCTCACAATGTCCTGCGTCTGCTGCAGCCATGTTGCCGGAGACAGCACGATGATCTTCTGAAACTCGTCGACCAGGCAAAACTTCTCGATGGTGTGCACGATCACCGGGCGATCGCCCATCATCCAAAACTGCTTGGGCTTATTGGGGTTGCCCATACGGGTGCCCGAACCGCCTGCGAGAATTGCCGCGTAAACCATTACGTCCTCTATCTATCGAATGCGTATCGTCTAAAACCAACGAGCGCGGGCCACCCCGCGCTCCCCCTACGTGTTTTACGCTGATGCGTTTGGCGCGCTTTTGCCATTGTCGGGCAGCTGAATGATTTCGTTGTTGTAGTAATCGACAGCGTCCTCGATGTCACCATCGTACATCATTTTGCCCTGTTCCAGAACAATGCCCCTCGTGCAGAATTCCTGGGCGGCCTTAGACTCGTGCGTCACGAACATGATGGTCACATCTTTGTTCGACATGATGTCGGACATGCGCTCGATGCACTTCGCGCGGAACTTGCGATCGCCCACGGAAAGCGCCTCGTCGACTACGAGGATGTCGGGTTCGATAGTGGCAGCCAACGCGAAGCCCAGGCGGGCCTTCATGCCGCTCGAGTACATCTTCATGGGCTGGTCAATGTAGATGCCCAGTTCGGCGAACTCGACGATTTGCTCTTCCACCTCGTGGAACTCCGCCTTGGTCATGCCGAGCACCTGGCTGCGAAGCGCCAGGTTCTCACGACCCGTAAGCTGACCATCGAAGCCAGCGTTCAGCTCGAGCAGGGCGCTTACCCTGCCATTCACGGTAATGATGCCACTTGTGGGATGGCTTACGCCCGTAATCATCTTCAGGGCGGTGGACTTGCCAGCACCATTGCGACCCACCAACGCTACGGCCTCGCCCTTCTTCACCTCGAAGGACAAATCGTCGTTAGCATTCACCACGCCTACCAGGGAGCGTGACTTCGTATTGAAGATACCCAGGAAGCGGCTGCGTTCGTTCTTGTACAGCTTGTACTGCTTGGTAACGTGCTCGAAGCGGATAGCAGTCTCGTCGCTGGTGGTCTTGTGCGCATCGCGTACGAGGCGCACCTGATGAAGCTTTTCCTCGGCGCTAGAGGGCATCGGACACCTCCTCGTTGAAGTGGCGATACACCAGAACCATCACGACAAGCGTTACCACGAAGACGATGCAGAAACATCCAAAGAAGACCGGGTCTTCCCAGAACCAGACCTTTTCGCAGAGCGCATCGCGAAATGCGGTAACGAAGAACGTAATGGGGTTGAACAGCATGATATCGGCCGCCCAGCCAAAGCCCGCAGGACCCAGAATCTGCATGTTGAACAGGATGCCCGAAAGCCAGAAGAACGGATTGTTCAGTGCCTTCATGAGCTGGCCGAAGTCCTTGCTCATGCCCGAGAGCTGCGAGTTCATGATGGAAACCATGTTCCAGAACACCGACATGAGCACGAGCAGGATGGGAACCTGAATGAGGTAGATGTCCCAGGGCATGCCGTACGCCGTGTATATGACCATGAGGATCACGAACAACACCGAATTGATGAGCAAGGTGGAAAGCGTATACAGCGTGGAAATGCCGCTGAGCGGGAACTTCACCTTGTTGACCAGGTACGGATACCTATGCAGTACGTCGGAACCGGTATTGGTCATGTCGGACATGAAGAACCACGGGATAAGGCCCGCGACGAGCCATACGAAGTACGGATACGCTCCCGACGTGGTGCTGCTTGCACGCAGGCCAACTTCAAGGGCGAACCAGAACACGACTACGAAGACGATGGGCTTAATGGCGAGCCACGCCCATCCGAGCACGGCGCCACGCGCGCGCTTCTTCAGTTCGAAGACAGCGAGATGGCCAATTTGCGTACGCCATTCCCAGTTGTCCTTCAGGATATTGGTGAGTGTTTTTATCAATCTGTGTCCATCCAGCTAATGCAACCCGGTAAGTCTACCACACAACAGCGCAGCCCACATACGTCTTCGCTGATGAGACGGCCTGCGGACTGCGCATTGCGTTAGTTGACGTTCTTGGGGGCGATAACGGTGGCAGGATCGCCGCCGGCATCCACCACGGCCATGAGCTCGGCCCACGCTTCCTCGTCGCGCGGGATAAGCCAGATGTCGTTCACGATGCTGCCCTGATACGGACCGCTCGTGGAATCGAACGTGATGGAGCCACTGTTATTGCAGAAGTTCTCGACGAGCTTCGCGAGCACTTCAGAATCCATGTTGGTATTGGTGAGCGCGGAAACGAACACGGGCACGACGGCACTCGCCTGGTCGGCGGGCATCTGGCTCACCTTGGTAATGAGCTTCTGCAGAACCTGACGATCCTGCGTCTGGCGAATGGCCTCCATGTCGTCGCCGTACGCCTTGCGCACGCGAGCGTACACCAGGGCCTCGTTGCCGTTCAGATGCTGATCGCCCTCTTCGACGGTGATCTTCTTGCCCGTGATGATGTCGGTGAGGGAAATGGTCATAGGCACAGTAACGTCGACGCCGTCGATGTCGTTAACGAAGTCGACGAAGCCCACGAAACCCATGTCGAGGTAGTACGAGATCTTCACGCCCGTAAGGTCCTCGGCGGCCTGAACGGTACCCTCGATGCCGTAATACTGATACGCCTGGTCGAACTTCGTGTCGGTGCCGTTGATGTTCGTGGTGGTATCGCGCGGAATGGAAACGATGGTGATGTGGTACGTCGTGGGGTCGACGCGCACCAGCATGACGGTATCGGACTGGTTCTCCTTCTCCGCCTCGATGGTACCCGTGCGGCTATCGTCGCCCACCACGAGCACGTAGAACGGTTCGGTGGGAACAACCACTTCGGGCTTGCTATCCGACACATTCGAGGTCGGTTCTTCCTGAGTGGTCTCCTGCTTCGAGCAGAAGCACCCCGACAGGCCAAACACGCCAAGGCACAGAGCCAGGGCAAGCGCTAGCGCTTTCGCAACATTCCTCTTCATTCCCCTATTCCTTTCCCATTTCAACGAACGGGACCCTTGCGGCGCAAACCCTGCATTGCGCCAGCCCCGTTCGTCTATCCTCTTAGGAGACCGTCACTTCCTCCGTAGAGCCCGGCAGCGTAACCACGTCGCCCGAATAGCTTACGGAAGAGGGATCGCCTCCCGAGTTCACGACTTGCATGAGCTTCGACCACCCTGTGGGGTCATCGTAGCAGAACCACAGGCCACCCATGGCGGAATCATAATCGCCCGCCGAGGGGCCGCTTCCGCTGTACATGGTAACGCCGCCATTGAACGCCAGGGCAAGCTGAAGCAGTTCCTGGCTATTGAGGTCGGTTCCCACGCACGAGGCAATCTTCATGATGGTGCCGGGGAGCTCGGTAGCCGACTTCGACTGGATCTTCGTGACGATGGCGCCCACGATCTGACGAACGGCCTTCTGCCTGTTCGATTCCTCGTCGGAGGCGTAATCGTGACGGGCGCGCGCGAAGATGAGCGCTTCCTGCCCGTTGAGCGTCTGCTCGCCAGCCTCCACCGTGACCTGCTCGCCCGTAAGCGCGTCGGCGTAGGAAACGGTAGTGGGCACGTTCACGTCGATGCCGCCAAGGGAATCGATGAGCTCCTCGAACTCGGCAAAACGAATCTCGGCATAATGGCTGATCTTCACGCCGGTAATGCCCTCAACCGCCTTGATGCTCGTAGCGGCGCCACCTTCCTGGTAGGCCTGGTCGAGCTTCACGGTGTTGCCCGAACTATCCGTCCATGCCGTATCGCGCGGAATGGACACGAGCGTGACCTGCTTGTTCGTGGTATCCACACGCGCCAGAATGATCACGTCGGACGCGTTGGTGGTGTTATACGATTCCGTGGACGAGCCTTCGCGCGAATCGCTGCCCAGAAGGAGCACGTAGAAGGGCTCATCCATGGCCGTGTCGGTAAGCGCGGCGTTGACGCCATCGGCGTCATCGAGCTTCATGGCGCTATCGATGGAGCTCATGTACCAAGCGAATGCCGCCCCCACAACCAGCAAGAGAGCCAAGATGACGCCCAGAATGATGAGGGCGATCTTCTTACCGCGCTTCATCTTGCGCTTGCCAATGGCACCCGTGGCAGAGGGCATGCTGGCATGGGAGCCATATGCCTCGCCTGCGCCCTTGGCATGCCGGCCGTGGACGGGCTGATCTTGTGCGGCCCGGGAATAGCCCTGGTAGTTATATGCGTTCTGGGGAGCGCCACCCATGGCCGCCTGATAGGCGTTCTGCTGGGCCTGGCGCGTATAGGGGTTGTACTGACCCTGCTGGGCATTCTGACGACGTGCGCTGGAAGCGTAGTCGTAAGGCTGGCCCTGCGTGTTATTCGTATACGGGTTCCTGCCGTACTGAGGCTGACCGTACGGGTTCTGGGAATACGGGGTCTGGGCATTCACCGGGCGACCGTACGCCTGATGCGGTTGGGCATATCCGCCATTCTGATACGCGGAATAGCCACCATTCGCGCCGTACGCCCCATTACCGTACCCGCCATAGGGATTCTGGGCGTAGGGATTGCCCTGCATTCGATTGGCGCCACGCGGCACGTTGTAATCTTTCTTCTTGCGACTCACTGATTACCTCTTGCTATCTACGCCATACATAAGCATTTAGAGTAACCCAAAACGGGCGCGGCCCGCTTGCCAACACGGGTGTTTGCGGCCATTAAACACAAGTAACGGCTAGGCGATTTCGTCGGGAAAGCGATTGCAAAACTCCTGCGCATCGCCCATGAGAAGCTGGGCGTTTTCCGCATCGACCGCTGGCAGCAGCGACAGGTCGAGCATGCCCTCCTCGCGGGCATCGACCATCTCGCGCGCCCACTGCTGGGCAAACGCCAGATGATTGTCGGCGGAAATGCGATTGTAGTTCCACTTGTAGCCATTCCAGCGTGCCGCGTTCAGGGCCGGAGCGAAGGCGCGATACGCGTCCTGGCCGCGGTTCCTTAGGAAATCGAACGTACGCTGGTATTCGTAGCAAACCTGGAATACCTTGGCAGACGACTTGGAGGAGCTTGCCTGGTTGTCGGTGCGGTAATGCAGGTAGCCCTGGCGAAGGAGCACGACGCGCGGGGCGGCGATCCAGCACTGATGGGCAAACGAAGCGTCCTGGAACGAGGCGCCAGGCGTCTGGCTGAAGCTTATCCCCTGCCCCAAGATGAAATCACGACGATACAGACCCGCCCAAATGCTCGGCGTGGTGTTCACGATCGCGGGGTTGTCAGCCGGACAAAACGGGACGTTGTAGGCAAATTGGCCATACACCACGGCAAGGGGATCGCGCCACGAGCCTTCGCTATGCTCACGGTAATTCGCCTTCACCACGCTGGCACCATACCGCTCGGCAGCCTTCACGTATGCGGCAAAAGCGCGCTTCGAAACGAAGTCGTCGGGCTCGACGATGCCGATGTACTCGCCACGCGCAGCGGCAAGGCCCTGGTTCATGGAGTCACCGTAGCCCGTGTTCTGCTTGTCGATAATGCGCACGCGCGCATCCTTCGCGGCGTAGGCGCGCATGATATCCAGCGAGGAATCGGTGGAACCGTCGTTGATGCAGATGATTTCGATGTCCTTCAGCGTCTGGCCTACGAGCGAATCGAGGCATGTTCCGAGGTACGTTTCCGTGTTGTATATGGGCACGAGGATGGAGACCTTGGGAGCAGTCTGCGTCATCTGCGGCATTCCTTTCGTTGGCGAATTCCGCAATATGATAGCGTATCGCGATGGAGGTTGCGTCCTGGCGCGGAAGAAGGCATGACGCGTCGGCCAGAAATGGCAGAAAGCAGATTTCGATAGTAGCGTTTTCCTGGGGAAACGCTTTAAAGGATATCGCGCGTATACCATTACTTCACCACATTACGGAGAAGATATCAAGCCTTTATTTCGGCGCTCAAGATGCTATATTCTAACTAGGCTTCACCTTCGATCCCCGTAATATTGCGATGGACCGATGCATTTTGTTAGGGAGCTCTAGATTGCTTGCGAAATGGAGATTCGCGCCCGTTGGCGCGAAAGCCAGGAAACAAGCTGCGGGCACCCACCTTTCTGAGGTGGGTTCATCCTTAGGGCGGGGGTGAGGCTTTATGCGGGCAGGCCATATGGTCTGCCCGCCTCTCGTTTCAGGGGCGAACGCTACGCCCTACTCCACCGTTCCGTACACCTGTCCCCACGCATGGCCGGAAATCGCGGAATTCAGCTGGTCGCACAAGCGCTCGCGCGTATAGTAGCCCGGAGGCAGCAGCGACACGATTTCCTGCAAATCGGCAGGAAGGTCGTAGGATTCCACCAGCACGACCACGTCCATGCGACTCACCATATCGGTATGCCTGTACAGCTCGGAAACCACACGCTGCAACGCGCCGTAATCGTCGCTGCGGTTGATATTGCTAATGGGCTGGCGAATGGCCATACGCACCTACCTTACGCAGTCGAGGCCAGCCACGGAAGCGGCAAGCGCGCCCGTGTAAGCCGGCGTGGCCTTCCCCGTAGCGCGCAGGAACTGAGCGCCAGCGGCACGCAGGTCGCGCGCAATGGCAACCATGCCATCGGGCGAATCGAAGGGGCCAGGGTTGAGCGTCGCACGGCGTGCAGGAGGCTCGGGCACATCGAACTGCACCAGTAGCGGCAGCGGCGTGGCATCGGCGACGCGACGAGCCAGCGAGCACAGCGCTTCGGGTGCCGCGGAGGCGCGGAAGCCAAACACGTCAGCTTCGAACTCCACGGCCAAGCGCGCTGCATCCTCGACGCTTTCGCGGCCACCCGCGAACGTGCCATCCTCGGCGGCATCCACCGACACGAACACCGGCGTGGAGCATTCCTTGCGAATGCCCATGAGCGCGCAACGGATGTCGTCCAGGCTTGCCATGCCGTCCAGGAAGAAGGCATCGACGCCCTCCTCCCCCAGCACCGTGGCCGCACGGGCATACTGGTCGCGATTCGCCACGAGCGAAGACTTGCTGGAAGGGTCGATGGGCAAGCCAGTAGCGCCGATCTTTGCGATAAGATGCTGCGGCTTGAATGCCGAGGCAATACGCAACGCAGCCTGGGCGATTTCGGCATCCTTTTCCGAGGCGCGTACGTGAGCCAGACGGGCACGCGTGATGGCACCCGTGGGAGCAACCAGACAAGGCACGCCCGTGGCCAGCTGCAGGCGCAAGGTCTCCTCGACCACTTCGGGCTCGATGACGGGAAGCAGGATTTGCTGCGCTTCGTCGAACCCCTGGATTCCAAACGCATGGGATAGCGAACCGGAAAGGACGAGCATGTCTTTGTGGAAGCGCAATTGGATATCCGCCATGATGTTCCTCACTATTCGATGGCCATGCATGCCACGAAGCGCAGCTGGCCGAAAAATCGTTCATGTAAGTATACCGCCCCAACCCCGCAGCGCCCCGATAAATGGACCACGCCCCAACCGAGCTACTCAACGAAATCGAGCCGTCAGGGCAGGCAGCACGCCGTTTGTAACGCCCTTGGGGTAGGCCTGTTACTATCCCGATACGCGATTCATAAAACGCGCACGCCCAGGTCGTGGTTTCTGCATTCCCGCATTTTATAATTGGGTCATCAGACGAAAGGTATCCCTCCTAAAGTTTGAAGCTGTCCGGTTCTCCCTCCTCCCTAACCTACCGGGCAGCGGGTGCGTAAGCACCATCCCTCCTTGCAGGCCCGAGCCCACTCCCTTACTGGCTCGGGCCATTCTCTTTTCTCACGGCTTCTATCGAGCGCTCGACGTGCTTGAAACCTTATGGGTCATCAACGAGATGAAGGCGTGATATGCCCCTCAAAGCCCCCGAATCACTTCACTATGAACGAGGTACAACCAACGCCCCCTCCGTCCACGGAGCATGAAAATCGCTCGCCCGAATCCCAAGATAGGCATCGCCGCCAAACTGAGCAAAATCAGCCGACAAAATGCACGAAATGTCGCCGTTTACACGTCGATCTATGTTTCGCCCCTCATACGAGCAATGACGACCTGGAGCAACGTCGCTATGAGGGCACAGGCGAACCCTTCCCCGCCCCATTCGGCAGGGAAAACGAAGGCTACAGCGTGTAAACGTCAGCATTTTTGCAAAATAGAACCTCGGATTTGCGCATTTTCAATTTGACGTCCGCCTAACGGCGGGACGCAGTCTCCGAGTAGAAATGCACCCGCTATGCCATGTTCATCCCGAACCCGAACGCGCACCGCATCACCAGCCCAACACCGCTAGTTGTAATCGCAGATGGAGGCATAAAAGAAGCAAGGCCCCACCAAGCGGCGGAGCCTTGCTGAGCAAGCTATGTAGCGACCAACTAGCCGTTCTTGCGAGCGTAGAGGCGGTTGTTCGTGTCGAGCCACGTGGCAACGGTGCCCGTATCGAAGCCCTCGTCGTCGCTGATGACCATGGCGTACATTTCCTCTTCGGCCAGCACGGCATCGAGAGCGTCGGTAAGCTGGATTTCGTTGCCCGCACCCGGCTTCACGCTTGCAAGGAGCTCCATAACGCGCGGAGAAAGCAGGTAACGACCGAACACGGTGAGGTTCGAAGGAGCTTCCTCTACAGGAGGCTTTTCCACCAGGCCATTGACTTTCCAAACGCCTTCGGAGACTTCCACGCCATCGATGACGCCAAAGCGGCTTACCTGATCGTCGGGCACGGGAAGCACTGCGATGACGCTTGCGCCGTTGTGCTCGTCGGAAATGGCCTTCATGCGGTTGAGCATGTCGTTGCCGGGAACGATAACGTCACCCAGCAACACGAAGAAGGGCTCGTCACCCGTCTTTTCGGCAGCGCAGCGCACGGCGTGACCCAGGCCCAGGGGCTCGTCCTGGTAGACGAAGCTCACGGGCAGATTGCCCGCATGATGCACAGCTTCGGCGTAGGCCTTCTTGCCGCGACCCACCAGGGTTTCCTCGAGCTGGGGATCGGGAGCGAAGTGATCTTCGATTGCCTTCTTCTCGCGGCTGTTGATGATAACCACTTCATCGGCGCCGGAGGCCAGGCCTTCCTCGACGACGTACTGGATTACCGGACGATCGACGACGAGCAGCATTTCCTTCGGAACCGCCTTGGTGGCAGGCAGAAAACGCGTACCCATGCCAGCTGCAGGAATAAGAGCCTTCATGTAACGACTTCCTTCTTGGTAAAGCTATTTCTTGGTGATGCTGTCGGTGGCATCGGCTTCCTTGGCAGCCAACGCCTCTTCCAGCACGGCCATCTGAGCTTCGGTCTTCTTCAGACGGACGGTGATGAGTACAACGTACACCAAAAGCGCCAGCCAAACGAGCGCATACGCCGCAATAACATAAGGGGCGGAAGGAAGGATGGTCGCGTAGATCTGTTCGAGAATGGGATTCATGATTGCTCCTTCGGGTTAGTCGTCAAGCTGCTCTTTGATTCGCTCGGCACGGGCATCGAGCTCCGCCGCGCGTACGCGAAGACGGAACAGGCCATACGTGACGAACAGCATGCCGAACAGCGAAAGCAGGAACGGCACGAGCATATCGGGCGAAAGACCCGAATCGGTACGGAAGATAACGGGATGCACGCTGGAGGGAATGAGGCGCGTGATCATGAAGCACACGGGAACGTCCGCGAACATGATTAGGCCAAACACGCTGGCGAACACGGCGCGACGTTCGGGATCGTCGATGGAAGCGCGCAGCACGAAGTACGCAATGACCAGCAGCATGAGGATGAGATACGTGGTAAGGCGAGGCTCCCACGTCCACCAGACGCCCCACTCGAAGCGCGTCCACATCTCGCCCGTGACCATAACGGCGATGACGAAAACGAGCGCGACTTCCGTGGCAACCTTGGCACGCAGGTCGTAGCCAGCGTCACGCGTCATGAGGAAGCGCACGCAGTAGTACGCGGCAACCGCCAGGGCAACGAAGCTGGCAATGGCAGTGGGTACGTGGAAGTAGAAGATCTTCTGCGAGAAGAGCAGCTGGTTGGCAACCATCTGGCCGCCGATGACCTCGACGCCGTCGATGGCAGCACCGTTAACAGGCCCGGCCAGCGTAAATGCCAGCACGAAACCCGCGGTAGTCAGCAGCGCACCAACGAGCGTGATAGCGGGGGCAATGCCATCCCACCATCCACCCACGCGGGGGCTTTTCGTAGTTTTACTAGTCATACCTTTCCTTTTGTCGTAGTTCTAAACGCGTAGCGTTACAACAATCACCCTAGGCGCTGATCACGAAATCGTACAGCACCCAAGAAAGCAGAACCATGACCACGTCGTAGCCACCCGCCAGGGCAAGAGCAGGCACGAACATGGACTCCACGTCGCCGCCGGCGATGACGACCGTAGTAGCCGACACGCAGGCGTAAAGCAGCGGATAGATCAGCGGAATGAACAACACGGCCAGCAGGACGTCCTTGCCACGCGTATTCACCGTGATGGTGGCGAGCAGCGTGCCGATGCCGGCAATGCCAATGGTGCCCACCAGCAACGGCAGGAATAGCATGGGCCAGGTATCGGCTGGCGTGGTAGTGGTGAGGAAGAAGAAATAGAACAGCGGCAGGACGATGATTTCCACTGCCAGCAGGAAGAGCAGGTTGCTCGTGGCCTTCGCCAGGAACACCACGCTACGATCGAGCGGCACCAGCAAGATGCCCTCGAGGCAGCCATTCTCCTGCTCGTGCGCGAAGCTGCGGTTCAAGCCCAGCAGCGAAGTGAACACGATGAGGGCCCACAGCAGGCCCGCGCTCATCTGCAGAATATCGAACGTATTTGCCGTCTGAGCCAAAGCGGCACCATACACCACCAGCACCAGAAACGCGTAGATGCCCATAGCGGTGAGCATCTCGCGCGTGCGAAATTCGCGGCGCAGGTCCTTCCCCAGCAGGTTCAGGTACTGCTGGAACGTAGACGGCTTGCGGATCGAAACGGCCATTAGGAAACCCCCATCCCTACCGTCTTCTTGTACAGCTCTTCGAACGCCTGGAAATCGATGTCCTCCTTGGGCGCATAGGCAACCTTGCGACCCTTCGCCATAACCAGGGCATGCGTGCATACGCCGAAGCCCTTGCGCAGGTCGTGGCTCACCATGACGAACGTACGGCCGCTGCGCACCTGTTCGATGAGGCTATCGAATATCTCCATTGCGTGCGGATCGAGGCCGGAATACGGCTCGTCGAGCAGCACGACGTCGGGATCGTGCAGCAGGGCGCGCGCGATACAAAGGCGCTGCGTCATGCCGCGGGAAAACGTACGCACGGTATCGAGACGTCGATGCGAAAGCTCCACGGCCTCGAGCATTTCGTCCACACGTTCCTGCGCGTTCACGATGCCATACAGGCGTGCGGCCAAGAGCAGATTCTCCTCGGCCGTAAGGTCGCCATAGAGCATGGAGTTATGCGAGATGAGGCCAATATGCTCACGCGCGGCATCCGGATCGTCCTTCAGGTCGATGCCGGAAAGGCTCGCCCGACCACGCGTAGGACGCGAGAGCGTGGCAAGCATGCGCAGAAGCGTGGTCTTCCCCGCTCCGTTCGGGCCGAAGATGGAAAGAAACGCCCCGGCGGGAACGGTCAGCGAAAGATCATCGACGGCCTTTCGCTGACCAAATACCTTGCTGACATGGGAAAGTTCAATTGCGGCGTGAGGGGCGTCTTCCACCCTAATCCTCCTTGTTGGGCAGGGAAACCGGCTGTGCCTCATCCGCCATCTGCTTGCGGGTACGACGACCCAGGGCAGCAATCGCGGAACCGAGCATGAGCATGCCGAAGCCAACCCATACCAAGCTGATCTGCGGGTTCACGCGAACATCCAAGCTGTAGTCGCCTGCATTGTTCACGCCCTTGTACACCACGAACAGGTCTTCCTCGGCGAAGCTAATCACCGCGGCGTTCGACTTGGTCTGCTGCGTGCTTTCCACCAGCTGCATGCTCGGGGCAACATGGCCAATATACTCGCCATTGCGATACACGTCGAATTCGACGACGTAGTAGATATCGTTGCCGCTATCGCCCTCGAAGATCTCGTTACCCGTGTACTTCAGCGTGAAGTCCTGGATGGTGAATTCTTCGGCGGTGTCGGATTCCTCGTCATAGGTAATGTAGCCCGTCTTTTCCGTGACGTACATGGAAGAGCAGATGAGGCCAATAAGGATAACGGCCATGCCCAGGTGAGCGGTGTAACCGCCAATGCGCGAGGCATTGCCGCCAATCATCTTGAAGATCGATGCCACAGGGTTCGTGCCGTGAGCCTTGGCGTAGGCGCTGCACGTGCGACCAATGAGGAACAGCGTGTTGAAGAACAGGATGCTGGCAACCAGGAAGCCCACGATGGTAAGGCCCTTGTAGTACCAACCCGGGCCTTCGGCAGCCAAGCCCATGCCCGCGCTACCACCAGCGTCGATAATGGCATCGTAGCTGGGGAACAGGTACATGAACGAGTAGACCACCAGCACCACGAAGAGCACCAGAGCGCAGATAGCGGGCACCTTGGCCTTCGCCAGGAAGGCGCTGCGCTGCGTGACCGTCCAGCCCAGCAGGGGGCATACGGCCAGCACGGCCAGATAGAACACGCCGAGCGGACGCGCCACGGCGTTGAACGTACCCGTGCTCACGCTGGTGCCGCCGAAGGGCATCCAGCTGGGCAGCGCGCTTGCCACGGTGAGATAGCACACCAGGATGGCAAAGACGAGCATGAGCACATTATTGAAGTAGTAGGCAGCTTCGCGGGAAGCGAGCGAGTCCACCGCTTCGTCGGCAGCGCTCTTGGGGGCGAAGCGCTTCCAGCGCAGCGCCAGACCCACGATGCCAGCCAGGAGCGAAAGCACGATGAGCGAGCCGAACAGCGCCAGGGAAACCGGGTCGCCCTCGAAGGCGTGCACCGATTCGATCAGGCCGGAACGGGAAATGAACGTACCCGTGATAACGAACGCGAACGTAATGCACGCGCACATGATGGACCAGCGCTTGAACGCACCGCGCTGACGGTAGATGGTAAGGCTGTGGATGAGCGCAACGCCCACGAGCCACGGAAGAAGGCTGGCGTTTTCCACGGCGTCCCAGCCCCAGTAGCCGCCCCAGCCAAGCACGACGTAAGCCCACACGGAACCCAGGCCAATGCCGATGCCCAGCATCCACCAGGCAACCATGGTGTAGCGCTGCGAACGACGTACCCAGGCATCGCTGCTATCGCCGATGACCAGCGTGGCCACGGCATAGGCAAACGGGACGGTAAGGCCCGAATAGCCAATGAACAGCGCAGGCGGATGAATGGCCATGGCCCAGTGCTCCAGAAGCGTGTTCATGCCCCACAGCGCAGCCGCGCCCGTAAGGTTTCCATCGGCATCGAAGTAGCTTTCCGCCATGGCAACGAACGGGCAGTTGTCTTCGGAGAAGAGCAGAATGCCTACGAAGCCAGCCAGCACCAGCTGGATGACGACCAGCGCCACGCTATCGAGCTTTTCGGTGCGCTTCATGTTGCGGAGCGACATGACGGAGGCAAACAGCGAGATGAGCCATGCCCAGAACAGCAGCGAGCCCTCGCGGCCTTCCCACAGACCGGAAATGCGATACAGCGTTCCCAGAATGCCCGTCTGCTTGCTCTGCGCACCAACGACGTATTCGATGCTCGTATCGCCCGTAAGGAAGCAGTACACGAGCAGGCCACAGCAGAACGTGAGCGCCAGGAACGTGACGATCACGGCCACATGACCGCCCCATACCAGCATCTCGCCCGCACCCTGCGGATTGCGGGAGCGAAGGGCGACGCCGGCGATTAGGCAGACCACGGACACGATGATGCCCGCAAAGCCAACCAGCAGCCCCATCAAACCAATGAATGCCATAGATAGAACCTTTCTTACCGGACGTGGCTATTCGGCCAGGGCCACGTTCGTTGCGGAAAACTTGCCATCTTCGGTGAGATTGCCCGTAAGGACAACGGAAGCGCCATCGGCAAGCGTCTCTTCGGAAACGGCACCGTCGAAGAGCACGGAAACAGTTGCGCCCGTATCGGCATCTTCGAGCACGAAGCGATCGCCCTGACCGGCAGCGTTCTGGCTACCCGCCTGAATCTTGCCCGTCACGCGAACGGTGGTGCCGGTGATGTCGGAGCCATAGCCCATCATGCGATCGACAGTAAGGGCCTCGGTGCCACTCTCGTACTTGGAGGGGCACTTGGTGACCATCTCGCTGGCGTACAGCACACCGTCGTCACCAATCTTGCCCGTGCAAATGGCGGTCACGTCGTTACCGAACGTGGAAGCAGCGGCGCCGTCGTAGCTCACAGAAAGCGTGGAGCCATCTTCGCTATCGGGATCGTAGATAGAAAACGTGAGCACGTTGCCGGTAGTCGTGTACGAGTTTTCCACGACGTTGCCGGTTACCTGCACACGCTGATCAACGTATTGACCGCTCGCCGCATCGGCGAGGCTGATGGTCTTGGCAGCCGTGCTGCCGCCCACGATAGCAAGAATGAGGATGAGCACCATGACGATTACGCCCGTGACGACGATCATGCGCTTCTTCGTTTTAGCGTTCAATGAACTACCTTCCCACCTGTTTCAAAACGGTCACCCAGAATACCAAATGGTACCAGAGCGGTACCCCTGACATTCCAGAAGTGACAATACCCCCAAAAGCGCAACGAGGGACCTACCGGCGAACCGGTAAGTCCCTTCGTATTGCTCGTTATCCGCTAAACCCCTCTAGCGAATAACGTTTGGTGCCTCTTAGGCAGACGTTACGACAGCGTTTCAGCCGTAGCAAGCGCCTTCTGACCATCAGAGTACGTCAGCCAGCCGTCGGGCATGCTAGCAGCAGCCTCAGAGTGGCACTGCGTGCAGTAGAATACCGACGCGCGGTGCGACTTGTGGCACTCGCTGCAAGCGATCTCGCCGTGCTGCCAACGATGCGGATTGAAGTCCATGTCGGACGTCAGCTCCGTCAGGTCCTCACGCGTAATGTCGTGACAACCGCTCTTCAGGCAGAACTCATCACCCGTGCCCTCTGCGTGGCCCGAGTTCACCATCAGCTCTTCGGTGCCGACTTCCTCCAGCGGGTAATAGTAATCGCCCGTGATGGTTTCGCCGACCTCGGTGAGCTGCTGCGACAGGGTGGGCACATGGCAGCCCAGGCAGTTTACGCCCTGCTCCTTGTGCGACACAACCAGCATCGCATTGGTGTTCGATACCTCGTTGCCGTACTTGTCGACGCCGGTGGTGTTAGCCTCCTGGTCGTACGTGGCAACATAGGCATCCATCGACGTGTGGCACACTGCGTTGCAGAAGCTCGGCTGGTTATGCCAGTTCCAGAAGCCAATGCCCGCGACAGCGATCACAACGACGATGATTCCCACCACGATAGGCCACTTCTTCTTTTTGTTAGCAGGCTCTGCAGCTGCCTGCTGAGTCGCGGCCGTGGTGGATCCCTTAGTCTCCTCGCTCATTCCTAACCTCCTTCCAAATGCTTCTCTGTTTACCTCCAGTTGGAAGGTGCAGCTGCAAGTGCACGCTTCCACGCCTCCGCACTGTAAGGTAAAACCCCTCGTCAAGACATCACCCATTAAGGGGGATTCTTGACCTGACCGCGTAATCATACAAAAACGTGGGTTAAGACACAACGTTTAGTTTGCCTGTTTGTCGCATAATTTTTCGCTCCGGGCCAGAATCGGCTGCTTTTTCGGGCAATGCATATTTTGTATCACCCGCAAAAATGGGGTACCACTAATAGCGTTTTCTAAGCTCCCAAAAAGCCACGGCGCTCGCGGCAGCAACATTGAGGCTATCGACCCCATGAGCCATGGGAATCTTCACCGTGAAGGTGGCTCGGGCGATGGTTTCGGGGTTCAGACCCTCCCCTTCCGTGCCCATGATGATGGCGAGCTTCGGACACTGGTTCAGACGGTCGTCGCCCAGGGAGATGCTGTCATCGGAAAGCGCCATGGCAGCAGTCTGAAAGCCATAGCTTTCCAGAAGAGGGATGCCCTCGGCTGCCCATTGCTCGTGCTTGCGCCCAATGCGCGTCCACGGCACCTGGAAGATCGTGCCCATGGAAACGCGCGCAGCACGACGATAGAACGGATCGTGGCACGAAGGCGTAAGCAAGACGGCATCAATGCCCAGCGCGGCCGCAGAGCGGAATGCAGCCCCAATGTTCGTGGCATTCATAACGTCCTCGAGCACGGCAATGCGCGTTGCCCCGGCAAGCACTTCGTCCACGGAGGGAAGCTGGGGGCGATACAGGCACGCCACCGCACCACGCGTGACGTCATATCCCGTAATGGCCTTGAACACCACCGGGTCAGCAACGAGCACGGGCGCGCCCAGGCTTTCGAAGCGCTCGATGAGCTCCTGAGATTTGTCAACCCACTTCTGCTCCATGAACAGGGAATGGGGCGCTACGCCCGAATCGAGAGCTCGATTGATGACATTTGCCGACTCGCCAATAAACAGTCCGGGGCCTACGCCCTCGTCGCCTCGAAGCTGCGCATCGCGCATACCCGCGAAGGGCCTCACGCGCTCATCGGTTGGGTCGGTAATCTGATGTATCACGGCTCATCCTCGATTTCCCTGTCGCGAATACGAAAAAGGCCACCCGCGATAACGCGGGCGGCCTACATGATCAATGGTGGAGATGAAGGGGATCGAACCCTCGGCCTCAGCGTTGCGAACGCTGCGCTCTCCCAACTGAGCTACATCCCCATTGGTTCAGCAAGATGGTATTTTGCCCATTGTCCTGCTGCATGTCAAGCGAAAAGAGACTTATGAATTAGTTCTCCACCTGAGCGGATTCCATCATGGGAAGCGGGGATTCCTCGTTGTCGCCAGCGATAGATTCGATAAGCGATCCAAACAGAGATTCGCCATTCTGGCTCAGCTCGACGGTGCCCGTGAGGACGTCGACGTACTGGTAAGACTGGCGAGACGTGCGACCGCGCTTGCGATCGACTTCCATAATGAAGAGCTGCGGGTGAACCTGCACCAGCACGCCTTCAGATTCAACAATTTTCGAACGACCCATGTTTGCGCGAACCGAAAGGCGCTGACCAACGAACTCATCGAGCTTCTGGTGGATGGAATCGACTACTTTAACCTGCTGTTCTAGTTCCATTCGTACTTCCTTGCGTCATATCGTATAAAAGACGGCAAGCGACACTCTATCACGCGCGTCAATCAAAGCGCAGATGAATGATACCCAGCAGGTAATCTTAACCGATGTTTCACAATTGGCGACAGGTGTTACCCCTGCGCGATTACGCTATGCCACGTTCGTGCGCAACGCGACCAAGCTGGATGAATTCCTGAAGCGAAAGGGACTCGCCACGACGCGAAGCATCGATGCCCGCCTGGGCAAATACCTCACGCAGGTCGTCGGGCGTAACGCCCTCCCCCGACGCCGCAGCACGACCCGAGAAGTACGTACGCGACGAGTTGAGGATGGTCTTGCGGCGCGTGGCGAAGGCGGCGTCTGCCATGACGGCCGTAGCGCGACGCTCCTCTTCGGTAATGCCCAGCTCGTCCAGGGAAACGCGGTCGAGGCGAATCACGCTGCTATCCACACGCGGCGGCGGGAAGAAATTACCCGGGGACACGGAAAAGCGGCCAGCGGGACGGGCATACAGGCCCAGCTTCACGGTGAAGCCGCCATAGTTCTTCGTGCCAAGATGCGCAGCCATGCGGTCGGCGACTTCCGCCTGGACCATGACCGTGGCACTGACAAGGGAGTCATACCGCTGGAACGCATCGAGCACGAGCGTGGCGGCAACCGCATAGGGCAGGTTCGCCACGAGCTTATTCGGCTGAGCGGGCAGCTGGCCGGGTTGCAGCTCCAAGGCATCCTTGCTGATAAGCGAGAAGACCGCGCCCTCCCCCTGCACAGGACGCTCCTCGGCCTCATCGCCCAGGTAAAACGTCATTGCGGATGCATAGGGAGCGCACGTGCGGGCGAGCACGGCGGGCAGGTCGGTATCGCGTTCGACGGAAATGACGGTGCCTGCCTTGCGAAGCAGCGCGATAGTGAGCGTGCCAATGCCTGGGCCCACTTCCAGAACCACATCGTTCGAACCGAGCTCGGCAAGGTCGCAAATTTTGGAGACCACGCCATCATTGATGAGAAAATGCTGGCCAAGGGCCTTCTTGGTGGCAAGGCCATGAGCATCGAGCACGTCGCGCGTAGCGGAAACGCTCGCCAGGGGTGAAAGCTTATCGGCCATGTTCGTTTCCTTTCGCGGAAGTGGCATCGGGCGGAAGGGGCTCTTCCCCATCACGCATGCCGAGCCATTCGTGAACGTACTCTTCGAGCGGCGCATGAGCGCCAATGCATCCAACGCTGCGCTGCAGGCTGAAGCCTGCCACATGAAGCGCCGAACACGTGCAGACGGCAAGGGGCTCCCAGCCATAGGGATCGCCGCCTTCGCCCACCGCAAGCAAGTGCGCGGGCCTACGCCTGCCGTGACGTGCATCGCCCCAGTACAAAGGCTGCAGGCGATCGAGAAACGCCTTGTACCCCGCAGGCGGGCCAGCGAAGTACACGGGACTTGCGATGAACAGCTCATCCGTACGCGCAAGCGTAGCAAGTAGGCCGTCCATGTCGTCATGCTGGAAGCACGAACCTGCCGTTCGGCATGCATCGCAACCCACGCAAGGGGCGATAGAGAGGCGAGCCAAATCGATGCGCGTAAGCGTGTCTTGGGGAAATCGCTGGGATAGCAGCCCTTCTGCCAGCGCTACGGCGCTCGCAGAACGCCCCGCTAAGCGAGGCGAAGCGCATATTATCGTGCGTTCTGCCATTCCGTCGGCTTCCTATCCAAAAGGCCCAAGGCGTTGTCGTGCAGGGTCTTCAAGAACTTCCGGCGCTCTTCGCCGGGCTCGATGCCACGCACTTCGGCAAGACGCTCGGCGGTGAAGATGATGTATTCGGGGCCGTTTTCCTCACCACGCAGCGGCACGGGAGTCATGTACGGGCAATCGGTTTCCGTAAGCAGCCTGTCTTCGGGTACGAGCTTTGCGGCCTCACGCGCATCGTCGGACGACGCAAACGTGATGGCGCCACCATACGCGATGTAGCAGCCTGCCTCGATCCAGGGTTCAAGTTCGCTGGCAGACAAGCTGCAGCAGTGCAGGATGGTGCCCGCAGCGGGAAAACCCTCTTCCTGCATGATGGCAAGTGCATCATCGTGCGCTTCGCGAATATGCAAAGCCAGGGGCAGGCCCGATTCATGCGCCAGTTGAATCTGGCGACGGAACACGCGACGCTGCACGTCGCGCGGGGAAAGGTCGTAATGATAGTCGAGACCCACCTCGCCCAGGCAGCTGGTGCGGGGGTCGCGCAGCTTCGCCTGCAGCTTCTCGTCGGTGAAGCCCGTGTAGCCCTTCGCGTTATGCGGATGGCAGCCACATGCCAGGCGAATCTTCGGCAGCGAGACGAAGCGATCGGGGGCGATTTCGGTAAGCCAGGCGGAGGCGCCCATCTTCCAGCCATCGAGCCCTGCATACGTGGAGCCGGCATCTTCCACGATGTCGGTTACGTTGCACAGAAAGTCGACCCCGTATACCGCGGCACGCGCCAGGGAAAGGTCGCAATGGCTCACCATGCCCAGATGGCAGTGCGTATCGGCTACAGCACCTTCCAGCTGGGGAGCCGGCACGATCTTGTACGTACCGTTCTTGCGCTTCTTCCTGAAGAGCGTGTCGTAGAAAACGGGGTCGGCTTCGGTCATAGACTACTCCAGGTTGAGATCGATCTCGTCGAGGGCCAGGCGCGGGAACAGCGGATCGCCCTTCTCGACGGCATTGCCGACGGGCAGCTGGCCCCAGGCGCTGGCGGCCTGAATGTCGGTTACGGCAGTGATGTCGCCCAGCGACAGGCGACGGAACACCTCGTTGGACGTGTTGGGCATGAACGGCGCCATGAACAGGGCGATGATGCGACATGCCTCGAGTGCGTTGTAGATGACGGCAGCCAGGTCGTCGGCCTTGGCCGGGTCCTTCGCCAGATTCCATGGAGCGGAATCCTCGACGTAGTGGTTCACCAGGCCGGCCAGTTCCTGAACGGCAGCAGCGGCACCCGTGAAGTCCACCTGGTCCATGCAGGCGTTGTAGCGTTCATACAGGCCGTCGGCCACCTCGCGCAGCGGGTTTTCGGCAGCAGACGCGGGAGCTGCGGGCACCTTGCCCTCGAAGTACTTGCCCGTCATGTTGAACACGCGCGAGCACAGGTTGCCCCAGGTGTTGGCCAGGTCGGCGTTGTAGACCTGCACCATGCGCTCCATGGAGATGTTGCCGTCGTGACCGAACTGCACGTCGCTCATGAAGTAATAGCGGTACGCATCGACGCCAAATACCTTCACCAGGTCCTTCGGCATAACGCCGTTGCCCTTGCTCTTGCTCATCTTCTCGCCCTTGGTGAGCAGGAAGCCATGGCCGAACACGTGCTCGGGAAGCGGCCAACCGGCAGCGATGAGCATGGCGGGCCAAATGACGCAATGGAAGCGCGTGATGTCCTTGCCCACGAAGTGGTACTGGAAGGGCCAGCGGCTATCGAACTCGCCTGCGCGATCGGGGTCGGCAAAGCCCAGACCCGTGGGGTACGCCAGCAGGGCGTCGGCCCATACGTAGGCCACATGGCCCTCGTCGAACGGCAGCGGAACGCCCCAGTCGAACGTGGAGCGGGAAATGGAGAGGTCCTTCAGGCCGCCTTCCACGAACTTCACGATTTCGTTGCGGCGCGTCTGCGGCAGGATGAAATCGGGATGCTCCTCGTAGAACTTCAGCAGAGGCTCCTGCATCTCGGAAAGCTTGAAGAACCAGTTCTCCTCGCCACTGGCCGTTTGCACGGGGCGATGGCAATCGGGGCAGACGTACACGCCGTCTTCGTTCTTCTCCAGGTCGCTTTCCGCGTAGTAGGTTTCCTCGTGTACGCAGTACCAGCCCTCGTAGCTGCCCTTGTACAGCCAGCCAGCCTCATACAGATCATTCCAGAACTTCTGGACGGTGCGCGTCTGGCGGTCCTGCGTAGTGCGCACGAAATCGGTGTAGCTAATGTCGAGCAGATCCCACGTGTCGCGGAAGGCGGGTTCCATGCTGTCGCACCAGGCCTGGGGCGTCATGCCCTTGCCCTCTGCGGTATCGGCCACCTTCTGGCCATGCTCGTCCATACCCGTGACGAACGCGACATCGTAGCCATCCATGCGCTTGTAGCGGGAAAGCGTGTCGGCGCCGACGGTGGTGTAAGCCGTGCCCAGATGAGGGGCGGCGTTCACGTAGTAAATTGGCGTGGTAATGCTGAAAGTGCCTTTCGACATGGGTGCTCTCTTTCGACTAACCCTTAGACCCGCCAAGCGGGCATATTCTTTTCTGCAAGTAAACGAGTATAGCGGCAATTGGACCGTACCGAGCACAAACCTAGATTTTCATCATGTTGGCAAGTGTGTTGCTGTACCACCACTCATAGTTGGGCGGGCAGTACTTCTGCGCATGCGAGACGGTGATGGTGTAGCCATACGAACGGGCCAAATAGGCAACATGCTGACGAGCGCCATCCTCCCAGGAACTGAACGTGCGATAGCCACCCTTGCCATCCGTCCAACCCCAAGCGTTATAGCCGCCGGGAATATGCACGCCGTTGCTGCTTTCCGTGTTGGTAATGGCAGGCGACCAGCGTGGATCCACGCCATACTGCCACGCCGCCTCGGCAAAAGCCCGTCCCGTGCCCGCCATGGGAGTGCCAGCCAGATACGCGTCGATGCGCTGCGTCCAGGTTTCCACGAACGCATCACGCCCCACCGACCAATCGACGCTGTTGTCGATGACGCCCGCACCTGCCAGCTTGGACGCCTCTTCCTGGGCTGCCTTCGCGGCACGATTCTGCGCTTCCTCACGCGCTGCCTCAGCTGCGGAAAGCGCGTCCGCAGCATCCTTCTGGCGTTGGTCGGCTTCCGCCTTCTGGCGCGATAGCTCGGCTTCGGTTTCCTCGTACGTGGCCTTCAACTGGGAATAATGCTCGATGAGGTTGTAATTGTGCCGTTCGATGCTGTCGAGGTATTCCCAATTGTCGATGAAAGTTCCAATGTCCTCGGCATTCACGAGCAGATCCACGAGGCCATATCCGTTGCGGCGCATCTTGTACATGAGGCGCATAGCCGCAGCGCTATCGTCTTTCTGGGCATCGAGCTCGCGACGCACCTGCGAAAGTATTTTCTGATTCTCGTCGATTTGACTCTGCAGAGCCTCGACGGCAGCCGTAGCCTCATCGTACGCAGCCGACGTCTGCTCTACCTGCTTTTGGAGCTCGGTCATTTCGGATTCGGAAACGGGCGCAGCCGTCTCGTACCAATCGGAATCAGCCCATGCCAGGCCAGGCGCAAGAGAGCACAGTGCAACAAGGGATAGAGCAACTATGCACCCCATCCCCCGCTTCATGACTAGATTTGATTCATCTGTGCCAACACGTTGTTGTACCAACCCGTCGAATTCGGTGGGCAATACTTCTGGGCCGCGCTATACGTGAGCGTGCTGCCATAAATGCGGGCAAGCCCCGAAACATGGGCCCGAATGGCCTCATCCCAGCTACCCCAGCTGGAAGAACCCCATCCCCAAGCATTATACGACCTGAAGCAATACGCGCCACAGGAGCTTTCCACGTACGAAATGGCCGGCGACCATCGCGGATCGACGCCATAATCCCATGCAGCCTCGGCAAACACCGTTCCCTGACCCGCCAGGGGCGTACCAGAAAGATATGCGTCGATACGGCCAGCCCACTGGTTCACGAACGACGTTTTGTCGGCAGACCAATCCACCGAACCCGAAGAAACGGAACCGCTCACGTTTCCCGAAGTATCCTGGCTAGAGGTGTCGACGGCGGGGTTCTGCGCGTCAACGCCCGCTTCGTTCGAGGCCTCGCTCGACGCGGACTCCGCTGCTGCAGCTGCGGCAGCAGCCTCGGCAGCCTGCTGAGCGGCAATGGCCTCGGCCTTCTCCTGGGCTTCCTGGCGGGCCGACTGGGCCTGAGAAAGCGCACGCTCGGCACGGGCGGCTTCGCTTTCGGCCTGTTCGGTCTGCTCCTCCAGCTCGGCCTGGGTGGTTTCGAGCTCTTCCTTCATAGAAGTGAGCTTGGCCAATTCGTTGGCATTATGGTCGTGTAGGCAATCGAGATAGTCGATATTGCGAATGAATTCCGAGAAATCCTCGCTAGAGAGGATCATCTCGATAAGTCCGCCACTCTCCTGCTGCAGGATGTACAGCACGCGAAAGGCATCGGCGCTGCGCTCTTCCTGTTCGGGAAGCTGCTCATTGATCTCGTCGATGCGCTGCTGGTTCTGCTCCATCTGCGCCTGAAGGTCCTCGAGCTTCTGAATGGCGTTGTTGTATTCGTTGGCCGAAGACTCGACCTGCTTCTGCAGGTTCGAAAGATTCTCGGCAGACGTATCCACGTCCGAAGTGGCGGTATCGTCGGCGAAAGCGGCAGACGGAGTGGTGCCGGCTACGAGCGCGCATGAAACGAGAATGGAAAACGCGACGCGAGAGGCGGACTGGCCCGCATGCGCCGCTCGGCTGCGGCCGAACGAGAAACGCGAGGACACGCGATGGGCCGCTGACGCGGCCATACGCGCACTCGCGCATGGTTTGTCGTGCGTTTCTGGTGTCATGTACCATGCCTTTCCGTGGCGGCGTCGTGCCACCACCTGCTCCACGGTAGAACGCAAAGCTCGGCCCATTATACCGAAGCGCATTTCACGCCCCCAATCAACAGATTGGAAGCATGACGCCCCCGCAAGGGCAATACAGCAAGAATAACTACTTCACCTGGTAAAACACCCATGAAGGATGTATGTACTGCTTATGAATGACACATGTCCGATATCATAACGGCCTCCCAATGAGCAGGCATACAAAGCGCATTGAATCGCCTAGCCCACAAGCAGCCCGCAAGCGCCAGATGGAAACGCCCGCCAGGTAAACGCAGGTTACCGAAAACAAACAAACAGTCAACGGGCCGCAAGAGAGCGACGTGGGGACTTCCGCGCATGCATACAATGAACAGGCGATGCTGGTCGTGAAGAAGGGGTTTCCACGACGGACACGGCAGAATGAATGCCCGTCTTCGCCCCGGCTCACCCAAGAGGAAGGAAGAGGGATGGATTTCAAAGACCTCAGCCCGGAGCTGCGCGATAAGGCGAAGGCGTGCAAGAACCCCGAAGAGCTGCTGAAGCTGGCTAAGGAAGAAGGCTACGAGCTTTCCGATGACGACCTCGACGGCATTTCGGGCGGCTGGTCGTGCGACTCCTTTGGCGAGCGCAGCGACTGCCACCTAAATCAGTGGTACGAATAATCGCCTAGCCACGGACACAATCTACATCATCTAGAACGCGCTGGCAGAGCTCTACTGCCGGCGCGTTCGTCTTTAGCTGTCCAAAGACGAACGCAATTCCCCCACGGGCGCCATTACGCCTTCAGCTTGTCACGCGCCGTGCGCCAATCGGGCAGGAATCCATCCATAAGCTCGTGGAACCGCGGGCCGTGGCTCGGCTCGAGCAGATGGCACAGCTCGTGCACCACCACATACTCAAGGCACTCGGGAGGGTACAGCGCCAAGCGTACGTTGATGCAGACGCGCCCCGTAGAGGGCTGGCAACTTCCCCACCTGCTCTTCATGTTGCGATACGCAAGCTTCTTTACGCGAACGCCCATAATCGGCTCCCACCGGGCCACGAGCTGAGGCACGAACGCGCTCACCACCGCACGCCACTCCCGTACCTCTTCGGGCGTTGCCAGCGCAGCCGTGGTCTGCGGAGACGTACGCAGCGCTTCCTGCTGTTGCACGATCCACGAACGCTTGGAGCGTATGAACTGCTCCACATGGGAAAACGGCATATGCACCGGAACGCTTGCCTGCACATGGCCATCGGGCGGCATCACGCGAATACGTAGCGATTTCACGCGCTTGCGGACGACGCGGACTTCGAACTCGTCCACGAATCGCAGGGTATCCTCTATCACGCACCCGCCTCCAAAACGATGGCGTATGCTTCGTTGCGCTTCAGGCCATACTCGCTCTGCAGGGCCTTCGTGATGTCCTTTCGCGTGTGCGTGCCTTCGGCAAGCAGCTCGGCAGCCCGGCTTGCCGCGTCCTGCGCCGCATTGGCGTGGGCATCTGCGCGCTCCTCGTCGTTGGGGGCATCGATGACGATGACGCATTCCCCGCGCATTTCGCCCTCTTGGGTGCGTCGCACGATCTCCTGCGCCACCTGGGGCGCAATGTCGACGAGCACCTCTTCATGGGCTTTCGTGAGCTCGCGGCACAGGGCAACGCGACGATGCGGAAAGGCATGCGCGATGGCCTGCAGCGCCTCACCCGCGCGACGGGGGCTTTCGTAGAACAGCAGCACCGCGTCAAGAGTGGCAAGACCCTGGAGCACGCGTTCGCGCTCGCCCTCCTTACGCGGGAAGAACCCGCCGAAGTAGAAACGTGGACACGTAAAGCCGCTAGCCACATAGGCCGTGGCAACCGCAGTGCCGCCAGGAAGCACCTCTACGGGGGCGCCAGCCTCGCGAGCAGCGGCGATAAGACGCTGACCAGGGTCGGAAACCCCGGGCATGCCCGCATCGCTGCAATACGCAACCGTCTCGCCCGCCAGGACGCGCTCGACAACTTCGCCAGCACGCGCCTGGATACTCGCCTCGTCGCAGCGCTGCACGCTCGTGTGAATGTCGAAGAGGGAAAGCAGCTTGCCCGTAACGCGCGTATCTTCCGCATATACCACCGAGGCGGCGCGCAGCGCATCGAGGGACCGCTGCGTCATGTCACCAAGATTGCCCAACGGCGTGGGACAAATGTAGAGAACGCCCGACATGCGCCAACCCCTTCACTCGTTCTTCGTAGTGGCTAGCAGCATACACCATGGCACACGCACACCGCCCACAACGATAGCGAGAATCGCACCACGCGCACATGCGCATGGCGCGATGAGGCTAACTACGCCGAGAGCCCACTCGCAATGAGCAGGCTCTCGAACGGGAGGGATGTGGTTGAGCGTAATGGGAGGGAGATTATTCGCTCAGCCACTTCATGTTGTCGGCGACGGTTTCGCCACCGGCGCGATACTCATGGCAGTTGTTGCAGCTCATGGCATTACCGCCAAGCTGAGTGTCGGTGTAATCGGTGCTGGAACCATGAATCGGGTTGTACTTGTCCCACAGGCCCAACGCCTCGGCTTCGGTACGGGCGTCTTCGCCCACGGCATTGCCCTCGCCATAGGCGAACAGATCGGGAGCATTGCCATCTACGATGGGGGCCTCGCCGATAGTGCCATTCACGGCGCTTTCCGCGGCCACAAAGCCAAACGTGATGGCGCGGCCGATGGACGTACCGGGAATGTGGCGCGGGTAATTGCCGGCGAAGAAACTACCGGAGGCATTGCCGCACGCAAACAGGCCCGGGATGGGAGCGTCGTCGACATCGAGCACGCTGCAGTTGCCGTCGATGCACAGACCGCCCGTGGTAGCCAGCACGTTACTGTTCGTGGTGAAGGCATAGAGCTTGCCGCCGGTGAACGGAGCCGTCTGCGTAAGGTCGCGATCGAAGTCCTCGTCGCGGCCGTTCGCGAAGAAGCCAGCATAGCGCTCGAGCGTTGCCTTCAGGCCCTCGGGGTCGATGCCGCATGCCTTGGCCAGTTCCTCGGCCGTATCGGCCTCGTACAACCAGCCCTTGCTCTTGAACTCTTCGAAGCCGCCGTCCTCCAGGCCCTCGCTCATGCCATCGTCAAAGATGTACCAGCAGTTCTTGCCATACGCAGGCTGCGCGTTCTGAGCATTGGAAACAACCTGGAAAGGACCATCTTCGCGCACGAAGCGCTGGCCGCGGCCATTCACCAGAATACCCAGGTAGACGGCATTCCACGTGCGGAAGTCAGCGAAGCTGGAGGGAGTGCCCCAGCGGAAGTTCATAACGGGATGCGGAATGGGGTCCATCTGAGCGCCCACGGCAAGACCCATCATATGGCCATCGCCCGTGGTGCCCCAGCAGGGATTCCACCAGCTGGAGTTCGCGTAATCCTCGGGACGCGTCCAGGCTTCCATCATCTCGGGATTGGCATCGTAGCCGCCCGTCGCCAGGATGACGCCCTGAGAGGCATTCGCACGGAAGTAGCCGTTGTCATCACGTGCGATAACGCCCGTCACGCGACCGTCGCTGTCACGCTCGAGCTGCACGGCAGGCGTGCTGAAGCGCATGTCGATGTTGTTGGGATAGGCGCTCTTTGCGATGTCCTGCATTTCCAGGCACACGTAGATACCGGAAAGGCCACTGCGCACGGAAGCCGTCTCAGGTAGCGCAGGGCTATCGTAGAAGCCCAGTTCGGAAGGAATGAACTGGGTCATAGCCGGGAAGCCGTTCGTAGCCGGCGCCTCGGCAACCGGAGTGATGACGAAGCCATTGGCGCCCTTATTCAGCATCTCCTGCCAGAAGTCCGTGGCCTCGCCGGAGCGCTCCACGTACGTACGCGGCGCATCGGGGCGGATGCGGTAGTACGCAGAACGATAGATTTCGTCGAGCAGCACGGCGCGATCGATCTGCGTGCCAGCTTCCTTCTGCACCTTGGCATCCACGGCGCCAAAGCACTCGAAGCAGCCGCGACCGCGCGTCATCTTTTCCAGTAGCAAGACCTTTGCGCCCATATCGGCCGCCTTCAGGGCGGCAATGAGGCCGCCTACGCCCGCGCCCACGACAACGACATCGAAGTTCTCGTCACGCTTGATGGCGCTTGCATCCACGTTGGATTCGAATGCAACCGGGCCACGGGGGCCAGGGCAGGTGGCCTTGCGCGCGGGCATGAGGTTCACGCCGTCGGAATAGATGTTCTGGTAATCACCCGCAGCGTTACCGGAAGTAGTCGAGGCAGCCTTTTCCGACGACTTGCTCTTCGCCGCGCCACCCGAGCAACCGGTGATAGCGGCAGCACCCATGGCCATGGCGCCCAGCGCCGCAGCGCCAACGAAGTTCCTACGACTGACGTTTCTCTCTGACATATGGGATCCCCCTCCTTGTTTCTTTTTACGGTTCCCAAAGAAGTATACGCCGTATACTTCACGCAGAGTGTACACTGTATACAACGGAAATGCAATACAATTCTTCTTGCACAGCATCACCCCAGGAAAGAGCTCACTTTGAAATCCTCCCCGCAGACACAGCAACTGAGCCGAGAGCGCATCGCGCACGTGGCACTACGCCTTGCCGACCACATCGGCATCGAAAACGTATCCATGCGCAAGCTTGCCGCGGAGCTTGGCGTAACCGCCATGGCGCTCTATCGCTACTATGGCTCCGTCGACGAGATCCAAGTTGCCGCACTAGCCCTGGCATTCACCGAAGTGGACACGCATCCCATCCCCGGGGAACGCTGGGACGACACCATCCGTCGCACAACAAGCTCGATTCGGGAAATGTACCTGAACCATTCCACGGCACATTTGCATACCGTAGAGTCAACGGGCGCAGACCCCGGCATGGAAGAGCACATCCAGCGCGTCTACAAGCTGCACGAAGACCAGGGCATTCCCGCGCCCATCCTGCGCAAGGCATGGCGCATCATCGACGCGTACATGGGCGGGTTCATCTTGGGCGAAACCGACGAGGTGCAGCATCGCAGCAAGCTCCCCCACGAGGAAACAGCCGAAACGTGGCGGGAAACCGCCGCAGGAGCCTATTCCGAGGAAACATTCCACGACGGCATCGAGATCATCATCGCGGGCATCCGCGCCATGGCCGAACCCGACCCCTGCGATTGGCATACGCCGGAAGACCCGCGGTAACGACAGCGAGCACGCGTACGCGCAGGACCGAGCGTCCTTCCATTAGGCAACGCACCATCCCTTTCCCATAAGGGCATGCCATAATAGTCTCATGGAACGAAGCAGAAAACATACGCCCGCACCCGACCACATTTCCGTGCGCGGGGCGCGCGTGCACAACCTGAAGAACATCGATGTCGACATCCCCCTGGGATGTTCCGTTGGCATCGCAGGCGTTTCCGGCAGCGGCAAGTCATCGCTTGCCCTGGGCGTGCTCTACGCCGAAGGGTCACGTCGCTATCTCGACGCCCTCTCCACTTACACGCGGCGCCGCATCTCCCAAAAGGCACATGCGGCCGTCGACGAAGTTCGCCACGTCCCCGCGGCTCTGGCACTGCGCCAGCGTCCGGGCATCCCCGACGTGCGCTCTACCTTCGGCACGTCCACCGAATTGCTGAACTACCTGCGCCTGGCATTCTCGCGCCTAGGAAGCCACGTATGCCCCAACGGGCATATCACGCCGCCCTCGCTCAACGTTGCGCTCGAGCAGCCAATCACCTGCCCCACCTGCGGCGTAGAATTCTACGGCCCCGGGGCGGAAGACCTTGCGTTCAATTCAACGGGCGCCTGCCCCACCTGTTCGGGAACGGGCGTCGTGCGCACCGTGGACGTATCCACGCTCGTACCCGACGAGACGAAGACGATCGGCGAAGGCGCGGTGGTCGTCTGGGGCAGCCTCATGTGGTCGCTCATGAAGGACGTCTGCCGCGAAATGGGCGTACGCACCGACGTTCCCTTCTGCGAGCTTACCGAAGAAGAGCGCGACATCGTGTATCACGGGCCGGCGGAGAAAAAGCACCTGCTGTACTACAACGAGAAATCGGGCACTGCAGGCGAAATGGACTTCACGTATTTCAACGCCATATACACCGTGGAAAACGCGCTTTCGAAGGTAAAGGACGAAAAGGGCCTGAAGCGCGTGGCGAAGTTCCTTACCGAAGGCCCCTGCCCCGACTGCAAGGGCACGCGCCTTTCCGCCGCGGCACGCGCCCCGAAGCTCTGCGGCCTGGGCCTGGACGAGGCAACCGCCCTCACGCTCGACGAACTCACCACCTGGATAGCCACCATACCGGCGGCAATGCCCCAGGACATGCGCCCCATGGCCGAATCCATCCTGGCTGGCATGAGCGAGCCCATCGAACGCCTTGAGCAATTGGGGCTTGGCTACGTTTCCCTCGACCGCGCCTCTTCCACGCTTTCCACGGGCGAACGCCAGCGCGTGCAGCTCACGCGTGCCGTGCGCAACCGCACCAACGGCGTGCTCTACGTGCTCGACGAGCCTTCCATCGGACTGCACCCCTCCAACGTGGAAGGTCTGCTTGGCGTAGTGGACGACCTGATTGCCGACGGGAACTCCGTCATCCTCGTCGACCATGACGTACGCGTGCTGCGCGAATGCGATCACCTCATCGAGATAGGGCCCGAATCGGGCGCCAAGGGAGGAAACGTCATCGCCCAGGGCACGGTGGACGAAGTCGCCGCTGCGTCTGCTTCCCGCATTGGCGCATTCCTGGCAGGCACGCGCGAAGTACGGCGCAAGGCAGCCCCTTCCCGCGTCGACGTCTTCGAGCACGGGGCCATTCACCTGGAAACCGACGCAATCCATACCGTGAAGCCGCTTTCTGTGGACTTCCCCATGGGACGCCTTACCGCCATAACGGGCGTTTCGGGATCGGGCAAAACGACGCTTGTCCTGGAAAGCCTCGTTCCCGCCCTAAAGGCGCTCATCGATGGCGCGAAGATGCCATCCCATGTGCTCGATATCACCGCAGAGGGCATTAGGCGGGCGAACCTCATCGACGCCACGCCCATCGGCGTGAACATACGCTCCACCGTGGGAACGTATTCCGGGGTACATGACACGCTTCGACGCGCCTACGCCGCTACGCCCGCAGCGAAGGCACGTGGCCTGAAGGCGGGCGCATTCTCGTACAACACGGGCGCACTTCGCTGCCCCACCTGCGACGGAACGGGAACGATTTCCCTTGACGTGCAGTTCCTACCCGACGTGGACATCCAATGCCCCGATTGTCGGGGTAGCCGCTACGCCCCCGCAGCCAGGGAAATCCCCCTGAGCGAACAGGGCGGCCCCAGCCTCCCCGACCTCATGGCGCTTTCCGTCGACGAAGCCATCGACGTGCTCTCCGGCATGCCCGGCGTAAAGAAGGCGCTGCAGAAATTGCAGGTCTTACACGACCTGGGCCTGGGATATCTCACCATCGGCGAATCGACGCCCGCGCTCTCGGGCGGCGAGGCGCAGCGCCTGAAGCTTGCAAGCGAGATGGGCAAAAGCCAATCGGACGCGCTGTTCGTATTCGACGAACCCACCATCGGCCTGCACCCCCTGGACATTGAAGTGCTGCTCGAGGTGCTACAGCAGCTCCTCGACGCGGGCGCAACGGTCGTGGTAATCGAACACGACCTCGACATCATCGCCAACGCCGACTACGTCATAGACCTGGGCCCGGGCGGAGGCGATGCAGGTGGCACCATCGTGGCAACGGGCACGCCCGAGCAAATCGCCAACTCACCCGAAAGCATCACGGGCAAGTACCTCTAGAAGAACGTGCAAGGTGGAATCATGCGCAGAAGCGATAGAGAAGTCACAAGCGAATCCGGCGTGCGGGACATCCTCGACGAGGGCCGCATCATGCACCTGGGGCTCTTCGACGACGCGTACCCCTACGTCGTACCCCTGCATTATGGATACGAATACGCAGATGGGAAGCTTACGCTCTACGCGCACAGCGCACGAGCGGGGCACAAGCTCGACCTTATCGAGAGGAACCCCCATGTAGGCGTTGAGATCGATTCCGACCATGGCATCATTTCAGGCGGGGACGTACCCTGCAAATACGGGTCAGCGTATGCATCGCTCATGGGACGCGGCGTTGCCGAAGTCGTAGTCGACCCCGCCGAGAAAACCCACGCCATCGCTCTACTCATGAAACACCAAACGGGCCGCGACTTCGCCATAAGCGAGCGCATGGCCGCAACCGTCGCAATCATCAAGGTCACCGTGCACGCGTTTACCGCAAAAAGAAATCCGGCGGACTAGCCGCCGGATTCGGACTTCCCCATCTAAGGTCAAACGAAAAAGGGCGGCTCGCTTGCGCGAACCGCCCTTCGAATGCATTGCCGATTTCGACTTATGCCTTCATGCTCTGACCGCCATTGCTGTGGCACTCGCCGCAGGTATCCACCTGCGAAGCATGGCCCTTATGGCACTCGTTGCAGTTCATCTCGCCATGCGGCTGAGAATGCGGGTTGTAGTCACCCAGACCAGCCGTCTTCTCGGCAAGAGCCTCGTAGCTATCGCCATGGCACGAGAGGCAGGTCTCGTTGTCCACGTAATAACGATCGGCAAGGCCCAGGTTGTCGGTGTTGCCCGTAAGCTGGGAGCCCAGCTCGGCCAGCTGCACATCGAGCTCAGCCTTGTGGCAATCGAGGCAGGTCACATTTGCGCTTGCATGCAGGTGCGCAAGACCGGCACCTTCGGAAGCGTCCGTGCCCTCGTAGTTGGCAAGATGCTCGCCCATGCTGTCATGGCACACCGTACCGCAGAAGGAAGGCGTGTTGTGCCACGCGAAAGCGCCAATACCGGCGATGATCACGACGGCAACGATAACGCCCGCCACGATGCCCTTCTTATGAACCTTCTTCTGAGGCTGCTCCTGAGAGGTCATTTCCTCTGCCATTGCTTATTCTCCTTTCGCAGCATGCTCGCCGGACACGTAGCCAAAGGTGACGCAACGGCCCACCGAAGGCCCGAAGATGTGACGCGGGTAGTTACCGCTGAAGAAGCCACCCGAAGCGCCACCTGCGGCATACAGACCCTCGATGACGTTGTTGTCGTAGTCGAGAACGTGGCAGTTGTAGTCAACTACCAGGCCAGATACCGTCGCCAGAATGGTGGACTGATGGATCATGGCAAAGAACTCGTCGCCTTCAATCTTGGTGGCCTTGGCCATGTTGCGATTGAAGTCGTCGTCCTTGCTGGCATCCTTGAACGCGTTGAAGCGAGCGCACTCGTCCTCGAGCGTCTTGGCGTCGCAGCCAATCTTCTCGGCCAGTTCGGCAAGGCTGCTGGCGCGGAACGCCCAGCCCTTTTCGATCAGGCCGTCAAAAGCGGTGAGAGCCTTCTCACGAGCGGCGTCCTCGAGGGAAGCCAGCTGCGTGGAGCTGGACAGGCGCCAGGTGCGGGCACCGCAGCCCTGCTGAGCGCTAATGGCGTTGGAACGAGCCTGGAACGGAAGGTCCTCGGCGCAGAAGCGCACGCCCTTCTCGTTGATCATGATGCCACCCAGGAAGGGGCTCAGGCCCGTAGCGCCACTGTAGAAGCCGGTCGGGTTGCCAAAGTCGAAGTTCATGACTGCAGCGGGCAGGGGGTCCATCTGACCGCCGATGGCAAGACCCATCAGCTGACCGTCGCCCGTCGCGCCCGTGTTGGGAGCCCAGGAAGCATAGTTGGTCACGTCTTCGGTACGGCACCAGGACTTCAGCATCGTGGGGTTGGCCTCGAAGCCGCCCGTTGCCAGGATGACGCCCTTGCTGGCGTTTACGCGGAAGTAACCGGACTCATCCTTGCAGATGGCGCCCGTTACGCGACCGCCGTCTTCACGCTCGAGCTTCACGATTGCCGTCTTGTAACGCAGATCGGCATTCGCGCGCTTGCTGAACGTGTTGGCCAGGTCGGCAACGATCATGATGCCGGCGCCACCAGCGTTCTTGGTGGTCTGCTCAGACCACTGCTCGCTCTTGAAGGCGATTTCGGTCTGGGGAGCAGCATAGCCGTGCGATGCGGGAGTGCCAGCCTTGAAGTACGTCTGAATCTGGCCTTCGCCTTCGTCAAACTTCTCCTGCAGCCAGTCAGCAGCCTCGCCAGAGCGGTCGCCCCACAGCTTGATGGGGTCAACCGGCACGCGGTACTGAGCGGCAAAGCGCATGACGTCCATCATCTCGGCCTTGTCGACGATGTTGCCGGCTTCTTCCATCTTCTTGCCGCCAACAACGCCCATGCCCTCGAACATGCCGCGACCCACGTCCATCTTCTCGATGCAGAGCACCTGCGTGGTGCCGTCATCGGAAGCGGACAGAGCAGCAACGGAACCCGTCAGGCCGCAGCCAGCGACCAGAACGTCGGTTTCCTCGGTGCGGACAATCTCGCTCTCGGGGATGTCGCGCATCTCGAATGCAACGTTGCCCGTACGGGTGAGATCGCTCTCGAGGTCGAGTACGGGGATGTTGCGCGTCTTCACAGGGAACACGTCCGTGTACAGGTCGGCGTTGAACCTGCCAACACCACCCGCGTTCTTCACGGCAGCCGTATTCGACGCCTGCGAAGAGCAACCCGCAAGACCAAATGCACCAGCTGCAGCCAGTGCGCTCACGCCAGCGGCCTTCAGAAAGCCGCGACGCGTAGGCTCTAGGCATTCATGTTTGCCCATAGATTACTTCCCTCCTGTGTCTACCTGTAATCCACTTGCCTTTTTTCTCCGCGCGGTATACCGTCCCGCAAGACGAGTTGTACCGCGCACGTACTTTGTATTCCCACGCGGACGCACATGCACGGGTGAAGGATGGGGCTCTTGGGCGAAATGGGTTTCACCCGTATATCACCCGTTAATTAACCAGGCCTTTTAGGTTTGATACAATAACAATCGCAATTTTAGGGAGGCGATTGCAATGGCAGACGAACAGCAGGCGCAGGCAAGCGATAAGGCTACGAACGCCCCGTTTTTCTTCCCCGAAAACGAGGAAACGGGCGCTCACATGTACCCCCTTCGCTTCCTGGGTTTGGCCTTTTTCATTACGTGGCTCTGCCTTACGCACATTTCCTCCATTTACCCGGCGAACCCCGACTGGGAAGCCGAGCGCACGCTCTTCGACTTTGGCATGCGCATTGGCGACGTGGGATCGCTCGCCCTCTTCGCCATATTTGCGCCCCGCCTGCAATCGTTCTCACGCCATATGCCCATGGCGGTAACGACGTGCGCGCTTTCCTGCATGGGTACGCTCCTCATGGCGCTCTACGTGTTCCCCATGCACCTCCCGCCAGCCATCATCATCGTGCTGAGTGCGCTCACCGCCGTTGGCGGCTCCGTGCTCTTCTGCTTCTGGGCGCAGATATACAGCCGCATGAGCACCACGCAATTGCTGGTCTATTCCGCAGGATGCTGCATCGGGGCCTACGTGCTTTCCTTCTTCGTGGGGAATCTGCGTCAGCCAGTGGCAATCTTCACCATCTCGCTAATGCCCCTCTGTTCGCTCTTCTGCGCATGGCTTTCGCAAAGTGCCCTTCCGCCTGAAAAGCCCGCAGCGGAAAACGTGCGCTACCCCCTACCCAAGCGCCTTATCGCCCTCATGACGATAGCCGCGCTCATCTCGAGCATTTCCGGCCTGCAGGAAACGCAGGGCGTGGGAGGGTCGATGTTCCGCATCACCGCAACGTGCATCGTGGGCATCACCCTGCTTATCGGCACCATCCAAAGGCACACGATCGACTATCGCCAATTCGCACGCATCACCTTCCCCATTGCGGTGGTGGCGGTTCTGCTTATCCCCATTACGATCCAACCGTTCAATCTCGTGGCATCCTTCTTGGGAAAACTCGCGTACGTCTGCTTCACCATATTCGCTTTGATGATCATGGCAACCATCTGCCATCGCTACGAGGTGCCCAGTCTGCGTCCATTTGCCTGCGCACGTGCATGCAGCGAAGCGGCCATACTCATTAGCGTCTTATCGAAGAACACGCTTCATTCGCTGCAGCTCAACACGGAGCAAGCGTTCCTATATGCCATCGCGACCATCTGCATCGTACTGCTGGCGCTTTGCGTTCTCATTTGGAGGCGCGAAAAGGCCGTGAACGAGGACTGGGGCGCGTGCGGCATCTCGCTGGAAACGGGCGCACGCGTCATCGGCGAACGAGCGCGTTACGAACGCCGCTGCCGTGAGCTCGCAGAAACCTACAAGCTCACCGAGCGCGAGGCAGAAATTCTAGCTCTGCTGGGACAGAACAAGACGCGCGCCGAAATCGAGGCCGAACTCTTCCTGTCGGAGAATACGATCAAGACGCATACCCGCCATATCTACCAGAAAACGGGCGCGCACTCACGCGAGGAAATCATCTCGCTCATTGGGTAAGCCCATGGTTCGACAGCCCTTGAGGCACTTCAAGTCATAACACCCACATAACAATGGGACCTGCCATCAGGCAGGTCCCATTCCATCATCAGCTTACGGCCTTTGGATTACTCCCCCGCTTCGGCAGCCTTCTTGGCACGCTCTTCCTTCAGGTTCTCCTTGGCCACCGCAATCATGAGCTTGATGCGGTTGAGCTGGTTCACCTCGGAAGCGCCCGGGTCGTAGTCGACGGCCACGATATTGCTCTGCGGGTACTGGCGGCGCATCTCCTTGATGACGGCCTTGCCAACCACATGGTTGGGCAGGCACGCGAAGGGCTGCGTGCACACGATGTTCGGCACGCCCTCGTTCACCAGTTCCACCATCTCGCCCGTGAGCAGCCAACCCTCGCCCATGGTATTGCCCAGGTCGATGATATCGCTTGCGCCGCGGGCAATGTCCTCGATGCGCATGATGGGCTCGAAGCGCTTGCTGGCAGCCAGGGCCTTGCGTACGGGATTGCGCTGAGACTCCACGAACGTAACGAGCGAGCGTGCGCCCAGGTACTTCTTCAGGTTGGGCGTAAGCTCCTTGTGGCGAACCGCCGGGTTCAGCATGCCGAACAGGAAGAAGTCCACCAGGCCGGGCACGTTCGCCTCGCAGCCTTCCGCCTCGATGGTGCCCACGATGTCGTTGTTGGCCGTGGGATGGAACTTCACCAGGATCTCGCCAACCACGCCCACGCGCGGCTTGCTGCCGAAATCGACGCAGGGCAGCTCGTCGAAGTCGCGCACGATCTGCTCGATGACGCGGTTGAACTGACGGCGGCTCATGGACGTCTCATGCTCCACCAGGTAATCCATCCACTTGCGGAACAGGGCATTCGCGCTACCAGGCTCGGCCTCGTACGGACGGGTGCGATAGAGCATCTGCATGAGCAGGTCGCCAATGACCAGCACGGGGATGGCGGTGAGCAGCATCTTGCCCGTAATCTTGAAGCCCGAGTTCACTTCGCCGGTGTTGTTGAACGCCAGCGAAACCACGGGCACCTGGTCGAGGCCAGCCTCATGCAGGCCCTTGCGGATGAGCGCAATGTAGTTCGTGGCACGGCAGCCACCACCCGTCTGAGTGATGATGAACGCCGTCTTGTCCATGTCGTAGCGGCCGCTGGTGGCAGCTTCCATAATCTGGCCCGTAACCAGGATAGACGGATAGCAGATGTCGTTGTTCACGTACTTCAGGCCCGCTTCCACGGCACCCGTGTCCACGGCGGGCAGCAGTTCCAGGTTGTAGCCGTTGGCACGGAACAGCGGTACCAAAAGCTCGAAGTGAATCGGACTCATCTGCGGAGCCAGAATGGTATACGTCTCACGCATCTCCTCGGTGAACTCCACACGCGGGAATTCGGTGGATGCGGTCTTGCGATGTGTCTTGAACTCGAAGCCATCGGTGACGCACGCGCCACGGGCCTGGGAAAGCTCGGCACGAGCCGCATCGCGGTTCATATGCGCTTCGTCGATCGAGGGGTCCATGCCCTCTTCCTCGTGCGCGAACTCGTCGTCGCCCGCACGCTGCTCCAGGGCAGCCATGAGCGAGCGGATGCGAATGCGCGCAGCACCCAGGTTCGAGATCTGGTCGATCTTGAGCAGGGTGTATACCTTGCCCGAGCCTTCCAAAATCTCTTCGACCTCGTCGGTGGTAAGGGCGTCCAGGCCGCAACCGAAGCTCATCATCTGAACCAGGTCGAGGTCGGAGCGCTGCGTAACCACGCGAGCGGCGTTGTACAGGCGCGTATGGTACATCCACTGGTCGTACACGCGCAGATTACGCTCGAGGTTGCCCAGATGGGCTACGGAATCCTCGGTGAGCACGGCCATGCCGAAGCCCGTGATGAGCTCGGGCAGCGCGTGGTTGATTTCCGGGTCGATATGGTACGGACGACCCGCCAGCACGATGCCATGACCATGATGCTCTTCCAGCCAGCGCAGCGTTTCCTCGCCCTTGGCGCGCATGGTGCTCTTGAAGTCCAAGTCGACCTGCCAAGCGCGGTCGACGGCCTCGTCGATTTCCTTGCGCGTGGGCACGGCCACATTGGCAATGCCGCGCGCTTCCAGCTCGCGCTTGCGGTTCTTCGAAAGATGCTCGCACAGGCGCTTCTTCAGGGCTTCCTTGTCGTCATAGGGAATGAACGGATTCAGGAAATCGGTACGGCTCGTACGCAGCTCGTCGATGTTGAGCTTCAACGCCTCGGAATAGCTCATGACAATCGGGCAGTTGAAGTGGTTGTTCGCACCTTCGTCTTCCTGGCGCTCCCAGCGAATGCAGGGCATCCAGATGAAATCGACGTCGCGCTCCAGCAGCTCCATGATGTGGCCATGGGAAAGCTTCGCAGGATAGCAGGCGTTTTCGGAGGGCATGGACTCGATGCCCGCCTCGAACGTCTCCTTCGTGCTGGCGCTGGAAAGCTCTACGCGATAGCCCAGCGTGGTGAAGAAGCTATGCCAGAACGGGTAATTCTCGTACATGTTCAGCGCGCGGGGAATGCCCACGGTGCCATATTTCGCCTGATCGGCGGAAAGAACTTCGCGATTGAACAACAGGTCGTTCTTGAACTCGAACAGATTCGGAACGTCCTTGCTCTTCGTCTTCGCGCCCGCGCCACGCTCGCAGCGGTTGCCCGTGATGAAGCGACGGCGACGGCCCGTTTCGGGATCCTTGCCAAAGTCGTTGATGGTAAGCAGGCAGTTATTCGAGCACAGGCCACAACGCACGGTGCTGTGCTTTACCTCGAGCTGGTCGATTTCCGCCGGCGTGAGCATCTTGGTGCCCTTGCCCGCTGCGCGATCGCGCGCCAGCAGAGCCGCGCCCCAAGCGCCCATGAGACCCGCAATGTCGGGGCGAATGGCATCGTGGCCGGCCAGGTTCTCGAACGCACGCAGCACGGCGTCGTTCAGGAACGTGCCGCCCTGTACGATGGCATGCTCGCCAAGCTCGCTGGCGTCACGTAGCTTGATAACCTTGAACAGCGCGTTCTTGATGACCGAATAGGAAAGGCCAGCGCTGATGTCGGCAACGGTGGCACCTTCCTTCTGCGCCTGCTTCACGCGACTGTTCATGAACACGGTGCAGCGACTGCCCAGGTCGACGGGAGCGGCAGAATGCAGGGCCTCCTGCGCGAAATCCTGCACGGAAAGATTCAGCGACGTAGCAAACGCTTCGATGAAGCTACCGCAGCCAGCACTGCACGACTCATTGAGCATGATGTGCTCAATGACGCCGTTCTTCACCGTCATGCACTTCATGTCCTGGCCGCCAATGTCCAGAATGAAGTCGACATCCGGGTTCAACTCGCGGGCGCCGCGCAGATGCGCAACCGTCTCGATTTCGCCGCTATCGGCCTGAATGGCCTCCAGCAGCAATGCCTCGCCATAACCCGTAGTGGTGGTGTGACCGATGGTGACCAGCGCATTGCCCTGCTCGTCGCGAGGAATCTGCTCTTCCAGCTCGCCCAGCATGCGGCGCGCCGTACCCAGCACGTCGCCCTTGTTGTTGGCGTAGAAGCTGTACAGCACCTGGCCGTCTTTGCCAATAAGGGCGGATTTCAGCGTGGTAGAGCCAGCGTCGATGCCCAGGTAGGCCTCGCCGCGGTACTCAGACAGTTCGCCCTTGGGAACGGCTGCCTTCGCATGGCGCTCGCGGAACGCCTGCAGCTCTTCCTCGCTGCTGAACAGCGGCTCCAAACGCGGCACTTCGCTACCCTGCACATCGCCCAAATCGGCCATGCGCTGCTTCAGAATGCCCAGGGAAACGACTTCCTCGTTCTCCTCGGACGCAAACGCAGCGCCACGGGCCACGAACAGATGCGATTCCTCGGGAATGATGGTGGTCTCGTCGGTGAGCTCGAGCGTTTCGATGAAACGCTGGCGCAGCTCGGAAAGGTAATGCAGGGGGCCGCCCAGAAACGCCACGTTACCGCGGATGGGGCGACCGCATGCCAGGCCGGAAATGGTCTGCATGACCACGGCCTGCAGTACGCTCGCGGCGATATCGTCCTTCTTGGCGCCCTCGTTCAGCAGGGGCTGCACGTCGGTCTTGGCGAACACGCCGCAGCGGCTGGCGATGGGATAGATGATGGTGTGACGGCTGGCCATTTCATTCAGTCCCGATGCGTCGGTGTCAAGCAGCGTGGCCATCTGGTCGATGAACGCGCCCGTGCCACCTGCGCACGTGCCATTCATGCGCTGCTCGATGCCACCATCCAGGTAGATGATCTTCGCGTCTTCGCCGCCCAGCTCGATGGCAACGTCAGTAGCGGGAATGATGCGCTCGATGGCCGTCTTGTTGGCCACGACCTCTTGCACGAAGGGCACCTGGAGCCACTGCGAAAGCAGAAGGCCGCCCGAACCCGTAATGTCGATAGTGGCAGGCACATCGCCCACCTGCTCCAACGCCTCGTCGATGATATCCACGATGGTAGCGCGCACGTCGGAATGATGGCGGCGGTACACCGAGAACACCGTCTCGTCTTGCGGGTTCAGAACCAGAAGCTTTACCGTAGTCGAACCTACGTCGACGCCGATGCGCATCTGGTCGTTCTCGTTTGCCTTGGTCATAAGATGTCTCCTTTTAAACGGCCTGGGGCCGATTGATTACAGCTTGATCGATTCGCCGGCTTTGATGAACAGCAAGCGCTGGGCGATAACCGCCATGTCCTCCGAGGATTCGCGCATGCCCGTTTCGATCCATTCCTTCACGACGCCCAGATAGGCCGACGCGTAGAAGGTAACGTAGTAGTTCACGAAGGGCGTGGGGTTCTTGCGGTAGCGCTCGTGAAGCACCGACCCCATGAGTATCTCGCGCACGCGCGTGAGCAGGTTGCGCTCGAAGCGCGGGTCGCCTTGAGGGCCCATGACGGCGCCCAGGAAATACGCCTGGCTACGTAGGTAATCGAAGAGGCTCACCAGCAGTGGAATGGGCTTCTTGCGCTTTACGCAAATCGTGGTCTGCACAAGGTCGAGGCCATTCATGCGCGCCTGGATGGCTTCCAGCTCGGCGATGATCTCGTCCTCGCAAGCCACGAGAAGCGCGTCCTTGTCGCTGTAGTGGTTGTAGAACGTGCCGCGCGTGATGTCGGCCCGCTCGCACAAATCGCCCACCGTGATGGCGTCATAGCCCTTCTCGTTGATGAGCTGAATGAGCGCCTCGCGGAGGGCGGCACGGGTACGGGCGGAGCGACGGTCCGTACGGGCCTCGGCCGCATCCACGGGAAACCCCGCGGTCGTGGGTTCAGACATAATCCCCCTCATTGGCATGCGCATGGTCGTGTTTTATACAACATGCACGATATTTGACAATCTGTATAAAAACATTGTAATGACCCTACGCCCAGCATGCAACCGCTCTCACGACTCCCGCACACGGTCAATCGTGGACAAACGAAATGCCGCCCCGAGGGACGGCATTCAAAAAGGCTGGTAAGGTGCGTTTTCCCGCGAAACTACCCCTTATGGTAGGAAAGCAGTTCGTCGATGGTAACGAATCGGTACCCTTGCTGCTTGAGCTTGGGGAGCGCGGAGCGAAGCGCCTCTACCGTCTGCGAACGATCGCCACCGCCATCGTGCATGAGGATGATGTTGCCCGAATCGGCCGACAAGATGGCGTCTTCTATTGCAGGCGCGCCCGGCTTCGACCAGTCACGCGTATCGATATTCCAACCGATGTCGTACGTTACGTACTCGTTCAGAATCTGAGCGCTTTCAAGCGTGTAGTTGCCACCCGGGCAACGCACCACGCGACTAGCCTCCACGCCCGTTACGTCGGAAATTGCCTGACGGCCCTTCTCGATTTCGGCAATCTGCTCTTCGGCTGACATGTAGCTGATGTTCACGCCCTTGCCACTGCCCTTGGCATGGTCGAACGTGTGTGTGCAAAGCTGATGCCCGCTGTTGTACTCGCGCATGATAAGGTCGCGGCCATTCGAGGCCTCCCCAATGCGCTCGCCCACGATGAAGAACGTGGCCTTCGCATCGTTGGCATCCAGAATGTCCAGGATCTCGCTCGTCCATTCGTCCCAGGGGCCATCGTCGAACGTAAGGGCAATGACCTTTTCCCCGCCAGTGTTGATGCTATAGCGAGAAAGCACGGCATTCTGCACTTCTTGAACGGTAACGCCTTCCACGGTAATGCCCGAAATGGAACCCGTGCGCGTTGCCACGACACCGTCGGCGGGCTGGCTCACAACCTGGTGCACAGCGCCCTTGGAGCCGTCGTCCACCCATTCGGCGGCAACGGTCTGAGTAGACTCGGTATAGTCTTCCGTGGTATCGCCGCCGTCACTTACCGAGATGACGTCGTTGGGCGTAATGCGCGCATTCGCATCGACGTCCTGGCCATTCACGGCAAGCGCATAGGGCGCACCGCCCGCGTCGTCGATGACCGAGCCATCGACCGCAAGCAGCCTGCCCGGCGTTACCTGAATGCCCGACTTCTGCACGACCTGATCGTACGTATCGGTACGCGCAACGGACATTTCCACCCCGTTCACCACCACGGGCACGGGAGCGAAGGAAGTCTGGTACATGACGAAGCCCAGAATGGCAGCCAAAACCACGGCCAATGCAACGATAGCCGCCTTGGGAGCGCGCTTGCCTGCGCGCACGGAGCCAAGCCCCTTCCCCTCGACGGTATAGGACCCCGCACGCTCTTCGCGCACGGCAGGCGTGAAGCTGCCGGTATGGGCCCGCTTTGCGTATGACGTATCGATACGCGGATTGCTGCCCGTATTGCCCGCATTGGCGCGCTGATGGCGATCGGAAACGGCATGCGTCACGCCGCCCACATCGCTGACGTGAACGCGGTTGGCAGACGTGGCCTGCTTCTGACGCTCGGCGACGGCACGCTGATGGCGCACGCGCTCGCGCTCCATTTCAGCGCTATGCTCGGCGGCAAGCTGGGCATGCTCGCGCGCAGTACGCTGCGAAGAACGCTGGCGACCACGCGCCTCAAGCGAAGCATCACGCGCCGCACGCTGCTTCACGTGCGGACGCGCATTGTTATTACGTTTGGAATCTGACATAACTCGAACCCCTCCTCGAGTCATTGTAATTCGTCAGACGGCCATACGGCTCCGTAGATTAGTTTTTCAGAGAATTAATCGGCGCAGGGAATCGACCGCCACGATGCGCGAAAACGCTGCCCGCATGCTCGTTGACGTGCATGATGGGAGCGGAACCC
The DNA here is from genome assembly GCF_001643775.1 of Denitrobacterium detoxificans. Taxonomy (NCBI): domain Bacteria; kingdom Bacillati; phylum Actinomycetota; class Coriobacteriia; order Eggerthellales; family Eggerthellaceae; genus Denitrobacterium; species Denitrobacterium detoxificans. The sequence goes on along the minus strand of NZ_CP011402.1, from coordinate 696,468 downwards.
AGCAGGCCGCCGAACTCCAGTGTCTCGCCGGCGCTACGGCCAATGGCGGGAATGACGCGCACGGCAGTGGTCTTCGTGTTGATGACGCCAATGGCGGCTTCGTCGGCGATGATGCCGAAGATGGCTTCCGGCGTGGTGTCGCCCGGAATGGCAATCATGTCCAGACCCACACTGCATACGCAGGTCATGGCCTCGAGCTTCTCGAGGCAGAGCGCACCCGATTCAGCAGCGCGAATCATGCCAGCATCTTCCGACACGGGAATGAACGCACCCGAAAGGCCACCGACGCTGCTGGACGCCATGACGCCACCCTTCTTGACCGCATCGTTGAGCATGGCCAGAGCCGCCGTGGTGCCCGGGCCGCCGCACTGCCCCACGCCGATGGCCTCGAGGATTTCGGCCACGCTATCGCCCTCGGCGGGCGTGGGAGCCAGGGAAAGGTCCAGGATGCCCTGCTGGACACCCAAGCGCTCGCTGGCATTGCGCGCCATGAGCTCGCCCGCGCGCGTGATCTTGAATGCCGTTGCCTTGATGGCCTCGGCGATTTCGGTGATGGAAGCGTCCTCCGGCATGTTAGCGAGCACGTTACGCACCACGCCAGGACCGGAAACGCCCACATTGACCACGGCATCGGCCTCGCCAGAGCCATGGAAGGCGCCCGCCATGAACGGGTTGTCCTCCACCGCGTTGGCGAACACGACGAGCTTGGCTGCGCCAATGCAGTCGCGGTCGGCCGTGGCCTTGGCGGTGTCGATGACGGTATTGGCCATCTTCCAGACGGCGTCCATGTTGATGCCCGCGCGGGTAGAGGCGACGTTCACCGAACTGCACACGTTATCGGTAACGGCTAGGGCGTGCGGAATGGAGTTCATGAGCTTCGTATCGGAAGCGGTAGCGCCCTTCTGCACCAGGGCGGAGAAGCCGCCCACGAAGTCGACGCCCACTTCCTTGCCCGCCTTGTCCATGGCCTCGGCAATGGGCGTAAGGTCCTGGGCGGTAACGGCGCCGCAGATCTCGGCAACGGGCGTAACGGAAATGCGCTTGTTCACGATGGGAATGCCGAATTCGCGTTCCAGCTGCTCGGCCGTGGGGACGAGCTTTTCGGCGGCGGTGGTCATGCGGTCGTACACCTTGCGCACCATGACGTTGATGTCCTCATGCGTGCACGCACGAAGGTTCAAGCCAAGCGTGATGGTGCGGATGTCGAGGTGTTGCTGGCTGACCATTGCCAGAGTTTCGGCGATTTCGGCTGGTGTGATCTGCATACGCGTTCCTTCTGCCCTGCCGCGTGGCGGCGAACTTGCTTTAGCACACAAGTATAGCCATCCGCCAGGAATAATTTAGTCGGCTAAAGTAAACAACACGGAGAACGACCGAGTCTACAAAATGCAGACGCGCGAACGGTTGGAATTGCGCTATTGACCGAACACGGCGCGCACGAGGTATTCGATGTTGCCCGCGCGCTTTCCGCGGATGGGCGATTCGATAACGCCAGTAACGTCGAAGCCGTTGTCGCTCAGCGCCTGACGCACTTCCTCGACCGTTCGCTCGCGCACCGCCGGGTCCGTTACCAGGCCATGCTCCGTTTCGTCATGATCGCTTTCGAACTGGGGCTTCACCAAGCCAATGAACACGCTGCCACGATGGCACAAGCGCGCGAAGGAGGGCGCCAGGCTGGCAAGCCCAATAAAGCTGAGGTCGGCCACCAGAATGTCGAAGGGCGCGCCCAGTTCCTGAGGCGTTGCCGTGCGGATGTTCGTACGTTCGCGCACGATGGTGCGCGGGTCGCTGCGTACTTTCCAAGCAAGCATGCCATAGTTCACGTCAACGCAAGTCACGCTGGCCGCCCCCGCCTGAAGCAAACAATCGGAGAAGCCTCCGGTAGAAGAGCCCATGTCGATGCACGACGCCCCCTGTACCGACTGGTCGAACGCACGCAACGCGCCCTCCAGCTTGTAGCCACCGCGCGAAACGTAGCGCGAACGATCCTTGACCCAGATATCGGCACTTGGCGCAATACGCGCGGCAGCGCTCGTGGCGTATTCGTCGCCCACCTTCACCTCGTGGGCAATCACCAGGCGCTTCGCCTCTTCTGCGTCGTCGCAGAGACCGCGCTCAATCATCAACTCGTCGAGACGACGCTTCTTGGGGCGCACGGGACGTTGCGCCCCTGCGGTTTCGCCCTGGTTATGTTCCTGGCCTGCCGCCATGGCCCTACGCTTCCCCTACCCCTTCGGGCGCCTCGCCCGTTTCTAGGATACGCAGGAACGCGGCCTCGTCGATAACGGGAACCCCCAGGGAAACGGCCTTATCGTACTTGCTGCCAGCAGCTTCGCCGGCAATGACGCAGCTCGTCTTCTTGCTTACGCTGCCGCTTACCTTGGCGCCCATTTCTTTAAGCGCAGCGCCCGCATCGGTGCGGGACATGCCGCTCTGAGAGAGCGTACCCGTGAGCACGAACGTGAGGCCGGCAAGCGTCTGGGGCTTGCCGCTATCCACGCGCTGCTCTTCCATAACCACGCCAGCGGCCAAAAGACGGTCAATGACCTGCTCGTTCTGCGGCGTGCGCAGGAACAGGTAGATGCTCTTGGCGATAATGGCGCCAATGCCTTCGATGGCGGCAAGCTGCTCTTCGGAGGCATCGCGCAATGCCTGGATAGAGGGGTACGCCTGGGCAATCGATTCGGCAGTGGTCTTGCCCACATGGCGAATGCCCAAGCCAAACAGCACGCGCGCAAGGCCGCGCTGCTTACTGGCCTGCAGTTCGGCAAGTATCTTGGCCGCCACCACAGGGCCCAGGTGAATGGCCTCGCCGTCTTTATTCACGCGACCCATGTCCAAGGTGGCCAGGTCGTATTCGCTTAGGTTGTAGTAGTCGGCAACGTCGGTGACGCGGCCCGATTCCAAAAGGCGGCCGATAACCTCGTCGCCCAAGCCCTCGATGTCCATGGCGCCGCGGCTCGCCCAATGTACCAAGCGCTCATGCGCCTGAGCAGGGCAATCGATGCTCACGCAACGATACGCGGCCTCGCCCTCCTCGCGCACCACGGGGCTTCCGCAGCTGGGGCACGTCTGGGGCATGCTCCATTCCTGCGCATCAGCCGGACGCAGCGAAGGCACGTGACCCAGCACCTCGGGAATGACGTCGCCCGCCTTGCGCACGATGACCGTGTCGCCCACGCGCACGTCCTTGCGACGCACCTCGTCTTCGTTGTGCAGCGTGGCGCGCGCCACTACCGAACCCGCAATGCGCACGGGCTCCAGCTCGGCCACGGGCGTAAGCGCGCCCGTACGCCCCACCTGCACGGTAATGTCGCGCAAAAGCGTAGTCTTCTCCTCGGGCGGGAACTTGTATGCGATGGCCCAACGCGGGGCACGTGCGGTAAAGCCCATGGCGTCCTGGATGGCGAATTCGTTGACCTTCACCACCACGCCATCGATGTCGTACGGCAGCGACGAGCGCTTTTCCAGCACCTTCTCGCAGAACGCAAGCACTTCCTCGCGCGTGGAGCACAGCGCCACGTCAGGATTCACGTGGAAGCCCGCCTCGCGCATCCACTCCAAAAGCTCGAACTGGCCACCCATGCGAAACGCGGCATTGCTGGCCGTAGCGTAGATGAACGTGGACAGGTCGCGATGCTCCGTGATGCTCGGGTCCTTCTGGCGCAGGCTACCGGCGGCGGCATTGCGCGGATTGGCGAATCCGTCCTTCCCGTTCGCGGCGGCAGCAGCGTTGAGCTTCTCGAAGCTGCTCTTCGGCATGTACGCCTCTCCGCGCAGCTCGATAGCGGCCTCGGGGTCGGCGAGCATGGCCTGAGCCTGGTCACGCAGGCGCAGAGGCACATCGCGAATGGTTCGGATGTTCGCCGTGATATCTTCGCCCGTAGTCCCGTCGCCGCGCGTACTCGCGCGCACCAGGCGACCATCCTCGTACGTGAGGGCGATGCCGCTGCCGTCGATCTTCAGCTCGCAGCACAGCGGCACGAAGCGGCCAAGCGTCTCCTGCAGGCGATCCAGCCATGCTTCCAGCTCTTCCAAGCCCATGGCATCGTCGATGGAGTACATGCGCGCCGCATGCGTGACCGGGGCAAACTGCTCGCCCACATAGCCACCCACGCGCTGCGTGGGCGAATTGGCATCGTAGAACTCGGGGTGCGCAGCTTCGAGCTCACGCAGTTCCCGCATAAGCGAGTCGAAGGCAGCATCGGAAATCTCGGGGGCATCCTTGGCGTAGTACAAGTACGTGTGATGCTCGATTTCACGACGCAGCGCTTCGATGCGAGCAGCAGGATCGCTTACCGTTTCCGCCGCCGTTGCGCTGTCGAATAGACTCGGATTCTCTTCCGTCACGTCTATTTCCTTCCTATCTGCAATACCGGCGCGTGGCTACGAAACCCTGCCGCCGGACATATCCTTGATTGCCGGGGGAATGAATCGGAGCACGTCCTCCGCGCATACCGAAATACTCGTAAGCTCCTCGGCGGCCAACCTGCCCGCACGGGCATGCAACGTGGTGCCTAGCACGCACGCTTCGATGGGGCCAAGCCCCTGGGCCAGAAATGCACCGATGATGCCAGCGAGCACGTCGCCCGTACCCGCCTTGGCCAAAGCCGACGTACCCTCCGTCATGCTGTACACGTGGTCGCCATCGGAAATATAGGTATCGGGCCCCTTCAGAACGGTGATTGCACCGTACGCCTGGGAAAGCGTGAGCGCTAGTTCCTCCTGGTCGTCTACGGGAAGGGCAAACACGCTGGCCAAGACCTTCGCCTCGCCGCCATGGGGCGTGACGATGGTGGGATACCCTTCCTGGTAGCGTTGCTTGCACATGTCGCGCATCTTACGCGCGGGCATGAGCTTCAGCGCGCCGCCGTCTATCAGAACAGGCGCCTTGGCGTTCTTCAGCAGGCGACGCAGGATGTTGCCCACATACGGGTCGTTCGTATCGAAGCCGCTGCCAATGACGTAAGCCAGGGGATGCTCGGGCGTAGAGGGTTTCAGGCTAGAAGAGTCCCACATGTCCCACGAACGCACCACCAACGAGGAGTGCGTGGCCTGGACCTGCGCAACCACGCTATCGTCCACGAACACCTCGGTGTATCCGGCACCCGCGCGCTGGCTGGCGATGGAAGCGAGCGCAGCGGCGCCCGGATACGAGGCGCTGCCCACGATGAGCACCACCTTGCCGCGCGAATACTTGTTCATCTGCGGTTCGGGAAACGGCAGCAAGTCGTTGATGGTCTTCTGGGTGTACTGCTTCACTACGCATCACCTTCGCCAGAATCGTCTTGCGCCACCGCCTGCCTGCCAAACGGCGTCATGCGCGTCTTGGGACGCTTCACCGGAATATCGTCGAGCAGGGACCGCGTTTCCTTGAATTGCTTCGCCAGCTCGTCCATGGGATCCGTACGACGCGCGGTCGCGCGGTCGGATTCCAGCGTAATGGCCATGGCGCAGGCCACGGCATCGGTATGCGTAAACGAAAGCGAAATGGGAAGCTCGCGAACACCCAGCTCATCGGCCACTTCCTTGGCACGCCTGTGCAGGCGAACCTGCGGGCGCCCCGTCTTCAGGCGCACCACTTCCACGTCGGCGGGTGCGATGCCCCTTGAAAAGCCCGTGCCAAGCGCCTTGAGCACCGCTTCCTTTGCGGCAAAGCGCGTGGCGTAATGCACTTCGGGTTGGTTCGTCTTGTCGCAGTACGCACGCTCGCCTTCCGTGAACACGCGCGTCCTGAAGCGCGGAGAGCGCTCCAGAACCGCACGCATGCGGTCGATGCGCACGATGTCAACACCCAGGCCCACGCCCTCGTCGAAGGGCGCAGGCTCCGAAGCCTGATCGACCTGATCGACTTGATCAGCCTGTTCAGCCTGATGTTCCGGGCTCGCGTTCTGAGACTGCTGCTCCACTACGCGCCGCCTATTCGACCGTAACCGACTTCGCCAGATTACGCGGCTGGTCGACATCGCAGCCACGGGCCACGGCGATGGCACGCGCGAACAGCTGCAGCGGCACGGAAACGGTGATGGCGCTGAAGGCATCGCGCACGCGCGGCACGTAGATTACGTAGTCGGCATGCTTGCGGATTTCCTCGTCGCCTTCCGTGGCCACCGCCACAACCAGGGCGCCACGCGTGCGGCTTTCCTGGATGTTCGAAATGACCTTGTCGTATACGGGGCTCTGCGTGGCAACGGCGATAACGGGGAAACCCTTCGAAAGCAAGGCGATGGGGCCATGCTTCATCTCGCCCGCGGCATATGCCTCGGCATGCAGGTAGCTGATTTCCTTCAGCTTCAGCGCGCCCTCGTAGCTGATGGCGCTACCCATGCCGCGGCCGATGAACAGCGCATCGTTCGCGTCCTTGCAGGCAAGGGCGGCTTCTTCGATGGCCGTGGTGTCGGCCAGAATGCGCTCGATCTGCTCGGCGGTATCGGCCAGCTCGCCGAAGAGCAGGCGCGTCTGCGCCTGGGTGAACTTGCCCTTGGCCTGCGCCAACACCATGGAAAGCAGCGTAAGGCTGACCACCTGGCCCAGGAAGCTCTTCGTGGAAGCCACGGCGATTTCCTTGTTGGCCTTCGTGTAGATGACGCCGTCGCTTTCGCGGGCAACGGGGCTGCCAATGACGTTCGTAATGCCGAACACCTTGCCACCCTTGATGCGCGCCTCGCGGATGGCGGCCAGCGTATCAGCCGTTTCGCCCGACTGGGACACGGCAACCACGAGCGTGGTGGGCGTGATGATGGGATTGCGGTAGCGGAATTCGCTGGCAACCTCGACTTCGGTGGGAATGCGCGCCCATGCCTCGATGAGCTGCTTGGCAACCAGGCCCGCATGGTAGCTGGTGCCGCAGGCAATCACGTAGACGCGGTCGATGAGCTGCAGTTCTTCCAGGGACATGCCCAGCTCGCTTATCTTCAGCGCGCCACCGACCATGCGGCCAGCAAGCGTATCGCGCACCACGCGAGGCTGCTCGTGGATTTCCTTCAGCATGAAATCGGGATAGCCGCCCTTTTCGGCGACGTCGATATCCCAATCGACGTGCATGACATTGGGCTCGATGGTCTCGCCCTGCGCGTCGGAATAGGCAATGCCCTGGGGACGCATGTCGGCGAACTGGTCGTCGCCCAGCACCACGACATCGCGATTGGCACGAATGACGGCAATGATGTCGCTCGCCACGTAGCTGCCATCTTCGCCATGGGCCAGAACAATCGGGGAATCGCGGCGCGTAACCACGATGCGACCGGGCTCCTGGGCGCAGGTAACGGCCAGGCCATAGCTGCCCACCAGGCTCACCGTGACGGCGCGCACCGCTTCCAGCAGGTCGCCTTCGTAGGCTTCTTCCACCAGATGAGCGATGACCTCGGTGTCGGTGGTGCTGCGGAACTCGTGACCACGGGAGATGAGCTCTTCGCGCAGCTCGGCGAAGTTCTCGATGATGCCGTTATGCACGACGGCGATAGAGCCGTCGCAGGATACATGAGGATGGGCATTCTGCTGGCTGGGAACGCCATGCGTTGCCCAACGCGTATGGCCAATGCCGCACGTGGCCTCGGGATGCACGTTCGAAACGGCGCTGGCCAGGCCACTGACCTTGCCCACGCGACGTGTAACGGAAAGGGTGCCGTCGCCCGCCTGAACGGCGATGCCCGCGGAATCGTATCCGCGATACTCCAGGCGGCGAAGCCCCTCGATCAATCTATCGACAACCGGCTGACTGCCGGTATACCCCACAATGCCGCACATATACGCTCCTTCTTTGGTGCCGTGTGCATAGTTAATCAACATAGTGTAATAAATCGCACGAAGCATTGCTTCCCTGCCCATGCGAAGCCACAGATTTTCTCAACCTGGCAATACGGTTGCATCGCGCCCTAAAAGACAATATCCCCCGATTAGTCCACCATTCAATTCATCCTGGGCTTAAATCAAGCGCCATTGTGCTACGATGCCGCTCAGCATATCAGGAGCAAGACGAGAGAAGGTATCCATGGCTGAACAAGCTCCTCTCAGCGAAGAAGAAAAGAAGATGCTTGCTGGTGGATGCGGTGGCGGAGAGAGCACCGGTCCCAAGGTGCTCATGCCGAATAAGCGTTCCACGGTGAAGCACGTCATCGGCGTCGTTTCCGGCAAGGGCGGCGTAGGCAAGAGCCTGGTCACCTGCCTGCTGGCAAGCGAAGCCCAGAAGCGTGGCAAGAAGGTTGCCATCCTCGACGCCGACGTCACTGGCCCCTCCATTCCGAAGGCCTTCGGCGTTACCAATCCGCTTACCGCCGACAAGGACGGCATCCTGCCCTGCCAGACGCAGACGGGCATCAAGATGGTAAGCACCAACCTCATGCTCCCCGAAGAAGACATGCCCGTGGCATGGCGCGGCCCGGTCGTCTCCGGCACCGTCAAGCAGTTCTTCAACGAAGTGAACTGGGGCGAAATCGACTACATGTTCGTGGACATGCCTCCGGGAACCTCCGACGTCCTGCTCACCGTGTTCCAGAGCCTGCCCGTCGACGGCATCGTCACCGTCTCGGCCCCGCAGGAGCTCGTTGCCATGATCGTGGGCAAGGCCGTGCATCTGGCTCACGAGATGCAGGTCCCCGTTCTGGGCCTGGTGGAGAACATGGCCTACTACACCTGCCAGCACTGCGGCGAGAAGCAGTACGTCTTCGGCAAGCCCCAGGGCAAGGAAGTGGCCGAAAAGTACCGCATCCCCGCATACGCCACGCTGCCCATCGATCCGGAATTCGCCGCCAAGTGCGACGCCGGCAAGGTAGAGGAATACGACGTGCAGGGCGCTCTCGACGCGGTCATCGACCAAATTGCCAACGCACCGCAGCGCGCGTTCGTCTAATCGGGCGAAAACAAGTACACTGGGGGCGCCGGTTGAACCGGCGCCCTTTTTCATGCCCGAAGATTCAAGGAGAGGCATTCATGGACGAGGAAAAGAAGCAGCCGGCGCACGTGCCAGCCGATGCGCATACGGCTCCGAAGCCGAAGAAAACCCAGCCCATCCGGGCCATCAACGAAGACGACGACGGATACGACCCGTATTCCGACCTGCACGACGCGCCGCAACGCGAGCCGCTCTTCGAACGCGATCCCTGGCGGTAGGGCCAACAACATATGCGCAACAAACAACGGGACGATGGCTCTTTGGCCACCGTCCCGTTTTCCATCGGACGCTAGAGAAATAGGAGGGGGAAACGCGTCCCAGGGAGGGAAAATGCCTTACAGGTTGCCCACGATCTTGCCGCAGACGTAGCCGTTGGTCATAGCCTGGCCCATGGAATTGCCAGCCAGGATGCCGGGATACGTAAGGGCAAAGCGCTGACCGCAGCAGTTGCCGATGGCATACAGGCCCTCGATGGGCTCGTCGTCGTCGCCCAGGACGTTGTAGTTGCCATCCGTAACCAAGCCGGCCAGCGTCAGGGCCGTTGCGCCCGTGCCAACGCTCGTGTCGACGGCGGCATAGTACGGAGCCTCGATGGGCAGCAGGAAGTCGCTCTTCTTGCCGTACTGCGTGTCAACGCCGCTGGCAACCAGCTCGTTGTACGCCGCAACGGAGTCAACGAAGTTCTGCACGGCTTCGCCTTCGTAGCCCAGGTAACCCGCCAGGGTCTTCAGGTCGTTAGCACCATACATGCGCGTCTGGGCCATGTTAGCGCGTTCGGTCAGGCAGCCGTGACGTACCAGGTAGCCATCCGCGCCCGCCTCGACGACGTGCGTCATGTCTTCCTTCCACTGAGCCACGTAAGTTTCCTGACCGAAGTCGGTACCACCATGATTCGTGCCGCCGCGCTTTACGATCTCCTCGTAGTTGGCGCCGTACAGCGCGCAATACAGGCCCTTGGGCTGGCGCTGAACCTGAGCGGCGATGGCATTGAAGTCGGCCTCGTTCATGAAGCGCTTGCCCTGGCTGTTCAGATACAGCGTGGGGGCAAAGCCGAAGGGGCCAGGCGCGGAAACGTTGGCCAGCGACGCAGCCGGGCCAGCCTCCATGCGGCCACCCGCCCAGCAGCCGATCTTGTGACCCATGCCCGTGTCGCGCGTGGCGCTCTCGTCGGTGGGGTCGCTGAAGGCGTCCACGCCATCCTTGGCCTGGAGTTCCCAGGACTCACGGTAGAACTCCTTCATCATTTCCATGTTGTTCTGGAATGCGCCCATGGCGATGACAACGGCCTTGCTGGCATTGAAGCGAATGTAGTTGCCGTCGGTGGTCTTGCCGTAGGCACCCGTCACCTTGCCGTCTTCCACGATAGCCTTCACTGCAGTGGTGCCGAAGTACCACTCAGCGCCCAGTTCCTCGGCGTACTGACGAACGAGCGTCTCGCAGTCACCGATGGTGGAATAGGCACCCACGCCCGTGGCAACCTCGTCCAGAATTTCGGAGCGCATGCAGAACGTGCCAACGTAGGTCTTGTAGTTGCCCATGTCCTGCGGCTGGCTCTTGTCCGTCCAGAAGTCGGTGCACGGCTGCTGGATGTTCATGTTGGTCAGCAGTTCGGGCTGGCGTTCCTGAACCAGAGCGATAAACTCGTCGGCCATGGGGCCGGAGTTGCGAATGTAGTTCAGGCACAGCTCGCTGTTCAGGCGATACGCTGCGGTACGCTGCAGCTGAGCCAGGATTTCCATCTCGTCATAGGGACCATAGCCCATGTTCTGCACGTACTGGGAATTGAACGTGCCAATGTCCTCGCCGTAGTAGAACTGGTTCGCCTCGGTCTGGCTTTCCAGAACCACGACCTTGGCGCCAGCCATGGCTGCGGTGCGAGCGCACTGCGTTCCCGAATGGCCGGAACCCAGAATGACGACGTCGGCATCGACGACTTCGGTAACCTGCGACTCGTCGATTTCAGGCTCGCTGCCCAACCACTGATAGTGGCTGCGAGCGCTTACGGAGCCGTCGGCTTCCAGAATGGTGGTTTCGCCCGTGGAAGACTCAGTTGCCTCGGCGGTCTTGCTCTTCGGCGAAGAGCAGCCGGCCATTGCGGCCATGCCCGCGCCCGCCAGAGCCGTGAGGCCGCCAAGCTTCAACGCATCGCGACGAGTAAGTTGTTCGTTTACCATAGTATCCCTCTCTTGCAAAGACTGCGGGAGCAATCCCGCGCTTACAAACATGGGCACACCATAGGCCGCATTGGGCGAAAGAAATATCGCCGAAATTCAGTAATGCCACGTCAGACGGCATCACCGAAAAGGGTGAAAAATATTTTGAGGCCAAATTGCATGGCATAATAGAACGCAGGGGAAATAAAGGAGAGACCATTCCATTGAACAACGCTTTGCTTAAACGAGCCTGCACGCTCATGGGCGCCGGACCGCTCTTTGCCGTCGGGCTTCTTACCGTTCACAATGCAAGCCCCATTGTCGAACTCTTCGGCCGCATCGCGCATACCGGCTTCCTAGCGTGCGCCCTCGCGGGCGTCATCATCGCCGCCGTGGCCCTCGTGGCGCAAGCGCGCAGCATATCGCACGCCATTTGGAAGAACCCCCAGGGCTACATCGTCATACTCTCCGCGCTCGCCTGCTCGGTTATCGGGCTACTGTTCCTGCTGGCCATCCCCGCCATAGAAATTGACGGGCGCTTCGCCTCCGTAAGCGGGCTCGTCATGGGCATCGGATGCACCGTGCTTGCAGGCGCATGGGCGCTCACGCTTTCGCAGGAGGATTCGCGCACGGCGTTCCAAGCCTCGGCCACGAGCGTCCTTGTGGGCGTGGCGCTCTACGGCACCAGCGCGTTCCTGCCCAACCAGGCATCGTACGCGCTCTTTTCCGCCAGCTGCATCTTTGCCTCGGCAGCTGCCCTGCTGCCCCTGAAGCCCAATGAAGGCAAGGACGACGAAGCACTTGCCGCTCCCGACGACCGCGTGGCATACGTCATCTCGCGCACGTGGAGACCCCTGGCAGGCACTACCCTTTCGGCGCTCGTGCTGGGGCTTATCTGGAACCCGCTCTATGCGGGAATCGAACTCGATACCGGCATGCTCTTCGCGGCATCGCTCTGCGGCAGCGCCGCCATCAGCATCGTCTGCGCGGTGGCATTCGCGAAGGCAGGCGTACGCGCTGCGCACGTCATGGATCGCACGGGCTTGCCCATCGCAGCCGCCATCGTGCTGCTCTGCCCCTACCTGGAACAGCTGGGAGGCGGTGCACTGTTTATCTCGTCATCGCTCAAGGAAGCGGCGTTTGCATTGTTCCTCATCATGACCTGGACGTCATGTTGCAAGGCCGCAAGCACGCCCAAGTCCACGCTGCGCGTTGCGGGCACCTTCCTTCTGTGCGCCACCGCGGCCATGTTGCTGGGAGCGCTCATCATTCCGCAAATCGGCACTGCAGGGCGCATTCTAAACAGCATCGTGCTCATCGTGTACCTTGCTGCGCTGGCATTCCTTAACAGCCCCGTGAAACCGCAGGAAGCCACCGATGACGCAAAGGAAAGTAACGAAGAGGCCGAGCGAGAAGCAACGCCCAATATCTCGGCCTCCATTGCGCAAAATGCCGAACGCCTGGCAAAGGCGGGCGCCCTCTCGCCCCGAGAAACCGAAGTGCTCGCTCTGCTCGCCCGCGGGCATTCGTACGCGAAGATCGCCCAAACGCTCTACGTATCCGACAACACCGTGAAGACGCACGTGCGCAACATCTACCGCAAGCTGAAGATAGAATCGCGCGAGGAGCTCTTCGACCTCATCGACCAGCAGTAACGGCACAGCGCCCATAGGGCCCGCAGTGCCGCCTATTCGGCGAGCGCGTACTTGCGCTTGATGCGCTCGAGCTTGCCCTTCCAGGGCGCGTACAACGCCAGCAGGAAGGCATCGGTCGCCACGCCATGTAGAACGTCAAGGGGAACGGCGACGGCGTAGATGGCGAGGCCCTCGGCGAAGGTCTGCGGATGGAAAAAACCAATAAGCGACCAGAGGTTCAAGATGGCGCCATACAGCAGCGCTGCAACGAACCCGTACCCCAGCACGACGGGCATGCGCTTGAACCACCCCATCTGCGCAAGCACGCCCGCCAGATACCCGACGAGCCCCCATGCGTACATCTGCCAGGGCGTCCAGGGGCCCTGCCCAAAGAAGAAATTGGACACGAGCGCCGTAAGCGCACCCACCATGAATCCGCTCGTGCGCCCGAAGGACGCACCCGCGATGATGGCGATGGCGGAAACGGGCTTCACGTCGGGCAAGGGAGCAAACAGGATGCGCCCCGCCACGGCAAGCGCCGAAAGCACCGCAATGGGCATGGCGTCGCGCAAGCGGGGGCGGCTGCGCTCGAACTGGGCGAAGAACAGCGCCAGCGACGCCAAAACCACCAGGCCCGACAGCAAGGCAACCTGCTCGATGCCCGCAACGGCACAGGCACCCAAGCACAGGGGCACCGCTACCAGGCAGGCTATTTCCACACCCACGCGCATTACGATTGCATGGCCCCGAACAGGCGCGATTGATCATGGGGCGTGTAGATGAGGTTATCCGCGAAGAAGCGATCGGCGCTCTGCGTGCAAACCACTTGCCCGTCGAAGAGCATGCTCACCCGATCGGCTACCACGCGAGCGAAATCCACGTCATGCGTTACGAGCACCACGCATGCTCCTTCAGCCGCCAAATCACGCAGCGTACGCACGACGTGAGCCTGAGCATGGGCGTCCAAGCCCTTCGCAGGCTCGTCGGCAAGGAGAAGCCGCGGCTTGCACAGCAAAAGCTTAGCCAGGGCAAGATGCTGAAGCTGTCCGCCCGACAGGTCGTAGGGATGCCGGTCGAGCACGCCATCCAGGCCGAACCGCTGCGCCATGTCGTGCTCCTCTTCCCCGCCATAGCCGCAACGCTCATGCCATTCATGCAGTTCATCGGCGACCGTGTCGCACACGAAGAGCATCTTGGGGTTTTGGGGCAGCAAGGCTTGCTCGCGCATCATGAGGTTCGTCACCTTTCCGCGCGCAGGCCGAAGGACGCCGGCGATCGCTCGCAGCAGCGTGCTTTTCCCACATCCATTACCCCCTACGATGGCATGCACCTGACCAGGATACACGTTCAGATCCGCACCACACAGCACCCAGGGCTCCCGCTTGTCATAGCGAACGTGAATGTCCGATACGCATACGCACGGCTGCGCATCGTCGGCGCCCTCGCGCACGCCCAACGCCGGAGCCTGCGCCAACGGGGCAAGATCGGAAAGCAACAGTCGATTGGTGGCGCACGTCTCGTAAAGCTCGGGAACATGCGTGGACACGATAACGGTGACGCCCAAATCGCGATGGATGCGAGCAAGCAGGTCGACGAACAGCCGCTGGGCATGAGGGTCCAGCTGAGCCGTAGGTTCGTCGAGCAGCAGCAAGCGCGGTCGAAGTGCCATGATCGAGGCCAGGTTCAGCAGCTGCATCTGCCCACCCGAAAGCTCGGCGGTGCGCCGATGCATCCACGCCTCGATGCCGAAGTAATGGGCCACTTCCGCCACGCGACGACGCATTTCGTTGGGTTCCATGCCCGCATTCTCCAGGCCAAACGCCAGCTCATGCCATACGGAATCGCAGACGATCTGGTCTTCGGGATGCTGGAACACGAACCCCGTGCCCTCTGCGCGCACCTCCAGCTCGCCCTGCATGCGGCCAACGGGGGCAATCTCGGGCTTCATGAGCGAGAGCAGCGTGGTCTTTCCGCTTCCCGTTGCGCCACAAAGCAGGCAAAACGACCCTTCCGCAACCTGGAAACTCAGATTGCGAAACACCGGATCGCCATAGGAACCGGCTTCGGAAAGCGGGTAGGCAAACGTGAGGTCACGCGCTTCTACCGCGTATGCCATAGCAACCCCTCCCTGCCCGCGCACGCGAACGGAACGAGCATCAGCAAGCAGTAGGCCAACACGCCCCACCAGGGAGCGGGACCGGAAATGATTGGATAGAAATGAAATGTGGCGGCCGTCAGAGCCATCGAGAGGCCCACCATGGCAGCAAGCAAAACGACAATGCCAAGCAGCACGCCATCGAAGGTGCGAAAGCGGTAACGGCGATACACCGTGCGCCCTCCCCCACGCGTATAACCGCGGGCGCGCATGCTAGCGCTGCGTACGAGAGAATCCTCCATGCCCCACCCCATGAGCACCGAAACGATTCTCATGGCGTCGCGCGGCGTTTGCCCATGGACGGCGGAAACCGCTCGCTGCACATCGGCAATGGCCCTGCCGCGGGCAACGAACTGGGGCACCAGGCGCATGATCTGGCTGATGATAAGTGCAATGGCGGGCACGCGATTCGACAGCGACCCCAAGATGGCCTCGCTGTCGAGCACCGTGCCGAACACGGAAAACCAAAGGCACATGGCGGTGAACATGCCACCCATGCACAAGCCGTACGCGAAGGATTCGGCATAGAAGGTAACGCCCAGCACCTGGCAGAACACCGTGGAACCCGAGCCCACGAAGCAGGCATTCAGCGTGGCGATGAGCAACGAGAACGGCGCAAGGTAGGCCACCATACGCACGCTGGGGCGCCATCCGCGGGTGTAGATTGCCACGGAAAGCGCCCCAACAGCGGCCAAGGCGGTATAAGCGGGGTGCACCATCGCCATGGAAAGCACGATGGCCAAGGCAAGGTAGCCAAGCGTTACGCCAGGGTGGCATACGGCGAAGGGATTCCGCATTACACGTCGCCCATCGTGCAGGTATAGGCCCACAGCACGCTGTCGCCATCAGAAAGCACGTAGTTACCGCAGGTCTTCGTGGGGAACGAGCCATTCACCTTGTACATCCAGCCGCTTGAGTTGCCGCAATCGAATTCGGAAAGCCCGTTAATGGCTCGAACGTACGTGGAGCTACCGCGCACGCTCACGCCCATGGCATTCAGGGCATCCCACACCGTTGCGCCCTCTTCCAGCGTAAGCGTCTTGCTACCCATGGAAGACGGATAATCGCTGTTGTACGCGTGCGCGTTCGAGGAATCGATAGTGAGAGTCACCGTGACGGTAGCTGCCGCTTGCTGCTGGGCAGCGGGCTCCTGGCTTGCGGGAGCTGCCCCACCCGAGAGCGCGGCAGCCGATTCCGACGATCCCGCCGACTGCGACGAGGCGCCCGCGGCATCGGATGCAGCCTCCTGCCCCTGAGTCTGGGCCTCGGCGTTCTCGCCTTCGGCAGATGCCTCCTGGGTTGCCTCCTGCTGGCCACCTTCACCCTGCTGAGAAGCGGATTCTTGCGACGCAGCCTGATTCTGGCCCGCCTCCGCGGCGCCAGACGACTGCTGCTGGGCGGTAGCGTCTTCCTGCCCCTGCGACGCCTGAAATGCCGAACCCGACGCAAACACGGCGCCGCCAACGCAGGCAAGCACCAGCACGACGGCCAATGCGATGCCCGCAATAACGGGCGCGCCCACCCGCGCAGGAGTATGCTCCTCGCAGGCAGGCGCACCGGGAGCGATGCGCTCGTCGGTCGTTTCCAATTGCTGCGCTTCGTTACTTGACGGCATACCAGGCTATGCTTTCGTCATGCCAGCCCAGGGCTACCAGACCGTCGCGCTCTTCGGCGCTCGTGGTGAAGTTATGCGAGCCCGTGTCGGCGTTGGGGTTGTACTGGCGATAGACGGGAATGGTCTCGTTGGTGTCGCTATACCAGCCAATGCCCTCGTAGCGCCAGCCAAGCCCCACCAACCAGTCGCGCTCCTCGACGCTAACGGTGTAGTGATGGTCGCCGCCATTGGGGTTATACAGGCGATAGACGGGGGCGCTGCTCGAGTCGGGAGACACCCAACCACAGCCCTCATACGTCCAACCCGCCTTGACGACGTTTTCGCGCTCAGAGGGGCTCTTCGTGTAGAAGTGCTCGCCCGAATTCGGGTTGTACAGGCGGAACATGGAGTACTTCACATCCAGCGGATTCACCGAAGCACCTGCGGTGCCCTTAGCATCGATCGTCGCAAGAGCGAGGAGCGTGGACGATGCGGACATGGGCTCGTTGTAGATGTTGGGGTCGACCATGATGTCAAGATTGCTGTTCGCAGAAGCAATCAGGAAGCCAAGCGGCGTGGATCCATTAGCCGTGGTGTACGTGGCGCTCGTCACGTCAACGCCCCAGGCGGTCAAGGCAACCACTGCGAGGGCGGTCGAGTCGACGTGCGTGGAGGCGTACACCTCATCAGGCTCGTAATTGAAGCTGCCATCTGCCTGCTGAAGGCCGGTGATGGCATCGATGCACTTCTGGGCAGCCGTCGCAACGGCGGCATTGTCGTCGCGCACGAGCTCAAGCGCAAACAGAGCCTGAGAAGACGTGGTCACATCGGTGTAGAGCGTGCCCGCATACTCGGAACCGAACAGCCCGTTAGCCTGCTGCGCGTTAAGAATCGCCTGGGTGAACTCATCGTCGGTATACTTCGCGCCAGACATGTCATACCCAAAGGTATATACGGGCAGGATGCAAACGGCATTGTAAATACCGAGACTGCTTTCACCCATTGCCGTGTTCATGCGGTCGATGAGGTTATACGTCTCGCCACCATACTCCATCGAGTCACAGTCTACGCCGCCCGCATGCATCGCCGTGATGTATTTAGCAAGCGTGCCCGCAGAAATCTTATCCTCCGGCGTTCCTTCCAGATACTCGACGACGCTCTTCTCAATGCTTTCGACGTCGATGTTGATATGCAGTCCCAGAACGTTCTGGGCGAGCGCGGCATAATAGGTGTCGTTCGTGATAGCCTCATCGCCACCGGTGGCGGCGAAGCGCTCGATCAGGTTATTGAGCAGCGTTGCCTGCTTTTCCGCATCGGGCAGATTGGCGGCAACCGAACCTTGCGCAACAAGCTGAGTGGAATCATCGGCGTACGCCTGTGGCACCGCCGAGAATCCGAAGAGGGCGGAACACGCAAGTGCTACCGCAAAGAATGCTCCAAACAGAGCATGACGAGAGAGCTTCCCTTCCATGGGACCTTCCTTCCAGGGCTCTATATGGTAGATGGGTATTCCGACTTCGCCCATTCCGAAGGCTCGCACGCCTGCGAGGTGGCCCTTCGACGGCATTTACGGTTACTGGTATAGCGCGGGATTCGCACCCGCATTTCCCCAGGCGGCATCGCACTGCCGCCCGCGCCGCGCCCGGCGCATTCTACCTTGCCAATATTTGCTCAGACATTGTAGCATCCGCCCGCAACGCAGGCGGATACCCCATGCTTATTTCAACAAGGCTGCGCGGCTCAGTTCGGCAACCACGGTGCGCATCATGAGCTCGGTGTCGTCCAGGCCCAGATGACGCTCGTTTTCGTCGGCGGCAAGCGTGCCGCGACGACGCGCCCAGCTTTCCAGCGCATACGGACGCTGCTTGAACGAGATGGAAGCGGCGTCGGTGTCGATGGCGCGACAGATTTCGCGCGTGTCAACGGGGATGATGCGGCCCGCCTTGCGGCCCTCGGCATAGCCAGGCAGGTTCAGCAGGAACCACGCATCTTCAAAAGCGGCATTGTGGGCCATGTACGGATGCGACTCAAGCGCGGCGAGCACCTGCGCCTGCAGCTCCTTGTCCTCGCGGAACGGCTTCTTGTCGGCAACGTCGGGCCAGGTGATGCCATGCACTTCCGACAGAGGCACGCCAACCTGCTCGTACAGGGCGGGAAGACCGCAACGCGCCGTATGCGGGTCGACGGGCGTCTGCCCCTCGGCGATTTCCATCGTTTCCCAACCCACGTCGATGATGTAGCCGCGGTCGGGGTTACGCGAGGTCGTTTCGATGTCGATGCCAATGACGGTGCCACCCATGGGCGCCAGACGATAGCCCTGCCCCACTGCGTCGATGCCCTGCAGCTTCTTAGCGACGCGCTTCACGGTGTTGCCCTGCATGGCAGCGATGCCCGCAATGGTAGTCTCGTCGGAAAGACCGCGCGGAAGGTTCAGGCCGCGGTCGCCATTGTAGGCAACGCCCAGGTTGTCGCACAGATCGCGGTTGCGATCGGCGAGTTCCAGCACGATGTCGAACGAGAACGGAGGGTTCTCCTGCTCGAAGTACGCGGCAACGAGCTGCTGGATGGCCTCTTCGTTCTTCATGCGCTCGGACCGCATGGCGCCATCGCCCGCGGCATAGATGAAATCGGCGATAAAGAATGAATTAGCGTGCTCGAGCGCCTCGTTTACGTTCATGCGGACTCCTTGCATATGGCATTACGTGTTTCGATTCCGCATTGTAACACCCGGGACCGAGCCCATTGCAGCACCAAGCAAACCTCCATGCGGAGCAAAGCGTCCGCGACCAGGCAAAGCACTGCAAACGCGGCGTTACATGAACCCCGTCTTCTCGAGCTGCTCCTCGAAGAACGCGTTCGTCTTCCTGAACGGACGGCGCAACGGAAGCCCCAGCACGAGCATGGCGCCCGCCATGAAGAGGAGCGCCGCGACGCCGACAACCACATTCACCAGCAGCGGGCCCGCAACGCATTCCTGCAGCAGGGTCATGGCATAGGTGAAGGGCAGGTACGACGCGACGTCGATGAGAATCGGATCGAACATCTCCACGGGGAACGTGCCACCCGAAGCCGCCACCTGCATGATAAGAAGAATGACGCACACGGCTTTGCCCACGTCGCCGAAGAGCTCGGTGATGGTGTAGACGATCAGGCAGAACATCTGCCCCACGAACAACCCCAGAAGGAAGAATCCTACCGGATTGGCGCACTGGATATGCAGCAGCATCAGATCTCCCAGCAATACGAGCGAGCTCTGAAGCAGGCCAATGACGCAGAAGATGCCGTAGCGTCCGAAGAATTCATGCCGCGGGCGCAGCTTCCCATAGCGCTTCCGCAGCTCCTCCAGACGCTCCTCCACGACGTGCACGCGCATGGTGGAGATCATGACGAGGGCGCCCACCCACAGCGACAGGACCGTGTAGAACGACGCCATGGCCGAGCCGTAGTTGGAAACGGAATACATCGACTCGCGCTGGAGCTGAACGGGGCAGGCAAGGCTCGCCGCAAGCGTTTCGGCGTCGTTGCCCAGGATGATTTGCTCGACCTTCTTCACGTCACCCGAGGCAAGCGCATCGGACACGCGTTGCTTGGCGTCGCTCACGCGC
Source organism: Denitrobacterium detoxificans (assembly GCF_001643775.1). Classification (NCBI taxonomy): domain Bacteria; kingdom Bacillati; phylum Actinomycetota; class Coriobacteriia; order Eggerthellales; family Eggerthellaceae; genus Denitrobacterium; species Denitrobacterium detoxificans. The sequence continues at coordinate 676,437 of NZ_CP011402.1, read as the reverse complement.
GTTGCCGCGGAATCCAGCTTGCTAGACGCATCCGAAAGGCCATCTCCCAGCGTTCCAAGCTGATTCGACAAACCTCCCGTGCTTTCGTTTAGGCCGGAAACAACGCCATCGAGGTCGGAAACAATGCTTTTCGCAGATGCCGCAGCGTCGGAAATGGACGAGCGCAAGCCGTCATCCGCCGGGGCAATTTCCTCGTTGAAGAGACGCTTCGCCTCCTCGACATCCGCCTGGGCGTTGTCGATGATGACGTTGGTCTTCTGCTGCGCCTCGGCCACGGAGCGAGCAGTTGACTCGGCATGCTCCTTTGCGGCCTTCAGGCTCTCGATGAGCACCTGGGTTTGCTGCTTTTCCGCCTCGCTTACGCCGCTCTTGTTCATGAGCTCCTGGAATTGGTCGATGCGCTCCTGGATAAGATCCGGCACCGCGTCAGCGGCAACCGTTAGCAGGTCAAACGCAACATCCACGGCGGCGGTCACCTTGTCTACGTTCACCGTATTCCCGTTAAGCGTATCGCGAACGATGCCAATCTGCTCCTCGAGCGACTCCGACGCATTCTGCGCGCCCGATTCCGCGTCGGCCAGCGCGCCCTTCGCCGTACCAGCGGATTCCTGCAGCCCGTCAAGCGTGGTGCCCAACAGGTCGACAATGCTCGACGTCGTGCGCATAAGGCCAGCCAACGTCCCCAATTGCTTTGCCGCGCTCTTCGCGTCGGCGGTCGCGTCGTCCAGGTGGCGGCTCATCTTCGAGACGTAATCGCTCATGCGGGGGTTCTTCACATAGCTCAGGATGTCGTAGGCCACACCGAGCGAAACCTGGTCAACGCGCTCGGTAAAGCTGACGCGGATGCTTTCCTGTATGGAGTCGGCGCCCTTCTGCGTGATGATGGGGGCAATGGGGTTTTCCTTCTCGTTGGTGTAGTAGAACACGCTGGGATACGCGCTGTCCTCCGTAAGGTACGTAAGCAAGTTGGCGCTGAAGTCGGAAGGTATCACGATGGCAGCATAGTACTCGCTGCTCTCGACGCCCGCCTTCGCCGCTTCCTCGTCGTCCACGAAGACCCAGTCGAAGCTCGCATTGCCGCGCAGCTGCGAAACCACGGTATCGCCCACGTTGATGGTTATGGGCAGCAAATCGCCCTTGTAACCTTCGTCTTCGTTGGCCACGGCAACCTTCAGCCCGCCCGTTGCCCCATACGGATCCCAACTGCTGGCAATGTTGAACCACGCGTAGATGGAGGGAGTGAGCACCAGCAAGACGGTTACCACGATGCCGATGACGCTCTTGGACCCAAGGCGCAGGTCCGTGATGAAGATGTCGCGCGTGGGGCCACGCCGTGAGGACTTCGCCCGCACCTTCTCGGCCGCGGAAACGACGCCCGTGCGCTCGCCCGCTGCAGGCAGCTCGAGCTCGCGATCGAACTGGGCGTCCTGGCCAAGCAGATGCATCTCCTCCTTCACCATGGAGTGCGTATACTCCTGCACGATAAGGCCCATTTGCACGACGAATAGGAACACGAGCATGCCCACAAGCACCGCAAGTTTCGTATCGGTGCTCAGGCCAAATACAACGTTCAGCGGCAGCATGGCCAAAAGTACGCTAAGGGGAATCGCCCAAAGCGCCGTAATGCCCAGCCTGCGAATGCGCGGGTACCGGCGATAGAATCGGCGGGCGCGATTCTCCACGTCCTCCGCGTATTCGTCGTGGGCCATGAGCGCGCGCATAAGTCCGCGCATGCCGTGGCGCTTCATGCGACCTTCGTAATCCTCGCTCGCGAAAAAGCCCGTCTTGCGCATCTCGTCGTCGAACATGACGAGCAGGTTGGCCATGAGGGAACGGAGGCCCAGTCCAATAAAGAGAGAGCCCGGCACGATGAGGAGCAGGGCAAGCAAGTCAAGGACGTATGCCGATCCGTACAGCCCCGAAAGCGCCTCGCGCATGGCGTCGATGCCATACGTGAACGGGAGCGCTGGGTGAATGAACTGGAAGAAGTCAGGCATCATCTGGATGGGATACATGCCCGACGAACCCGGCACCTGCATGACCAGCAGGAAGATGCACAACGTCTTGCCGATGTTGCGAAACGTCTTCACCAGCGCGTAGATGAGATTCATATACGCGAACGAGCACACCGCGCCGGACAGCATGAACAGCACCGGGTTGCCGCAATCGATGCCCAGCAGGATGTCGACGCCGCAAATCGCCTGCGATTGCAGAAGCGACAGAATGACAAACAGCAGCCAGCGCCCGAAGTAGCGCTGCCGCGCCGATGCCTCCGAGAAGCCCATGACCTCGACCTTCATAAGCGACACCAAAATGAAGCATCCTATCCACAAGGCCAGATTGGTGTAGAACGGGGCAACCGCCGTGCCGTAGTTCGAAACGGGATAAAGCTTGGCGGTGGACATCTGCACGGGTGTCGAGATGAACGTACCCGCGTTTTCGACGTCGACGCCAAGGAGCTCCGTGAGTTTTTCCACCTCGAGCGCCTTGCCAATGGCCCCAATGTCCTGCATGGTGCCGTCCAGGTTATCCCGGATTGTCCCCAGCAGGATTTTGGCATCGGAGACCGACGTCTCGGCCGTGCTCAGCGCGGCATCCGTTTCGGACAGCACGTTAGACAGGCTTTCTACCTGCGGCTCAAATTGCCTAAGGGCAATGGATAGGCTCGTCAGCGACAAGTAGAGGTCGGTGGCGCCCTGGTCGAGCTTGGGCATGGCATCACCGTGTATGCGGTTGGTGGCGTCCGTCACGCCATCCACCGTCTGCTGAATGGTGCCATTGATTTCCGCAACACGCGCGTCCGCCCCATCCACCGCGCCGCCTATGAGGTCGACGGCAATCGAAAGGCCCTCAGCTGCGCTCTTGAGCTCCTCGTCGCCCGTGCCCGACGCAACGTCAATGATGCGCTGCAGGTCCTCGCTTACGCGAGACAGGTCTTCCTTCGCATTATCGAGCGACGTGGCCGCCTGGCTCGACATGGAAGACACGCTCGCGGCGGACGACAGGACGTTAGTGGAAAGACGGTTCTCGTAATTGCCCAAGCCCGAGCGCAGGTCATTCAACCGGGCGCCCGCATCATCGAGCGAAGAGGCTACATCCGGCAGCAGCTCGGACGTTGTCTCAAGGGAATCCCGCGCTTCCTGCGCTGCCTTGCGCCAACCCGCAATGGTTGACGACGCATCGTCGAGCGAGGAGATTGCCGTATCAAGATCAGCTTGGATGGACTGTATTTCCTGCACGACCGACTGATGCGTCTCATCAGCCCGGGCGCTGACCTTGTTCGACAGATCTTGCGCTGACGACAAGATCTTCTTATTCACCGTAGAGGAAAACCCCTGGTTGATCTTGAGCACCAGCTTCTGCGCAGCGGAGTCGCTTACCTTAGTAGCGACGGCGCTGTACTTTTCATTGGGGTAATAGTAAATCGTGGGCTTTTCATCCGAGCCGTCGAAGATTCCAACGAGGTTTTCGCTTAAATCACTCGGGAGCACTATCGTGGCGTACACCAAGCCATATTCGGTGTCTTCGAGCGCCTCTTCCTTGCTGTCGTAGAATCGCCAATCAATGCTGTCGTTATCCTCGAGTTCGCCCACGACCTGCTGGCCAATGTTGATGTCGCCCGCCAGGTCATGAGTCGCGCCTTCGTCTTCGTTCACGATGGCAATGGGGATATTGCCCGTGTGCGAATACGGGTCCCAATTTGCCACGATGCAATACCACGCATACAGGCCGGGCAGCACAAGGAGGGCACCTACCACCAGCAAGGCGATAGGGTTCTTCACCAGCGCACGTACGTCTCGCTTCAGTATTTCAAACGAGGTCCTCACAACGACATTTCGTCCCCCACACTTCGCGCCCCTCGTACGGCAATCGCGCGCGAAGCGCAGCGCCTAGCTCGCCGCGCGAGCCATGCGAGGGCCATCACGACCAAGTCAGCGCCCCAACTTAACGCTCCAAACCAGACACGCGAGAAGAGGGCGTTTACTCAACTTCGGATTCGGCTTGCTGGCGCTCTTCTTCGAGCACGCGACGCACCACGCGTTCGATGCGACGCTCTTCGCTTCTACGCGAGATCACGAGCCCGGCAACAGAAGTAACAACCTGCACTCCCACGAACACCGCGCCAAGCACGATGAGGGCGCGCTTACCCAAGAGCTGGTAGTTGTGGATGGCATTTTCGCCCCCTTGCCTGGAGGCAATCTTATCGACGCCTTTGATGACGCGAATCCCCGTTTCGCCAATAGCATCCCTCATGGCGCTTTCCAACTGATGCTCAAACAATGAACAACCCATCGGAACCCCCTTCGCTAGGCCAGCTACCTCAATTGTAGCAAATACGACACTTTGGGTACCATTTCAAAACGTCAACATGCAAAGCAGCTTCCACGGCAGTAACGCCTCCATCACGCACCGATTGCGCATCATTCAGGCGACGATTCCGCACGATTGGCGCGACCAAATACCTATCGCACTGGAACCGCGAACCTCCAAAATGCAAAACCAGCTCGCACCCCAACCAAAATGCAAAGCGTTCGGCACGCACAGCAAAAAGAACAATGCCAAGGCACCGAATAACGAAGCCGCGCCGAAGCAAAACAAGACGCCAAAAGCAAAATGAGCAAATATCGAAGGTGAAAATGAAAAAATGTCGCCGTTTACACGTCACGCCCGCCGCCCTCGCAGTCTTGCCAAGTATCGACCTGGGCAAATGGCATTTATCGCACCTCCAGATGCCTGCGTAAAAGCACCAGGTCCTCAAATGGCACCGTATTCACGTGTAAACGACAGCATTTCTTACATCGAAACGCCGAATTCTGCTCAGTTTGCATTAAGCAAGGAGACAAGCCCATGGAACGTCTTTTCATTAGCCACAATTCCGCCTTTTGGATCTGGAGAAAACTTGGACACCTCGCCCCTATCGTTCTCGTTCCCGCACGCGTCCATTCGCTTGCATACAGTAGCCCAAGTCAAAAACTATTAATGCAATTCGAGAAAGAACATCCTGACCTAGCCTTGAACAAACTCGATATCATGGTCACATTCAAGCAAAGAAAGCATCTAGCCAACGCAATAGAACATGTTTGTGACAGGCAACTTCCCGAGCGATCGTTCTACCAGCTAGAAGAGAACTTCTTCATCGCCTCCCCCGAGCTTTGCCTCATCCAGCTAGCATCGAAAACGACAACCGCAAAAGCGGTAAAGCTCGCAATGGAAATGTGCGGCAGTTACGCTATAGGCAACATTGACGAATTGGGTTTTTGCAAAAGGCCACCCATTACGAGCGTGGACAAAATAGAGGCATATGCCGAACGTTTATTCAAGCCAAACACAAGAGCAAAGACGGTTCAATTCCTCAAGTGGACCGTGGACAATGCGGCGTCACCGCGAGAGACGGCGCTCTGTATGCTCTTGTGCATGCCTCCGCGATTCGGCGGCTACGGCATACCGCTCCCCCAGCTCAACAAGCGCATCGAACTCTCGCTGAAGGAGCAGCTCGCCGTTGGGAGGCGCTACTTCGACTGCGACCTATATTGGCAAGGCAAACGCGTCGGGATGGAATACGACAGCGCACGCTTTCACACGGCGTCGGAAAAACAAGAGCAAGACGCCGTGCGTCGCAACATGCTACAACACAAGAACATCCACATGATCACAGCGACGCGCTTGCAAGTGAACCAAGAGGGCGCGTTCGACGAGCTCGCACATCAAGTTGCACGAGCGCTCGGGAAGCGCATGCCAACCCCGAAACGCGAGCACATCGCCGAACGCCGATCGCTCAGGGACACGCTTTTCAACTGGGACATCTTCCCAAGGGTCAACAACGAGGAACAGGGCGAATAAGTCGTGGTTGAAGCCATGCAAATGCGTTTGCAAACGACGCAGCGCACAACCTAGCCACAGCACGAACGCACTAGCCAGCGCAGCAGCCGCAAGATGAACAGGAAAACGCATCACGCCCGGCTTGGCAACTTCGCGCAGACAAAGGCCAACGACGCCGCGCGCACTAGCGCAGTGCGACAACGGACCATGACGCACCCGCCAGCCTGGCAAACGAAGCCAACACGCTAACGGCAGTGCGACAACGGACCCCAGAAACGCCCGCCAGTTCGCCAAACGAACCCGCGCGGGCTATCGCAATACAACGAGGCTCTCGCGCAAAGGGAGAGCTAGTCGCCATGAACGAGCGCAATAAGATCCTGGTGGGAGTGAATATCGAGCTTGGCGTAAATGTGCTTGACGTGCGCCTTTACGGTGTTGCGAGAAATCACGAGCTCCTCCTCGATGTAGGCGCGGTCGCGGCCCTCGGCCAGCAACTCAAGCACCTCAAGCTCGCGGGGAGACAGCCCATACTCCTCCGCCACCCCGCGGCACTTCTGGGAAAGCGGAATCTCGGAGGCGGAAGCGTCGCTCACGGCGGTCATCTCGGAGCGACTCGGGGTCTCGGTAACGCCCTCGATGGCACTCGAAAAACTAAACGAACGCATGCCAATAAGCGCATACCCTACGACCACGAGCATAAGGGCGCACGGAACGAAAACGAACAGCCCAGGGTTGACGTCGACGAACATGTTGCTCAGCATTCCGATGGCGGCGCCGACAAGCGTGCCGAAACCACCCAGGCCACGTCCCCAGGCAAACACCGCAAGGGCGTTCTTGCGATTGCGGCCCGCAAGCATAATCAGGACAAGCCAAGCAACCATCTCGAACAGCGTATTACCCGTAGAGAGCAACGCATTGGCGGTCACGTACGACGTCGCGGGAGAAGCGGTGGCCAGGAAGAAGCCCGCAGCAACAAGCAAGACCGAGATCTGCACGACAAGATCGGCGCTAAAGCTCCTCTTGCATGCCAGCGAGTAAACGGTCAGCAGGGCAACGGGGAAAACCCCAATCATGTTGGCAATGGGAACGCCGCCAACCTCGCCAAAGCGCAAGGCGAACCCAAAGGCCATCGAAAAGAGCATCAAGCAGATGAAGAACTGGCTCGCAAGCGGCAGGAAGGTCGTCGGCTGGGTAATTGCGACGTCTGCAGGCGCCTCGGACTGGGCAATCTCCAAAAGTAGAGGGCGGGCGATGCCCATCGTCAAGGCAAATGCCACAAGAGGCAGGACCAGGAAGAGCGTCACGCCCGCAACAACTGGAGCTTGCCAAACCAGCAGCTCGAGGGCAAGGCGAACCGTAAAGGCAATCCCGATGCACGCCGACGCCTTTCGGGCGCTAAAGCCCGTCGCCGCAAGGCCCACCATAATCGTTACCCCTGCGCGCCCCATCGCAAACAGGCACGACGAAACAACGAGCAACGGGGCGTTGGACATCGCAAGCGCAGGCAACAGAGCAATCGCACCGATGATCAGGCAGGCGGCAACCGCCACTTCCGCCACACGCTCGAGCCTCAACACGCGCGGCTTGAATACCGCAAGCAGGGCAACAACAACCATGAACAGCGCATTCGCCGTAACGGAAATATCGCGTGCAAACATGAAGGTCGGGTCGAAAAGAGGAAACACGACCTGGTTCATAAGCCCAACAGAAAAAACGAGGCACGTCAACGCAGCCGTAACGCGCCAAAAGGCGGCATCAAACAGAGCCGCCCCCACTCTCTCTTTGCTTTCAGTCGACATACCGAACTCCACACCCTCATACGTATGCATGTGACCATAGCACACAAAATCGGGTCGGCTCCCACATGGGAACCGACCCGAATAGAATCAGCTTACGCCTGACCCGTGGCGGCAAGCATGCCTGCGCGACGACCAAACGTCATCGTGCGTCCGCATGCCAAGCCCGTGAACAGGTTCGGGTAGCTCACGGCGAACATGCCGCCCGAGGCGTCGCCGGTCATGTACAGACCCTCAATCGGCGAATCGTCCTCGCGAACGGGATGCATGTTCGTGTCGATGATGACGCCGTCGATCGTCGCCAGGAACCACGCACCCGTGCGCACACCGTAATACGGCGGCTGGTCGAGCGGAAGCATACGGTAGGACTCCTTGTTGTAGTCGGTGTCCTTGCCCGCGTACGCCATCTCGTTGTAATGCTTCCACGTGGCAACCGTCTCCTCGACGGGCAGGTTCAGCATCTCGGCGAGCTCTTCCATCGTGTCGGCACGCTGAATGAAGCCAGCCTCGATCGACTTCTCGAACATGCCCTGGATGGCCTGGATCGGCATGTTGGAAGGAGCGCCATTGTCGAACGGATACAGGCGGCAGCAACCGACCTCGTTGATCTGGCGAACCTTCTCGACATAATCGGAATCCCAGATGTCAACGTAGGTGTGATGCGGCTGCATCCACGCGGAGTGCAGCATGTAGTCGTACGGACCGGACTCGTTGCAGAAGCGCTTGCCGTTCAGGTTGATCTTCAGGAACGGCTGCTCACCGAACCAGAACCAGTTCGCGCCGTTAGCATTGGAAGCCGTGTCCTGGTTGCCCATGCCGGCGGTCTCGGTGGGACGGCAGCATGCGCGGTTGAACGTGACGGCAGCGCCCATCGGGTCCATCTTGCCGCCAACCCACAGCGCGGCCTTGATGCCGTCGCCCGTGGGGTTGCCACCACGAGCGGGCACGGGAATGCGCAGGTCCTGGTTCCAGGGCTGGCGCGCCTGCATCATTTCCAGGTTGTTGCCATAACCGCCCGTGGCGATGATGACGCCCTTGGGAGCATTGATGCGAATGTAATGACGATCGTTCACGTCGCGGGCAATGGCACCCACCACGCGGTCGTTCTCGTCCTGCTCGAGCTTGACGAACTCGGTGCTCCAGCGGAACTCGGCGCCCTGCTCTTCGGCATATTCCTTCAGGGACACGCCGAACGAGAAGTCCTTGTCATCAGCCACCAGCTCGGTCTTTTCGGGGCTGTGGCCCGTGGCGTACGCCTTGTCGCGCGCCTCGGACTCGGGCGGAAGGCCGCCTTCGAACCTCATGACCATACGGCCGTCGCGCTCGACGATGTCGGTCAGCCAGTCTACGCAGGCGCCGGATTCATCGGCCCAGAGCTTGATGAGGTCGTAGCGCGCAAAGCCGTTGGCATAGCGCACGATGTCTTCCATGGCTTCCATCTTGTCGATGCGGAACTGCGGGAACTCATCGAAAGACGCGAGCTGCAGCTTGGAATCGATGGAGCCGATGTCCTCACGCGGGTTCGAAACCTTGGCGACACGGTCGATGCCAAGAACCTTCGCGCCGTTTTCCGCGGCGGAGATAACGGCCGGCAGACCACCCGTGCGGCAGCCGATGACCAGAACCTCGGTATCGATGGTTTCGGTAATTTCAGATTCCGCGATAACGGGAGCCTGGCCCAGCCACGAAGGGGTGCCCGACTCGCCCGCGCTCAGATTAGCGGCGTTCTCGGAAACCGTCTGGCTGTTACCACAGCCGGTAAGTGCGCTGGAAGCGGCCACGCCAAGAGCAGCCACGCCCGCACCCTTGAAAAAACTACGTCGAGATAGCGAGCTCATTTAACCCTCCCAGCCTTCAGGCGCATTCAGCGCATGGCAATCGTTGCAAACCAGAACACTCGTGCTGTGCGCCTTATGGCAGTCGCCGCACTCCAGGGCCTGGTCCTGATGGCTCGAATGGGGGTTGTACTGCGCAGCATTACCCTCGAAGCCCCAGGTGCTGCTGATAACCTCACTCATGTCATGGCAACCGCTGCGCGCACAGAACTCCTCGCTTGCGAAGTCCTTCGAAGGAGCAAGCCAGCCCTCTTCGTCGGTGGTGAACGCATCGCTCGTCCAGATCATGACCTCGCTCACCTGTTCGGTAAGCTTCGGCTGGTGGCAGCTCAGGCAGTTCTTGCCCGCCTGCACGTGATCGTAGGCGGCCATACCCACATGGCCATTCGTCACGCTTTCAACATAGGGGTCCATGGGATCGTGGCAAACCGCGTTGCAGAACGTAGGCGATTCGTGCCACACGCCAAACCCAATTCCCAGCACGATGATTACGGCAACGATTACGCCGGGGACAACCCACTTATTGCGTTTCGAAGCCGTCGACGGCTGACCCTCCAGCGCACCGTCGGTCGTCTGCTCCTGTTGCGCAGACGTGTCCTTTTCCGCCATCAGCTCTCCTTCCACTCTTGCTGACTTAACGGTGCGACTGATGTTGCTACTCCCCCGCTCACCCGCCTAGTACCCCCGTGGGGTAATTCTTGCGTTTGCGCAGGTCATAACAGGGTGACTACCTTCATAGGGTAAGAGCGAAGGATATAGGGTTGCGACGCACGAAAAGCCAGAAGGGGCTTGGGGGAAGACTAAAGACCCTGCGAATAACCAACTCCAGCTTCCCGGATCGCCCTAATTCGATTAGCAAGACCCGGATGATCGTATTCCAGAATCTCGATAACGGGATGGGGGTTAACGCACATAAGATCGTCTCGCACATAGCGCTTGAGGCTAGTTTCCAACTCGGGGCCATAGCCATTGCGCACGGCCTCGCGATCGGCATCATATTCATGCGAACGGCTCCCGCAGTTACGAAGCACCCCTACGCCCCAAACAATTGGCGTTACGAGCTCGCTGAACACGGCAAAAACCAGAAAGTAATTCATAGCCGTAAGGCCAAATGACTGCTGGGTCCAATCAACAAGAAGCAATATCGGCTCCGGATGAATGATGAGCAACACAACAGCGACAAATAGTAGACAAATGGTTCCGTACAAAGCAAAGTCCCAGGCATTTCTTTTCTGCCTTAGATGACCCACCTCGTGAGAAAGAGTCGCGAGCAATTCCCTGCGAGAATCACTCTCAAGACAGTTGTCTGCAATCCCAATAAACCGCAGCCAGAGAATGCGTACCACGAATGCATTCTTGCCCGTGGATTTAGAAGACTCGTCATAGACGTATATTTCCCTGACCTTCTTCGGCCCCTCGATAAGCTTTTCTATATCGCTTCTCAACTCCCCTTCGGGGAGGGGACTAAACGAGTACTTCTTTATCATCACGAATACGGAGACGGCAGACGCGAAAATGGCAAAAGTGCTAATACATAGGGCAATTGACACGGCAGCCCAAAAGGCCGGAACAAGCCCAACAGTAAAGCCATTAGTCCATTCGGGAAGACTCTCGCCAAGAAAAACAACGATGAACACAATGACGAGGCCGAGGATCGAAGTTGATACCTCCTCATATAAGGTGTCTTTCGCGAAACCCTTTTTATCCTGCCTGTTCAAACCATATTTTTCGTCAATCCGAAATGTAACGTGATACAAAAGAATAGTTTTTTCTATTGCGGAAACCCCGCGAAACAGCAGGAACGAAAGAAAAGCGATTAGGTAGACATTTCCGCATGCGAAGTCATCAACAGCAGCAAAGAACCCCGAAATGAGCACTATCACCAGAATGGCTACGTCAACAAGGCGATATAGCTGATACGCCTTTCTCTCGTCGGATACAATCGACAAATAATCGTTGTATCTATCGGCGTCATACACGTCGCCCACTTCCTCAGGAAGCGGGCGCTTCCTTTGAACATCCGACAAAGCGTCGAGCAGCCCCTGATAGATAATCTTCACCAACGCAAACCCAACAAGAAAAACCTGTGCAGTCATATCTCCCCCGCCGATTGTTATCTACCTGTTATCGACAACATACACGCCAACGCGCACTTGCTCTTGGGGCGCCGCCTCGGGATCGACCTGGAGCACGCGTGCCTCGAAAACGCCCTTGTGGCCGTAAAACGCCAAAACGGAAAGCAAGCCGTTGTCGACGCGCGGCACGAATCCAAGCTTCGTTTTCTTGTAACGCAACTCGATAGCGTTAGGATCGTACGGATTGTCGGGCGCCGGGACCATCTTCAGCTTTGTGCCCGGCTTGAGCTTGTCGAGCACGAGCGCTCCGTCGTAGTACTGAAATCCCGCAACATAGAACGATTTGAGAAGCTTCGAGGGCTCGTACATCGCCATCTCCTTCTCTCAACGAAATGATAGGTTGCACGTTACTCGCTTACAGTTTTGCACCAGTCCCGCAAAAGGGACAGGCAAACGGAAAGACGCGCACGCATGCGGAAAGCTCGCCCCATCCAGGAACAAGCACCCAGCCGCCCCGCCAAATCCACGCTCCGTTGCCTAATTGCTATACGCGAAGTAGTATTTTTACATCATAATTACACCATCGGTAGATTAGGGAAAGGGGCTGTCATGGAACGCAGCGGAAACCAACCCGCGCCTCGCAAAAGCGCCTTAGAGCAAACAAGACACACTCAATAGCTGGACTGGAAACGCACGTTTCCAGTCCAGCTTCTTTTATAGAAAACAGGCGATCACCGCCCCACGGCACACCCCGTCACACGACGCAGCCCATCACAAACCCGAACCACCACGCAAACCCGAACCAGCAACCAAAATGGGGCGCTCCAGGCACTTTCGCGAGGTTGCTCCAACAATGTCATCGGTAAAGTAACATTCCGCCTCTTCCCTCTCCGCATATAAAACCCCGCGAGTATCATTCAGAGACAATGGGGCATTTGCGCTCTCCGGCGCATCGCGTCGGCAGCATCCAAGCATGGCGCACTTGGTCAGAGCGCTGGGGTAACGGGTCAAAAGAGAGGGGCAGCCATGAAGAAGCGATTAAGGGCATTCATCTGCGTGTTGTGCGTCCTCGCCCTAACGGTGACGCCAACATTTGCCGCATGGGGCGATAACGTCTCATACGGTGAAATGAGAGCAACATCTCAGCAGTACACCGATGGCAGCAATACGCAAATCAAGTCGTTTACGCTTAACGACACGTTCAATTACGAGACCCTGGGCAGTGATTCCGGCAAGACGACGCTCACGCTCAGCACGAACAACCTGCAGGACATCGTGAAGACGAAACTGATGCCCCAATGGAGCGGTATCGCAGCCAGCGTCTTTCGCGATCAGGCAACCCAACTCGTCGACCTCTACGGGGAAGAACCCATCGGAGAGAATATGTCGCAGATCGGCTTCGACGCCTATTTCAACATGAACAGGGGCGAAACCAAGTACAAGGACGAAGTCTGGAGCACCTACAGCCTCAAGAGCAAGCTCGAGCAAACGACTGGGTCCCACGCAGGTAAACGCGGATATGACCAGCTCAGCGTTTCGGGCGTCAAGAGGATCTCGAAGCTAAACGACGCACGCAATCTGATGGCCCAGTCGCTCTACGATTGCCAAAACACCACGGGAGCCCTCTCGGTTCAAGAATTCCTTGATGCAGATGAAGCTGGCGAGACAAGGCTTGAAGGCCTCGATTCGGACGACGCGATGCCTGGCTTCGCAAATGTCGTCACCGCCGTCAACTGCAAGGGCAGCTCGGCGAATTTCGACTACGTGTCATTCGGCATCGTGTTCTATGACTTCCAGCCGGTTCCCGTAGCCGCAACGGGTCTTCAGTACGTAAGCGGACCTACCCCCACGGGCGACGTCGTCCCCGGGGCCGCGAACAATTCCGTGATCACCAATGGCTCGGCACAGGACATCCTGCATTCTGCCGTGCTGGGAGATTCCGTCACGCAAACAACCACCACGAACCTGTCTGGCCTTGCATCCTTCGAGCTGTCGGAAAACATCGGCGCGGGCATCGGCCTGAGCCAAACCGAATCCAGCTCGGAGACGAGCTTCTGGTCGGACGACACCTTTGGCAGCGGCTCGTCCACCAGCACTTCGTCGGAATCCATGTCGATGGGCCTCGACTGGGGCACCGCCTGGAAGATGGGCGGAGCGCTCGGAGCCGAGCAGGGTCATAGCGAGTCCAAGGAAGTAAGCAAGGCCGTTGAGACCACCATCTCGCTTCCCGCGCACACGGGAACGACCGTCGAGCAGGAAACGTCAACCACCACGTACGCTCAGACCTACCAGCAGCCCGCTGTCCTGAGCTACAAGGTTGCCATTTATGCCATGAGCGGCGATTTCTATTCCTCTTCCGCCTTTGGTGGCATCGGTGGAATCAATACCAGCGACTACGATAAGCAGTCCATGGTCATCAAGTTCGACACGAACGATTCGGAAAAGCCCTCCTACGGATGCGCAGCAACTGACGACCTGTATTGCCGCGTAACCAACAACAACCAGGTTGATAGCTACGATATTTCGAACGACCGCACGTACACCACCCATAGCACCGCATGGGGTTGGGAAAAGAGCGAAGAGATTCACTGGGGCAACGTAGCCGAAACGGCTCGCGACTACTACGGCGTTGACGTCCCCGCGCTTTCCAAGCAGAACTTCTTCTACGAGTCCCCGGGCAAAGTGGAGTCGAAAACCGACAAGACGACCTCGCACGTTGCCTCAACGTATCCTCTGTACAACCTAGCCTCCGTCAAGACGCCGAAGGCGAATTACGTTCTGTACGACAAGAACATGCTGGATCTCGACTCCATTACCGTCGAAGGCTACAACAGGTACAGCGTGCCCTTCTACGGATTCACGTCGGACTGGGGCGAATGGCAGCTCTGCGACGAGAAGGGTGCTGTCTACAGCAACAAGACCCTGGCCAGCGAGAGCGCGGCAGGCAAGTTCCTCTACGACAGCGAAACGCGTACGCTCGCACCCAAGTCGAACGCGGAAAGCCAAAGCATCTACATTAGGTGGGTCATCAAAGATGGCGTAACCCAGGTTACGAACGAAAGCCCCAACGGCCAGGATCTAACGAACCTGAACAACGTGCCCACGAATGACAACCCGGCTCTCACCCCCGTCGTGAGAATCGACATCGTGAATACCGGCCTTGACAATCCGCATATCTCGGCATCAGGCGGCTATGCCGGCTTCTACCGCACGCCCATCAACCTGAACGACACGATGAACTACGTGGTAACCAACAAGACCGGCAAGAAGATCGATACGCAGGTACGCTGGGAAAGCTACGAACTGGAATCAGAGGGCATCGTTGTCAATGAGGGTACCGGCGATGTCCAATTCACGCAGCCGGGCGTCTACCATGTGCGCCCATTCGTCGTAAACAACGACGGTGACCAGGTCGTTCCTCTAACGAGCGACGGCGACTACGACTGGCTTACCGTCACGGCCACCGAGCACAATCTGACGCACTACGACGCGAAGGCCCCGACGGATTGCACCGGCGGAGACGCGTACGGATGGATTGAGCACTATAGGTGTTCCGATTGCGGCAAGTACTTCCTGGATGCGGAAGGCTCCGTCGAAGCCGCTGAGGACGACGTCATCATCCCGCCGACCGGCCATAACTGGGGCGAGTGGACTCCCTCCAATGATCCTGGCGTAGAAAAGCGCGTGTGCAAGAACAACGCGAACCACGTAGAGTACCGCAACGTGTATACCGTGACGTTCGACATGAACGAACCAGATAACGCGCCCGCGGCAGCCCAGGGGCAGCCGGATGCGCAGACCTTTACGTCCGACGCGACCGCATCGGTAAAGGTCCCGACGGCACCCACGCTCACGGGTTACACGTTCGAGGGTTGGTGCACGGACGAAGAAGGCAATAATCCCTACGACTTCAGCGAGCCCGTTAGCGCGAGCATGACGCTGTACGCCAAGTGGGCCCCCGTCAAGTACACGATTGCCACCATGGCCGTCGTGAACAAGACGGCACCCGACGCAGATGGCGGAACGCAGCAGGTGATCACGCCCGCAACCGGCAGCTACATCTACTTTGGGGATCCCGCTACCGACGAACAATATCTCGATGACGAAAACTACCTGTACTTCTACACGGAGGCAGCCTATGGAGAGACCGTCGAAATGACGGTATCCCCGGCAGCTAAGTTCGGCATGAGCGAAATCTGGGCAATTCCGGTTCTGGCCGTTTCCGATACGGATGCGTCCGTCGGCGAAGCCTTCGAACCGGAACAAGTGAGCGACAATGTCTACAAGGTCACGATGCCCGCTTCCGACCTTGCCGTCATGGGCGGCTTCGTTCAGGAGCGCATAGACGTAACGTACAATGCTGGCACCCTTTCGGGCAATCCAAACGTCGGCCTTCCGTCTGACGAGGAAATCCAATGCGGACACGCGATTGACGGACTCGATGGAAAGACGCCAACGCTTTCAGGGGATCTTGCAAATACCACCGAATTCGCCGGTTGGTTCACCGACGAGGAATTGACGAAGCCCTGCCTGTCCAACACGGCGATTACGGCAGACACGACGCTCTACGCCAAGTGGGTAGACAAGATCAATCCTCCCACGCTGCGCACCGTAACCTATACGTTGGTATATAGTCCCACGGTCGATATCGCCCCCGATGTGGCCAGCTACTCCATCGAAGACGGAACCACGGCGTATAACCCGACGGAGGACGTATACGCCCTTGCCGACGACAGCACGCAAGCGCAGTACACACTCCTCGAAGGCGATAAGTCCTGCTGGTTCAAGGGAGACGGAACCACTACCCCCGACTTCTCGAACGCCGAATCCTTCGACTTCGATACGGCAGTGAGCGAAAACACCTACCTGTACGCGCAGGTAGTGCCTCGCACCTACACCGTGACGTACTACGATGGCAACACGCAGCTGGGAACGCAGGAAGTCGAATACGGCACCCACATCAGTCAGTCTGATGCCGACGCAAAGGCTCCCCACAAGGACGGTCAGGCGCTTGCCGGCTGGACCACGAACGGAACCCTGTGGGCCTTCGGGGAAGATAGCGTTACCAGCAACCTGGCCCTGTATGCCAATTGGGACTACGAGGTGACATTCAACGCCAACGGCCATGGCACGGCGCCCGATACCCAGGTCGTGAAGTACGGCGAAAAGGCAACGAAGCCGAACGACCCGACGGCTGAAGGCTACGACTTCGGCGGCTGGTTCACCGATGCGGCCTGCACCCAGGCCTACAACTTCGATGATGAAGTAACGGAAGGCGTGACGCTCTACGCGAAGTGGACCGAAACGAATCCCACTTCCGTTGCCATGCACCGCCTGTACAACCCCAATGGCGGCGAGCACTTCTACACGGCCAGCGACGAGGAGCGCGACGGCCTGGTGAAGCTTGGCTGGCAGTACGAGGGCACCGGCTGGACGGCACCCATCACGAGCAACACGCCCGTGCACCGGCTGTACAACCCCAACGGCGGCGACCACCACTACACCATGAGCGCCGAGGAGCGCGACTGGCTGGTCTCGCTCGGCTGGAAGTACGAGGGCATCGGCTGGTACTCCGACGACGCCAAGACCGTCAAGCTCTACCGCGAGTACAACCCCAACGCCCAGTCGGGCTCGCACAACTACACCACCAGCCTCGAGGAGCACAAGAACCTCGTGAAGCTGGGCTGGCACGACGAGGGCACTGCCTGGTACGGCCTGTAAGTAGCCCCTTGAAGAGGGCATGAGACTCAACGGGGCGTGATCGCGGAAAGGACATAGAAGCACACGCCCCATGAGGGAATAGCTCAAACGAAGAATGGACGCGGAGACGTAAGCTCCCGCGTCCATTCTCGTTTCCGGAAGGCAATACGGGCTTGCCAATAAAAGCGAGCGCTGACATGCGCACAGAAACGACAGGCGGACGCCGACATGCCCCTACGACCCCGACGTCCGCTTGCAAACGCAGCGATTCGAATATCGCTAACGAAAAAGCACCCCGCCAACCATGATCACGAAGAGCACGACCATAGCAACGACGAAAACAAATCCGGACAGGGTCAAAATGATCAACATGGCTCGTATCAAGCAGCCGCCGCAACCGCCACCGCCGCTGCCGCCAGCACCAGAGCCTCCCCTGCCTCGCAGAAGATCGTACATGGTGCCTTCAGGAATACCGCTCATACGAGCTCTGTTGCTTTCATCAGTCATGCTCGCATTATAAGCCCATCAACGCATACGCAACGCTTGCCGCGCCGCCTTCCGTGAAATAGGTCTGCGATGATACCATTTACGCATCCGCAACAGGGAGCGGAATCGCTGCTCGCCGAACAGGCAGCACGCCGTCAGACAACGGCAAGGAGGGAACCATGAAACTACTCGAGAAGATAACCGCATTGGCGCTCGCCTTGGCAATGGCCACGACGCTCGCAGCATGCAACGGCACCACCACCTCAACAAGCACAAGCACCGATACGTCATCCACCGCCTCGAGCAACCTTGCGGGAAAGCCCTGGATCACTACGAACCTGCAGGGCAACCTGCCAAGCGAGCAGCCCAGCGCGAAAGACGACGTGTATGCACACTACGCCTACGATTACCTCTCGAGCCACCAGGAAAACCCCAGCTCGGCAATAACGGACCACGCGGGCGAATTGCAAACCGCAATCACCTCCCTGGTCAAGAACGAATCCGCAACCGGCCACGACATCGAGCAGCTGCGCATCCTCTACAACCAAGCAGCCGACACGGAAGCGCTGCAGGCTGCGGGAATCTCGGAAATCCAGCCCTATCTCGATCGCATCGATGCCGTTACCTCAATCGACGAAATGAACGAGCTCATCACGAGCAGCGACTTCCCCTTCGACCCGTTCATCCAGGCAAACATTTCCACCAATGACACGCGCACCACGAACATCGTCGCTATCAACCCGAACCTCGTTCTATGCGACGTCCTCACCGATGGCGGCACGTACTACCAGGAATCCGACGACCAGCAGACCCAGCAAAGCCTGGATAGCGCCATGCAAACGCTTGCCATATACCCCACAATCGACTTCATGAGCACGGGAATGGAACAACAGAACGCGGGAACGGCAGCTTCGACGATCGTCGCCTTCGAAAAGGCCCACGGCAAGTACGTCGACAGCCCCAGCACGTACGTCATGGCCGATTACGGTGCAATGGCGGACGCAGCACGCGATAGCTATTGCACGCTCGACGAATTGTGCGCCCTTTCGCAAAACTTCCCCATGCGCGCCGTCATCGACAAGATGGGCAAAGGCGGCTCCGAAACGTACGTCGTCACGAAGAAGTGGCTCACGGCCTTCGATGGCATGTGGACTGCCGACAACCTCGACGCCATCAAGACGGTGGCCAAGGGAGCGATCCTCAAGGAAACACGTCCCTATCGCGACCCAAGCACCATGAACGAAGTGCTCGCGCAGTACGGAGCAACCGCACCCGATGCCGACACCTTCGCCTACAACGCATGCACGAGCATCGACACGCTTGCCAACGTCGCCGCCGAGGCATACGTCGAGAATGCGTTGAGTGCCCAGGCGAAAACCCGCCTCGGCAATCTTGCGCAAAACCTCGTGAACGAATACAAGGACCTCGCCAACAGCACCTCGTGGATGAGCGAGGAATCCAAGCAACGCGTCATTGAGAAACTCGACAACATGACCCTGAACGTGCTGGAACCCACGGGCGGATACTACGATTACAGCGGTCTGAACCTCACCCCCACCGATCAGGGCGGAACGCTCTTCTCCAACTACCTGAAGTGCAAGCGCTATCGTGAAGCATACGACAACAAGCTCATCGGGCAGCCCGCCATTGCGGCCTCGCCGTGGTATGCCATAAGCCCCACCACGAATAACGCGTTCTACGACTCGATGAGCAATTCCATCAACATCATGCCCGGCTTCATAACGAGCCTCATCTATTCCGACGACATGACCGAAAGCGAGCTGATAGGCACCGCCGGCTGGACCATCGCGCACGAAATCAGCCACGGCTTCGACTACATGGGCTCGCAGCTTGACGCATACGGAACGCCCAGCCCCGTCTACACCGAAGGCGACATCGACAAATTCGTGCTGAAATCCTCGACGCTCGCCCTGCGCTACTCGCAAATCGAAGTCGCACCCGGCCAGATGGTATCCGGCGACATGGTTGCCGCAGAAGCGACCGCCGACCTATGCGGCGTGCAGGCATGCCTCGAGCTCGCCTCGAAAACCGAGGGGTTCAACTACGACGAATACTTCTCAACCGTTTCGAACATGTGGGCAAGCGTTCTCTCGCCAAGAGCAATGCAGCAATCGGTTCTCGATACCCATCCGCTTAGCGCCCTGCGCGTCAACGTGAGCCTCCAAATGCTCGACGCAACGTATGAACGGCTTGGTGTTACCGAGGGCGATGGCATGTACCTAGCGCCAGAGGAACGCATTGTTATCTGGGGCGATAAGGCATAGGGGAACACGCGAGGGCCGCAGGGGCAAGGCAGGCGGAACCAGCAAGCCCCTGCCGGCTTTCCGAACAAGCGAAACAGGAGGGCCAGCCATGAAGCCAAAGCTAGCGATTGCAATACTCTGCGTTGCGGTGTGCGCGATGCTCGCCGGATGCGGAGGCAATGCCACCTCGACGTCGAGCTCCCCTCAGTCGACACAACCCTCGTCAACCGCATCGAGCACCACCCAACAATCCCAGGGAATCGACTACCTCGCCCTGGTGAACAAGCTCAACGCCCTGCCGGACGGCTGGGAAGACGCCCTCGAAACCGTGCACTTCACCAATACGGTAGGCGACGACGTCGAAGTCGAGAAGAAGGCCTACGACGCCTACCTGGAGCTGAAGGCAGACCTTGAGAAGGAAGACGTGCACGTTGACCTTGATTCGGCACGACGTAGCGTGGCCGAGCAGGAACGCATCATGGCCGACTTCACCGAAAAGTACGGCGCCGACTACGCGAAGAAGACCGTGGCCACGCCGGGATACTCCGAGCATCACACCGGCCTCGCGCTCGACCTGTACCTGATCGTCGACGGCCAGGACGTCACTGAGAACGAGGACATGGTGCAGTATCCCGAAATCTGGCAGAAGATACACGCCAAACTCGCCGAGCACGGCTTCATCCTGCGCTACCTGGAAGGCGACGAGCACATCACGGGCTACGGCTACGAGCCCTGGCACATCCGTTACGTAGACGATCCGGCCATCGCGAAGGAAATCACGGAACAGGGCATCACCTTCGAGGAATACAAGGCCGGCAAGGTAGCTCCCGAAGTGTCCTACGACTTCGGCAATTCCAGCCTCTACACTCGCGAGGAGCTTGAAGAGGCTGCCGTTCAGGCCAAATGCGAATTCGCCACGTTCGCGGGCTGCGAGCTACATTCCCTGCGCTACGCCGGCGACGCATGCAACACGCCCGAGAATCTTGCCTGGCTGAACAGCCTGGACGAGGGCAAGAACTACACGCAGGTCTGCGAACTCGTTTCCGACTTCCACTCCCCCACGAGCAGCACCGAACCAACCGCCTGGAACCTAGACACGGAGTACACCGACTACCAGTGGTGGCTTGCCCGCACGAGCGACGGCGGATGGCAGCTCCTCTCGTACGGATACTAGCCCGCAGTTCAAAATGGGTCCCTTTGAGTGTTTGGTGGAGCATAGGGGGACGCGGCAGCCGCGGCGCTTCGCTTGCGTCTGCGGACGTCGCGCTTCGCGCTCCTTTGTGCACAGCCCACTGGGCTGTGCACCCCTCTCGGGGTTCGATCCCCCTATGCGCTGGAGAATTCCGCTCAGGGTGCCCCAGATAGCCCCGCCGCGAGGCCGTAGCGTACTGACGCTACGTAAGGCCGAGCGCAAGGGGCTAGGTGGGGTGCACTGTGCGGAATAACGAAAAGGGACCCATGAAATGGGTCCCTTTGAGTGTTTGGTGGAGCATAGGGGGACGCGCATGCTGCGCCTGCGGCGCAGCATTCCGGCTTCGCGCTTACGCGCTCCGCCCGAAAGCCTACGTTCGCCCCACTGGGGCGAACGCTTAACGGCTTTCGCCCTCTCGGGGTTCGATCCCCCTATGCACGTCCGACACGGACCTGAGGGAATAAAAAAACAGGCCCATTTCTGGACCTGTTGGCAATTTGGTGGAGCATAGGGGGATCGAACCCCTGACCTCATGGCTGCCAGCCATGCGCTCTCCCAGCTGAGCTAATGCCCCGTGAAGCGTTGCTTATATTAACAGACCCAAAAAATCGGTCAAGCGTCGTTTGTAATTTCTTCACAAGTCGCCGCATCGCACACTGAGCAGGCTTCACAACTCCGAACTCGCGTATCATACAAGGCATGAAATTCGCCTAAGGAGGCTCCATGTCCGAAGAAGCAACTCGCACGCCCCAACCCGTCCCCAACCCCGCTACCGCAGCAAACCACCCCGAGTTCAATGCATTCGTGGAAACCATCGCCACGCTGCGCAATCCCAACGGCGGCTGCCCTTGGGACCTGAAGCAAACGCATCAGAGCACCGCAAAGAACATGATCGAAGAAGCCTACGAAGCCGTCTCGGCCATCGATGAGGGCGACGCCGACCACATGCGCGAGGAACTGGGCGACGTGCTACTCGAAGTCGTCTTGCAAGCGCAGATAGCCGCAGACGCAGGCGAGTTCACCATCGACGACGTGGCGCACGACGTGAACGAGAAGATCGTCCGCCGTCACCCCCACGTCTTCGGCGCGCAGGCGGCCATGGAAGCCGCCGGGCTCAGCGAAGAGGAAGTGGCCTCCGCGCAAACGGCAGACGAAGTCGTGGACCTCTGGGATGTCATCAAGGGTCACGAACGCAAGCTGAAGGATGCGGCACGCGCCGAAAAGCTCCGCGCCGCTGGCTTGGACCCGAACGCACCTCGCGGACTCCTGGAAGACGCCTCGCGCGAGCAACCTGCCCTCATGCGCGCCCAAGAGGTATCGCGCAAGACGGTGAGCGTGGGCTTCGAATGGGAATCCACCGAAGACGTCTGGGCAAAGGTCGAAGAGGAAATCGCCGAGTTCAAGGCAGCCGAACCACGTTCGGCCGAAGCGGAACTCGAATTCGGAGACATCCTATTCGCGCTGGTAAACGTGGCACGTCGCGAGCACCTCGACGCCGAAACGTGTCTGCGACGCACCTGCGACAAGTTCCAGCGCCGCTGGGAGCACATGGAAGCCACGGCCCATGCCAGCGGCAAGCGCATCGACGACTACGACACGCAAGCGCTCAACGACCTGTGGAACGCCGCAAAGAAGGCAGAATCCGCCCAGTAAGCCGCCAACGCCAAGGACCCCAACCGGAACCATCCGGTTGGGGTCCTCCATACGAGACCATCTAACGGGCTATAGCCCACTCCCCTACATGAGCTCGATGCGCTGATCGAACTTCGTCTTCGCCTTGTCGATAATATCGGCACTGCCAAAAACGCAGATGGCGGATGAGTCCGCCAACACGCGCAACGCGTCGGCATAGCCGCGAAGCACCTCGGGCGTAACGGCAAGCTTTTCCGCGCGCATCTGCTCGCGGAAGTCGGGGGCGCGATGGGCAAACACGCACGCGTCGCCACGACGTGCCACCATGCGCGGCTTCGTAGGCGCATCGTGTGCCGCAACGGTGCTCACAATGTAGCCCTCCATCTCGTCGTCGGACGGATCAAATTCGGCAAGCCAATCGGCAGCCGCATCGTAGCGCTCGAGCGTCTCATCGATTCGCGGGTCGCGGAACGAATGGAATCGGGCATAGCCAATGGGCATGCGGCGGAACCCGCAGCCATAAGCGCCACCCTTCACGCGCACTTCGTTCCACAGGTAGTCGAACGAAAGCGCATTCGAAAGCACCGACCACGCGCCGCCATACGGGGCGACATCGCGGAGATTGGCACCCTTGCCCACATACACCACATCGCCTGGCGTGATAAACGCCTCGCGGCGCACCTGGGGCGCGGGGATCTGCAGCACGGATTCCCGCGAACCTTCCGGCAGGCCAAGCGTTCCCGCGGCGCTGACAAACGCCCCAAGCTCCTGCGGCGTGCCCGTAAAGCTTATCGTGCAATTTGCCTGCGTGAACACGCGCTCACGCACGTCATTCAGGCGAGCCACCAACTCTTCGAAGCGCTCATCGAAATGCTCGAGCAAATCCTTCAGGAACAGGTAGAAGTCGACGCCATGAAGCTGCTCGTCGAGCACGCCCGACGTATACAGGTACGAGGAAATGCGCGAGGCGGCCTTTGTGTGGCCCATGCCCATGAACGCCTGCTCCATGTCAATGCGCTTCTGCACGAGCGCGTCGCGCACGCGCGTCTTATCGTTGAAGTCGGTGTGCTCCCATACTTCGCGCGGAATGGATGCAAGGGAATCGAGCTCTTCTGAAAGGGCGCTTGCGGAAACGACGAACCGCGGCGTGATGTCCTCGGGATCCTTGCTGTTCACGTGCACTTCCGCGAAGAAGCGCAGTGCGCCCAAATGCTCGCGCGTCCACACGTCCACCTGAGCGGCGGAGCGCGTATCGGTACCCAGCACGCCTAGCAGCTGCGCCATGACCTCAGCGTAAGGAATGTCTTCCCAGGTAAGGCCATTCATGCCGAAATAGGCGTACAGATAGTTGATGCCGCGCGTGGGAATGTCGTGATACAGATACGGCAGCGGTAGGTCGTCGCACCGCACCGTTTCCGGATCGGGAACCGCGGGCCCAATGTCGCTCACGTGCAACTGCGGCAGCGTGGAGAGCGCCTCGGGGGAATCGGGAGCCTCCTGACGAGCACGCAGCGCTTCGACGTCGGCATGCACCTGTGCTCGGTCTTGCTCGCCCATAGCCTGCTCGCGCTCGGCAAGCTCCTTGGCTTCCTCGGCAGCAGCACCCTCTTCGGACGTAGCCTGCAAATCCACGAGCGCCTTGTGGTCGCTGCGCAGCACCAGGCTTTCCAGCAGGTCTTCGAAATAACGACCCTTCAGCCCCTCGCGCATATGCGCCAACGGCTCTTCGTAATGCAGGTACGTCGTTACATCGTCATCGCTGTACAGCCAGCCGGAAAGCGCGCTCATGGCAAGCGCCACGCCATCGGCCATGCCGCGATCGCGCTCGCGCAGGGAAAACGCCATCTGGGCAAGAGAAGCCTGCAGCACATCGCGCGGAATGCCCTCTTCTACCAGGCGCTTCGCCTCGGTCTCGATAACCTCCATGAACTTCTGCGCCACCTGAGGCTTCGCATTGCGCAGGACGAACATGGCACCTGGTTGCGCCTGGGCGTCCAGCAGATAGCCCGTAGCGTCGCCGCCCAGGCCAGCGTCGAGCACCGCACGCTTGATGGGCGATTCGTTGCCACCCATCAGGGCGTCCAGCAGGATGTCGCACGCCAGCACGCGCTCGAAATCATGCGACTCCCCCACCACGTAGGCAAGACCCACGCAGGCGTTATCGGGCGACGTCGTCATCTTCACCACGTTGTCGAGAGAAACTCGCGAATCGGCA
The DNA here is from genome assembly GCF_001643775.1 of Denitrobacterium detoxificans. Lineage (NCBI taxonomy): Bacteria > Bacillati > Actinomycetota > Coriobacteriia > Eggerthellales > Eggerthellaceae > Denitrobacterium > Denitrobacterium detoxificans. The sequence continues at coordinate 651,422 of NZ_CP011402.1, read as the reverse complement.
TGGCCCCGCGGATTGGGCGCCTCTTGCGTACGCGGTTCGCAGCAGCTCAGATAGCGCTCGTCCAAAAAGCCCAGCATACGATCGACGTCGACATTGCCGTACAGCACGATGTACGAGTTATCCAGGCGATAGTGACGCGCATGCGTATCCAGGAACTGATCGTACGTAAGCTGGGGGATGGCACGAGGCGTGCCGCCGCTTTCGAACTCATAGCACGTGCCCGGGAAGAGCGCCCGGTTGACAGCGTGATACAGCACGCTTTCCGGGTCGGAAAGGGCACCCTTCATCTCGTTGAACACCACGCCGTTGTACGACAGGCGCTCGGTGCCATCCTCGCGCGGCTCCAGCTCGTAATGCCAGCCTTCCTGCTCGAAGATAGCCTTGTCGGAATAGATGGCCGGATGCAGTACTGCATCCAGGTACACGTCCATGAGGTTGAGCAGGTCCTGCTCGTTCGTGCTAGCCACGGGGTACATCGTCTTGTCGGGGAACGTAAGCGCGTTCAGGAACGTCTGCATGCTCGTGCGCAGCAGGTTCACAAACGGCTCTTTCACGGGGAAGCGATCGGAACCGCAAAGCACGGAATGCTCCAGAATGTGGAACACGCCCGTGTCGTCGACGGGCGACGTGCCAAACGCTATGGAGAACGCCTTGTTCGTGTCTTCGTTCTTCAAGTACAGCAGCCGAGCGCCGCTTTTCGCATGTCGCATGACAATGGCGTCGCCATCGATTTCGGCAAGCGATTCTGTACGCTCGACGCGAAAGCCGTGCAGCTCATCGTTGGGTTGAAGCATTATGCCTCCTAGCTAAATCGATTTTCGAGGGCAACTATAGCACTACGTCCGCAGCAACCTACGCGTCGTTGAGCAATGGTTGCGCTATCATGGAAGCATCAATCGAAAGGGGCTTTCATGGAAACACTGACAGACCGCCAGAAACTGATTGCAAACACACTCATCGATTGGGCGCGCGAGCACAAGGGCGAAGCCGCGCACGACATGATCATCGAGGAAAACGAACTCGCGAAGCTCCTCGGCGATGCAAGCTGGAAACGCGCCAACAACGAAGACCTCTTCGTCCTCTGCGCATACTGCAGCCGCAAGGAGTATCCCATGATCCCCTTGCTCGTGGTTATCCCAGGCCTGCGCAAACCTGAAAAGCCGCTCATGACGCACGCGTTCAAGGCCACGCTTCCCGCCGCGGAAAATGCCAAGCGCTGGGACGCCGCGCTGAAGGACATCAAGAAAACCAAGGTCGCCACCTGGGACGAATTCAAGAAGAACATGCAGCCCGCATCTGCGGAATAGCATTCTTCCCCACCCCAAACAATGCGATGGGCCGGGCGGTCGAAACCGTCCGGCCCATCTTTCATGCGCATACGGCAGCGTGGGAGGGACACTACCGAAGTGGCATTCGCCCTACCTGGCTACTACGCGCTCTTACCCGCAATATGCTCGGCAGCCATCTTGCCCGTGAACAGCGCGCGAACCGAAAATAGAAAAGCCGGGGCGCACGCGCGCCCCGGCCTGGCAGGTGGCCGCTAGTCGAAATCCTTGACCGAGCCTTCGCTCGCGAAGAACGTGGCATCGGCAAACAGATCCTCGATGCTTTCGCCTTCTTCCGTAAAGGGAACGTGCAGGAACTCATCAATCGTGGGAACCAAATCGGAGCAATCGACGTAATGCGCCTTCTCGTTCAGCTCGTTGGTGTCTTGCACGCGCCATGCGTGCGAATTGACATCGGTGAGGTAGTACGTATACACCCCAACCTGCATATACGCCGCGTGACTCACACGAAGGTACGTCTTCAGGTCGTCAATCGTGGCAATATCCAACGCTTCCTCGGCACGCTTTCCCATACAGCATCCCTTTCTCCCTAGATGGATATAGGGGAAATGATACCGCAATTGAGTGCATTCATTTGCGACATGCAGCAAGGCAGGCAGCAAATGGAGCGAGTAGTTGCGCAGAAGCTACTTGGTGGTGCGACTTGCCCGCTGAATGCGGAAGATGGTATGACGCTCCACGGGGAACGGAATATCGAACGCGTAAAGCTCCATGGTGCGATTCGCGCAGTTCACGGGCATCTCAAGCGGCTGCGGAGAAGTCGGCTGCCACTGCGGCCGTTCACGCTCGTCGATGGTAACCTCTTCATAGGGCATATGGCACACGTTCAGTGCTAGGCACGTGCGCACCGGCTCGTGCGGGGCAAGCACCTCGAGCTCGCTGCCCTCCCAGAAGCGGTTGCGGCACAGGCCCACCACGCGCCAAACATCACCCTTGGGCTCGCATTCAAGCACATCGAACGCCCAATCGTACGGACGGATGTACGCATCACTCTCGGGCGTCTGATGCGCGGGGCCAAAGTAGAAGCCCGTACCATAGGGGCGGTGCGATACGGTTTCCAGCTCGCCCGCGAATGCGGCTGGGTCGGCGCCATCGAGCACCTGACGATACGCGTTGACCACCGTGGCAACATAGAAGGCGCGCTTGTTGCGACCCTCGATCTTCACCGAATCGACCCCGATGCGACGCAGCTCGTCCAGATGGGCAAGCATGTTCATGTCCTTGGCGTTCAGCATGTAGCTGCCACGCTCGTCTTCCTCCACGGGGAAGAACTCACCCGGGCGCTTTTCCTCCACCAGGGAATACTTCCAGCGGCAGGGCTGCGTGCAATTGCCATCGGTGGCGCTGCGACCGGTAAGGTAATCGCTAATGAGGCATCGACCAGAAATGGCCATGCACATGGCACCATGCACGAACACTTCCAGCTCAAGCTCACGCGGAAGCTCCTCGCGCATGGCGGCGATGTCGGCTAGGCTCATCTCGCGAGCGCACACGATGCGCGACGCGCCCAGCTCGTGCCACACCAGGGCCGACTGGGCATTCGAGACGCTTGCCTGAGTGCTCACGTGAATCTGCACGTGCGGAGCGTACTGGCGCGCCATGCGCAGCGCGCCCAAATCGCTTACCAGCACCGCATCGGCGCCCGCTTCGTCAATAGCCTGCAAATAGCGGGGCAGATCATCGAAGTCGGCGCGATGCATCTGGGCGTTCACCGTAACGTGCACATGCACGCCATGGTCGTGGGCATACCCCACGACCTGCGGCAAATCCTCCAGGCTGAAGTTTGTTGCACGCTTGCGCAGCCCGAACTTGTCGGTAGCCAAGTACACGGCATCGGCGCCGAAGCGAATGGCGTAGGCAAGCTGCTCCCACCCGCCCGCCGGGGCCAAAAGCTCGGGGGCGGGGTGTTCCTGGGAATCCTTATATGCGCCGTAGGCAGCGCCCAAGCTGGAAAACGTCATCTACTTCGTACGGGAGCGAACCGTGGTAACGGCCGCTTCCATCCTTACATTGGCAGCCTGCTCGAGGAAGGACGCAATGGGCTTGCTGGCGCGCTTGGCGAACGCCAGGGCCTCGGCGTACTCGTCGAAGGAGATGGTGGACTTCTCGCCCGTGGAGCGAACCTTCAACTCCAGTTCCTGGTTGGCTACGCCACGCTTGCCCACCACGATCTGCAGCGGCCAGCCCATGAGGTCGGCTTCGGCGAACTTCACGCCAGGGCGTTCCTTGCGGTCGTCCAGAACCACTTCCACGCCCAGCTCGGCCAACTCGCGCGCCACGCGCTCGGCCACCGGCTGCACCACGTCGTCGCCTACCACCAAAGGCAGCACGCATACGTGCGCAGGAGCAACGCTTGCAGGCCAGGCAATACCGTACTCGTCGCTATGCTGTTCCACGATGGCGGCCATGCAGCGGGAAACGCCCACGCCATAGCAGCCCATGATGAACGGCTGTTCCTTGCCGTTTTCGTCGAGGTAGGTGGCACCCATGTTCTGGCTGTACTTCGTGCCCAGCTGGAACACCTGGCCCACTTCGATGCCGCGGCACATGCTCACCGGCTTACCGCACTCGGGGCAGGTATCGCCCTCGCGCACCGTGCACAGGTCAGCCCATACGTCCACGGTGAAATCGCGACCCTGCTCGGCACCCACATAGTGGAAGCCGTCTTCGTTGGCACCAACCACCCAATGGGCAATGCCCTGCAGGCTGCTATCGGCAACGATGCGCACGCCCGCAGGCAGGCCCACGCAGCCGATGGAACCCTTGGGCAGACCAGCTGCCTCGAGCTCCTCGTCGGACATGAGCGCGAAGCCGTCGATGACGCGTTCGGCCTTGAGCTCGTTCAGCTCATGGTCGCCCGGCACGAACAGCGCGATGGGGTTGCCCTCGGCGTCCTTGCCCACCATGGCCTTCACGGTGGAGCTTTCGGGGCAGTTCAGGAACGCAGCGAGTTCGGCAATGGTATGCACGCCCGGCGTTTCGATCTTCTTCAGTTCGGTTTCCGCGTACTCCGTGGGATGCGGCAGGCAAGCGGCAACTTCACTGTTCGCCGCCCAACCGCACGTGCAGCTGGCAAGCTCGGCTTCGCCAGCGTCGGCCAGCGCGTGATATTCGCACGTCACGCTGCCGCCAATCTGGCCCGAGTCGGCCTGCACGGGACGGAAGTCCAGGCCCAGGCGCTCGCAGATGCGGGCGTAGGCATCGCTCATGTCGTCGTACGTCTGCTGCAGCGATTCCTGGCTTGCATGGAAGCTGTACGCATCCTTCATGATGAACTCGCGGCTACGCATGAGGCCGAAGCGCGGGCGAATCTCGTCGCGGAACTTCGACTGGATCTGGTACAGCGTAAGGGGAAGCTGCTTATAGGACTTCAGCTCGTTGCGCACCAGGTCGGTAATGAGCTCCTCGTGCGTGGGGCCCAGGCACAGGCCATGGCCGTGGCGGTCTTCCATGCGCATGAGTTCGGGGCCGTAGTCGTCCCAGCGGCCGCTCTCATGCCACAGCTCGGAAGGCTGCAGTTCGGGCATCATGATTTCCTGAGCATCGATGGCGTCCATTTCCTGGCGCACGATGTTCTCGATCTTCTTGATGACGCGCCAGCCCAGCGGCAGGAAGCTATAGAGGCCCGTTGCGCTCTTGCGCATCATGCCAGCACGAAGCAGCAGCTGGTGGCTGACGATGTCGGCATCGTTGGGAACTTCTTTAAGCGTGGGCGCATACAGCGCGCTCATGCGCATAATCTGAGTCATCTGGAATCCTATCTGTCTACAACGCGCCTATATTAGCGCAAACACACGGCGCGCCTAGCATTTTCAACGAATGAGCGAACGTGAGAGCCCGGCAAGCGTCTACTTCTGAGGAAGCTTGGCAATTTCGGCCATGAGCGCCTCGACGATCTGGTCTTCGGGAACTTTGCGCAAGGTGCTTCCGCCCTTGAAGATGACGCCCTGCCCTGCCCCGCATGCCACGCCGATATCGGCATCGGCCGCCTCGCCGGGGCCATTCACCACGCAGCCCATAACAGCCACCTTGATGGGGTTCGCCACATTGCGCAGGCGCTCGTCGACTTCCTTGGCCAAACCGATGAGGTCCACCTGGCAGCGGCCACACGTGGGGCAGCTTACCAATTCGGGGCTGCGACGACGCAAGCCCAGCGCCGAGAGCAACGACCAGCAGGCATGGATTTCCTGCACCGGGTCGTCGGTAAGGGAAATGCGCATGGTGTCGCCAATGCCCTCTTCCAAAAGAATGCCCAGGCCAGAAGCGGATTTCACCAAACCCTGGAAAAGCGTGCCCGCTTCGGTGACGCCAATATGCAGCGGAACCTGGGGCAGGCGGCGAGAAAGCAGACGGTACGCCGCCACCGTAGTGGGAACGTCGCTGGCCTTCGCCGAAACCACCAAGTCGGTAAAGCCCCTGCCCTCGAAGTACTCCACGTACCCCGCGGCGCTCTCCACGAGCTTTTCGGGCAGCGTAAGGTCGTCACGCTCGGCAAGGGCATCGTCGAGCGAGCCGGCATTCACGCCCACGCGAATGGGAATGCCCGCTTCGCCTGCGGCATCGATGACGGCATCGGTCTTGGCAAGGCCACCGATGTTACCGGGGTTGATGCGCAGCTTCGCCGCTCCCCTACGAGCCGCTTCGATGGCAATCTGCGCATCGAAATGAACGTCGGCCACCACGGGCAACGGGGACTCCTCGCAGATACGCTGGAACGCGTCGAGACAATTGCGTCGCGGAATGGCAACGCGCACGATTTCGCAGCCCGCATCGGCCAGACGCTGAATCTGGCTAAGATTGGCCTGCACGTCGTCGGCGGGCATGCACGCCATGGACTGCACGGCACACGGAGCGCCCCCGCCCACGGGCACCGACCCAACCATAACCCGACGCGTTTGCTGACAAGGTTTCACCGATTACCCCCAATTCCCGAAAATGAACCGTTGAATGTCCTGATTGAGCATGACCACGAACAGCAGCATGAACAGGGCCATGCCCACCATGCTCAACCGATTGATGGCAGTTTGTCCCACGTTGCGACGTCGAATGCGCTGGTAGATTTCCACCACGAAGCGACCGCCGTCCAAAGGCGGAATGGGCAGCATGTTCATGATTCCCAACGATACGGAAATCATTGCCGTAAACATGGAGAACGAAATAAGGCCGGCTTCGGCCGCGCTCTTCGAGAGCACCGCGATACCCACGACGCTCGTGGAATCGGAAACCGTCTGAGCGGCCGTTACGGGATTGAATAGCTGCCCAACGGCCATGATGACCATGCCGATGTAGCTGAGCCCCGCCATGATGGCACGCAGTGGATCTACCTGGATATGCACGGTCTCGCCCGCGGAATTCGTGGCGTCAACGCCCACGAACGAATAAACGATCACGAATACGAGCAGGGCAAACAACAAGTTCACACCCGGACCGGCCAGCAGAATGACGCAGCGCTTCCAAAACGGCAGGGAACGATACTGCTTGCTGCGTTCCTCGTTCAGGAACGCTTCCACGTCGCTAAGCGGCGGACGAGGATCGCCTTCCTTGTACGAGCCGCCATCGCACGCCGCTTTCGACGACAACGTGCGATACGTGTTGTACTTGTCGCGCCCATGCGGGCCCGCGATGGTTCCCCATTCCGAAAGCTCGTCGAGCGCGTGATACGCCTCGTCGTCGGAAATGCCCAGCTCTTGGGCAACATCTTCCATCTTCACAACGCCGCGCTCGCGCACGAAGGCCAACGTGCCCGCCAAATGCGGGCTTTCTTCGCCCGCTTCCATACCGCAAACGCGAGCGTAACCACCCAGGGGCACAGCCGTCACGCCAAAGCGCGTGCCCTTGAACATGAAGCCCACGCGCGGACCAGGCAGACCAACCATGAACTCGGTGACGCGCACTCCAAATGCGCGCGCAGCCAGAAAATGGCCGCCCTCATGTATCACGACGAGAATGCCAAGCACAATCGCGCAATACAGAATCATCAGCAAGACATCCATGCACGTAATCCTTTCAAGCCCGCATACGGGGCGAATCGCTATGCCTTGCCATTATAGAAGCCCGCATGCCCACGCGCCCAAGCAGTCGCAAAAGCCCACGATACCGTAATCCAGTTGATGCAGTCCCCGCCCTGGCTGGCCGACGCGCTGTTACGTTCCCGTTGCCGATAAACCTAGCCAACCTCTAACACATGACCTATATACCGCCTTATTTTTCTCGGGTCGGCAACGTCTTCTATTCGCTTTGGTCTATTTTTCTGTACTTTATGAGTTTACTTTTTTGCACTAATGACTATAATCTGAATCAAATGCAGCACTTAAACGCAACACACACCCTCGTGGGCTTGCTCACGTCAGACACCTATCGCCTGCTTCAGCTCTTGAGCAAACTACAGGTAGGTACGGTGGATGGTGAGCGAGTCCGCGAGAGCCAGGAAGAGATTGCCGAACTCTTCCACGTCAGCAAAGGAAAGCTGAACCCACTCATGCAGGCATTGGTTGCGGTTGGGTGCATTCAGAAGTACCGCGCACGAAGCGGCTACGTCGTAACCCCGCTGGGAACCCAAGTGATCGACTACATCGATCAACTCAATGCCATGGAACAGGAACAGCAGCAATCCAAGCTGGCATAGGCACGGTAGTTGGGGTTGGCAGCGTGGAGAGGGGCTCCCATGTTCCTATCGTCCAAACGAGTGTTTGCGGGTAAGGGAAATCTAAAACAAGAGCCGTTGTGCCCATATCTCTCAAGCGAGGGTGGGTATCGCAGCATGAATGCGAAGCAGCCAGATATGGCCCAGACGGGTCCCATTCCGCGTATACAGGGCACGGGCCCCATGCGCCCCTTCGCACGCATGCGCAGCGTAAACGTGCAGGCAGCCATGATGCAGCACTTGCTCTAGCAGCGCGCACAACAGAATAAACCCCCTAGGCGCCCGGCGTTCCTCGGCTGGGCGCCTTACTTTATGCGCCCCAGCGTATGCCCGCCCCACGCTGGGCGTTATTCACTCTGAGTAAAGCCCTCGTAATAGCTCGCCGCGAACAACTGACGCTTGGAAAGCTGCTGAAGAGATGTGTACTTGCCGCTGGTCAGCTCGCTGGCGATGGCGCTATAGTCGCTGCCCCCTACGCAGCGTTCGTAGGCAAGGGCGAAGTACTCGGTCGCGTCGTCTACGCTCTCGTACGCTTTGAAAGCATCGAGCGCCGTGCCATACCCCGCAAGGTACATATCCAAGGCGGCAGCGTAATCGGCCGCCTCCCCGCCGCCCGACAACTCGCCGTAGGCAAATTCGATCTGCGTACGCGTGTCACTCCATGCTGTGCCCTTGGCCTGCGCATACGCGTACAGGAATTCAAAGCGATCGCCGCTTAGCATGAACAGGCCATAGTATTTCCCATCGCATGCATTGGGCTCGAAACCGCTTTCCTGGCGAATATTGCCCATGATGGCCGCAACATGCGTGGCGTCGAGGCCTTGTGCGAAGAGGTACTGGGAGACGATGTCCTCGTCGGCAGCATCGTCGTCATCATCGCCTTCAAGCGGCTCGCTTTCATCGCGAACATCGGTGACAACCCCGTCCGCAGGCTGGTCGTTGGGCTGCTGGGTGCACGTAACGACAATGCCGGCAACGGCAAGCACCAGCAGGACCGCAATCACCGCAAGGCCCAAGGCCAGAGAGCGACCAGAATCGACCCCTGGCGCAGCACGACGAACGCTCGGACGACGCATCTTGCTTCCCTGTGAACCCATGCGCTCCCCTACCTCCGAATGGCGTTTGGCACGATGATACGGCACGCGCAGAACGCGAACAAGGGACGGGTGAACAGGGGACGGAGGATAGTTCACGGTTTCGCCCACGCAAAGCCCCTGCTCATCGCGTGAACAAACCTCCGTCCCCCGTTCACCCACGCCCCGCGCGCGCAAAAGGCCCGCTGCGGGAGGCAGCGGGCCCGGCATGCGACCCTGGGAGGGGGCGGGCCGCATATGGAAGGCGAAGTACTAGGCGCCGAGCACCTGGCCGATGGTGTAGCCCATCAGGCAGTTGCGCGTATGCGAGAAGCAGTTCAGATTATGCGGATAGGTGTTGTAGAACATGCCACCCGACGTGAGGCCCGCGGCGAAGAGACCCTCGATGGGGTTGCGGTCGTGGTCAAGCACGCGGCACTCGGTATCCACCAGCAGGCCGCCCGCCGTGCACAGGCCGTCGGCGAATTCCTTGGTGGCGTAGTACGGAGGCGTGTCGAGCGTCATCATCATGTCGCCCGGGAAGTTGAAGTCTTCGTCCTTGCCCGCAGCGGCCATTTCGTTCCAACGCTTCACCGTGGCAACGAGAGCATCTGCCGGCACGTCAATCTTCTTCGCCAGCTCCTCAATGGTGTCAGCCTGCACGGCGTTGGGGCTCGTTGCAGCGGCAACCCACACTTCCTTGGGGCCATAGCAAGAAGAGCTGGGCGTCCAGATCTTGTCGATCTTCGTGGCCAGGGCGCTATCCACGATGTAGTAGTCATATGCCTCGGGCTGCGCCTGGATGGCCAAGGCCAAGTGGCCATAAGGCTCGTACTCGGGCGTGAAGCGCTTGCCCAGCTTGTTCACGCGCATGTAGGGCATAAGCTGCTCGGGGTCGAGCATGATGGCCTGCGGGAACTCATCTTCCGCCGCACCAACGGCCAAGCCCATCTGGTGGCCATCGCCCGTGTTGCCAAACGCACCGGTGAGCCAGGAACCGGGCACGCTACGCGGACGGCAGCGCTCCTTGAGCATCTGCTTGTTGAACTCGTAACCGCCCGTTGCGAGCACCACGCCCTTGGCGCAGTTGTACTTCTCGTAGCCATCGCTACTCTTCACGATAACGCCCGTAACCTTGCCCGAAGAATCCTGAACAAGCTGGCACGCAGGAGTGTTGTAGCGAATCTTGACGCCCGCCTTCTCCAGGATGCCGGCCAGGATGCCCGCAAGCTCACCAGCAGGATACGGCAGGTTGATGGATGTGTTCCACGAACGAGACAGCGAGGTCTTATCGTACTGCTCGCGGAAATCGGGGAAATCGCCCGCGGCGAACGTGAGCTTGTAGTCATCGAGATTCTGGTTGTCGAAATGCCCGATGTACCAGTCCACCGCCTCGCTGCACTTCTCGATCCAATGCGTATACAACGTCATGTCGCCCTGGAAGGCGCTATCGATCATGGCGTCGGCCAGGAAGGCATCGGTGTCGTACGTCATGCCCCAATGCTGATGCACCTTGGTGTTCAGGCCGCCGATGGTGGCGGAATTATAGTTGCCCTTGGACTGCTTTTCCACGGCAACCGTGTTCAGGCCAGCTTCTGCGCACGCCAGCGCAGCGGCATCGCCTGCGGGGCCCAGGCCGCACACCACGACGTCAACGTCATGCTCGGCAACGAAGTCGGTGATGGTCTCGGAAACGAAGGCAATCTGACCTTCGCCCGCAGCACCTACCTCAATCTCTTCTACAACGGGCCAAACGGCCTTGCTGGGGTCGGTGGTCTGCATGGTCCCCGACGCAGCGGTGGTCGTCGTCTCGGCGGCTTTCTCGCTGGCACCCTTCGGGCTGGAGCATCCCGTGATGCCCATGGCGGCTACGCCAGCCGCTGCCAGAGCGCCCGTGAGGAATCCGCGACGGCTCACGCCCGTCTGCTCGTTGTTGTTCTCTTGGTTCATTCTTCCCTCCTTGTCCTTTGGGCACCTCCCCGTGCCCACTGCCCGCATCATGCCCCTCGGGGAGGGCTTGACGCATCTACCGAAAGGGTAGAAAACCATAAACTCGCAGGTGAATTCAGCGCGTTCGTCCAACCCCGACAAAGCCAATGCGTTACTATGGGCGAAGGACAAAGCGACGGTCGCACGGCAGCGCCATCGCATTGCGGGAGGATTCGAGCACATGCAATCGAAAGAGACGCATGCGCCAACCCAGTGGGAAGGCGCGCTAGAGACGTTACGCGTAGGCGTGGGGTCCTCTTTCCTATGGGCGTGGGGCTTTCTCTGCTACCTCAGCCCCGCCATGTTTCCCTCGCAATTCGATTCGTCTACGAACGTAGGCCTCGAGAATGGATTCTTCGCGTCGCAAGGCGTAGTCGTCCTCTTCGCCATAACGCTCCTCGTTATCTCGCGCCTGCGAACGATTCGCGTGCACCGGGGTGTGCTGTTGGCAGCGGCCCTTGCCACCTGCGCCTCCTCCGTGGGCGTATCGTTTGCGCTTAACGCCAACCTGCAGGGGCTCATGATCATCTGCGGCGCCATCGACGGCATAAGCGTTACCCTGCTCAGCTGCGCATGGGGCGCCCGATTCAGCCTGGGAACGAAGCGAACGCGGCCGCTGGTGGTTATATCATTCCTGCTCGCATACTTGGAATACCTGGTCGTGCCCCTTATCCCCTCGCCCATCGACGACATCATCATCGTGCTGCTGCCCATAGGGTCCTGGCTGCTCTGGAGGATCGATGCGGGTGCCCGTCACGCCCAAACGTTCGACGTCTTCCCCACCACGACGCAGGCAGGGAAAATGCCGGGCGAAGTAAGTGCAGGCGCGTGGGAGACCCGCCTTCTGCCCTGGCGCCAGATCGCCATCCTGATAGCTGCCTCATTCGTAGGCAACCTGGTGAGCTCGTTCCTCATGGGAACATCGTACGAGCTTGCCACCACGCTCTTCAGCATGGCCACCATCATCTGCGCGCTCATCGCTACCATGTCACTTGTGCCGCTTGCCTATTCCGACGACACCCTATCCGTGCCCAGCCTCTACCGCCTTACGCTGTCGTTCACCGCGGTAGGCCTGATGGGAATACTGGTGTTCGGGGAAAGCGCCTTTGGCGTAGGCGGCATGTTCACGAATGGCGCAGCGTTCTTCCTGCAGGTAATCGTATACGTCGTCATCACCCAGAGCATCCAGGAAGAGGGGCTTTCTCCCCTGCTGGCATTCGCCGTGGGCCAGGCCCTCATTTCAGGCGTCGTGCTCTGCGGACACCTCATGGGAAAGCAGCTGCCCGCAATGCTGCCCGGCGACATTCCCACGCTCTCCGTCATCTGCGGCGCAAGCATGCTCCTGCTGTTCTTCATGCTTATCGCCCAAACGGAAACGCTCGCGTCAACCGCACACGAAGCCCCCGAAAGCACCCCCGCTGTGCCAGCAGCGGAACCAGCGCAAGAGGAAGCGAACGCAAAGGACGCCCTAGAAGAGCGCATGACGCGCATTTGCGAAGCAAACGGGCTCACGAAGCGCGAAGCGGAGGTATACCGCTATCTGGCGCGCGGACGCAGCTTGCCCTACATTGCCGACGCCCTATTCGTAACCACGGGTACGGTGAAGACGCACACCACGCACATCTACCGCAAGCTCGGCGTGAGCTCGAAGCAGGAGCTCATGGACATGCTCGAGGAAACGCGCTAGGCGCGTGAACAGGGGACGGAGGTTTGTTCACGCAAGCCAAAGGCAAACCCCATGCTAGCAACGCGAACAGGCCTCCATCCCCCGTTCGCGAAACGCCGCGCTACGAACGATCGGCAGAGGCAACGCCCAACGGGTCGTTGAACACGCGGAACGAATCGGAATGAGCGCTGCAAATAAGCGTAAGGTCGTACGCGCACGCCATCTCAACCGTAAGGTCGGTGGGAACGGCTTTCGAAATAAGCATGGGAATATGCGCACGAATGGCCTTCGCCACCATGTCGGTGGGCACACGGCCACTGGTGAACACCACGCACTTCGTAAGGTCCACCCCGTCGCGCATGGCGCAGCCAACCACCTTGTCGAATGCGTTATGACGGCCCAGGTCTTCACAGCAATAAAGAATCTCTTCGCCCTGGGCCAAATAGCAGCTATGAGCGCCATACGTGGCGCGATGCGCGGGCGTATCCTCTTCGAACTTGCGCGAAAGAGCAAACACCTGGTCGACCGTCCAGGGAATGGGCTCGAGCGGAACAAGCTCTTCGTCCTTCACGAACATGCTGTTCAGATTGCTGTTGAACGTGCAGCACGTGGCAACGGTATCCACGTGCTCGTGATTGACGTTGGCCTCGCGGTCCTTCAGATACACAAGCACGCGCGTTGCGTGTTCGCACACCATGATCTGGTCCACCTCGTCGACCGAGGAGATCATATCCTCCGTGCGCATGCGACCCAAAACGAGCTCGATCAGATGGTCAGCCGAACACATGAGGCGCATGGTAAGTTCGCCATTCACGAAGACGCGTACGGCGTTTTCGGTTTGAAGAAGCGTGGATGTGGAGGTGCGGGAACCATCGGCGAACACGTTCGTGCACGCACGGTCTTCCTGCTGGTTAATATCGTGAGACGCATCTATGGCCTGCATGGCCGCTCCTAAAGTAAAAGCACTGCTGAGCAGAAACTGCGCACATAATAGCGCATTGCAGCAGAGCGGACCAGGGGAAAGTCAATTTACGCGAACACGTCACGGATGCGAGCGCACAGCCCATCCCATGACACGGCCGTGGTGTCGAATGCGGCATGCGGCATTGCCGCCGCCTGGGCCAGAGCGGCCGCCAAATCGTATTCGAATTCGGGAAGGTCGCCCTCGTACGGCGTATCGACATCCACCATGCGCGGAGGCTTCACGTACAGCACGGGCGCACCGGGCAGCGAGGCCTGGAGCCACGGACGAATGCCCGGAAGATCGGTTACCACAACCGTGCAACCGCAAGCGAGCGCTTCGATGACCACTAGGGGCAAGCCTTCGTAAAACGAGGGAAGCACGAACACGTCGGACGAACGATACAGCGAGACAAGATGGTCCTGCGATACCTTCCCCTCGAAGACAACTTCGGCGGAGCAGGAATGCGATTGCGCGACGATGTGGTCGTATTCCGCCTTGTCGCTATACCCGCCAACCAAGTGGACCTCCACATGGTCGTATTCGTCGGATTCCGAAAGCCAGTTCCTATCGAGGCAGTTGAGGGCGTTGAGCAACTGCGATACGCCCTTCTTCCTCCAGATCTTCCCCACGTAGGCAATGCGGAGCGTGCCGTCGGAGCGGCGCCTGGCGTCACCCGGCGAAAACACCTGGGCATTGTAGCCCGTACCCACCACGGTGATGCGCTCACGCGGAATGCCATAGACCTCGACGATGTCGTTGGCCTGGGCGTCGTGCAGGGCAAGCACGTGATCGAGGCGCGCCACGCCCGCGCGGATGTAGTCGCGCTCGAGCGGAATCTGGCGCATCTGGCGAATGTCGGTGCTGTGGCTCACGGCCGCAATGGGGCACGACCAATCGCGATGCGCCATGACAGCACACACCAAATACAGGTGGTGGCAAATGACCAAATCGGGCTGGAAGGTTTCCAGCACGTCATCGAACGCCCGGTTGAAGGCGTCCTTGAACTGGGTGACCATAAGCGGCGTGAGGTCGCGGTAGCGCGTGGCCTCGTACGGCATCACGTCGCTCATACCCACCACGGGGAACGGAAGCTCTTCGGTTTGGAACACCACGGGGCGGAAGAGCACGCCCTGCGGAAAAGAGGGGCGCTCGCCGGGAGCGATGCCGGCCACAACGGCCTGCTCCGCCCCCATGCGAGCGAACCCGCGAACGAGTTCTGCAAGATACACGCCACTGCCCGTGCTATCGGGCTTTTGAGCAGTGATATGCAGAATGCGCATACGCTATGCCTCTTTCTCTACGCGAAAGCGCGGGTCGAGCGCCACATGATCGAGGCGCGCCATGACCACGTCTTCCACATCCATGCAGGGAGCGGTCTTGATGTCGCTTTGGAACACCACGCGCTCGTACTGGCCGCAATCGTCGCACTTCTGCAGACGATGGGCCGAATCGCCCTCGATGTGGAAGTAATGCAGGTGACCCTGGTTCTTCTGGCCGCACACGCCGCAGCGAATGCGCTCGTAGGGCCACTGGCAGCCGCACGACGAGCAGAACTGCTCGCGGCCGCTGGCACCCTGCGCGCCACCATCGTGAACGATGGAGGCACCGGCGGGCGTACCACACACGGGGCAAGCCACGGGGGCATCGCCCGCACGACGGTTCACCTCGTCGCCCAGAGCAGCCATGACGGCTTCCTGGGCAACCTGCAGATAGGGACGCAACGCAGCGCGAACGACGAGCGCCGCCACATTGGCGGGCAGTTCGGCGGGAACGTCGAACTCGTCGATGCGCACCAGGAAGTCCTCCAGGAACGCCATGGGGTCACGTCCCGCCAGGGAAAGGTCGGCCTTCTGGCAGAACGCTTCCCAGTCGTACGCAGCGAGCGCCGCGGCTGCCTGCTCGGCAAAACCCGCGTGCTCGGCCATGTAGGCGGCGACCTTCGCGGCAAAGCCCGAAAACGACGCGGCGTCGATGGAGATGGGGGCATGGGCCAGAGCGGCCTCGCCTTCCCAGTACCAGGCGCCGGCGTCTTCGGCGGCGGGCGCCTCGTAGCCACATTCCGCAGCTACGAGGTCCGCCTGCTCCTGCTGAATCGCGAAGAGCCCTTCGAAGAACTCAAGCCGTGCCCGGTCTGCCGCCTCGGCATCGTTGGCATATGCCTCTACGGCTTCGTGAACAAGCTTCAGATCCATAAACTACTTCTCTTCCCGAACGACGACGTTCTTGCCGTCTTCGATTTCCTTACGGGCCCAGAAGCCCCAGTGGTACAGAGCGTCGGACTCGGCGACTTCGCCCTTGCCGAACATCAGCTTAATGGTACCGCGATAGGGCTGGAATACGCCAGCACCCAGATAGATGTGGGCGACGACGAAAATCACGAGCAGCAGGAAGAACAGGTCGTGGATGAAACGCATGACCTGCAGCGTACCCGCATCGACGTTGAACACGCTCGTGCCCAGCCACAGAACCACACCGGAGATGGCCATGAGGATGCCACCCAGGATGAGCATACCATCGGCAATACGCTGACCGCTCTTCACTTCGTCCTGGTCGGGCATGTGGACGCGTTTCGGCCCAAGCATGTAGGGCACGAACTTCAAGACGAACTCGACGTCTTCCTTGGTCCACTTGGTGAAGTACTTGGCCAGGAACTCCTTGAACCCGCCGGGAGCGGCAATGGCGCTCACGATGGGAGCCAGGATGAAGATGCAGCCCACCACGCGGTGGCTGATGCGCATGCCCTGGGCCAGACCGGGGTTCCACGCGGCAAGTGCGGGAACGAACACGAACAGGCCGCTGATCATGAGCCAGATGCAGCTGAACACGACGATGCCATGGGTGACGCGCGTCTGCAGCGAATGGCGCTTGATATAACGTTTGGTTGCCATTATCGCTCACCAGCTTCCTTGTCGATGTGCTTGATAACCTCGCCGGTCTCGACGTCGATGACGTCGTGAGCCTTCTCGTCATAGCGCATCTCGTGACGCTTGTAGCCAACGCCCGTGAGGAACGACAGGCCCAGGCCGGCAACGAGAGCGGCGGCGCCCACGCCCGTGAGCGGCTTCATGAAGCCAAGGGCGTCGACCAGGCCGTTGCGCTCGGGGTTCTCGGGCAGCTCGTACTGCGAGATGGGGTACTTCAGCACCATGATCTGGTGCGTGCCGCCCACTTCGGTCTCGCCGTACACGCGGGCATCCGCAAAGCCCTTGGCCTTGAGCTTCTCAACGCGCTCGTGCGCAATTGCGAGCATCTCGTCGCGGTCGCCGAACTGCAGCGCGCCAGGCTGGCAGGTGGTCACGCAAGCGGGCTGGCGGCCCTGCTTGATGCGGTCCACGCAGCCGGTGCACTTGTTCACCACGATGCCGCCACCCACGACGTTCACGCCCGTGTGGCGCGGTACGTCGAACGGGCAGGCGCTGCGGCAGTACTGGCAGCCGATGCACTTGTCCTCGTCAACGGTGACGAAGCCAGTGGACTCGTCCACCGAGAGGCAGCCGCTGG
Organism: Denitrobacterium detoxificans; assembly: GCF_001643775.1. NCBI lineage: Bacteria > Bacillati > Actinomycetota > Coriobacteriia > Eggerthellales > Eggerthellaceae > Denitrobacterium > Denitrobacterium detoxificans. The sequence continues at coordinate 634,240 of NZ_CP011402.1, read as the reverse complement.
GGCATACGGAAACGCAGCTGGGGTTGTCGCAGTGCATGCAAGCACGCTGACCAAATGCCCAGTTCACGCCATACTTCTTGCCATTGTCCGCCTCGTTGTAGGTGACGATGCGGCGCGTGGTGCCGTTCAGGTCGATGGGGTTCTGCAGCGAACCGGTGAACTCGCCGGCGTTGTATTCCAGGCTGGAAGGGAGATTGTTCCACGTCTTGCAAGCCACCTGGCAGCCCTTGCAGCCAGTGCACTTGGACGAGTCAAACAGAATAGCCTTGTCGCTCATTATCGTTTCCCTCCTTATGCCTTCTCGATGTTCACGAGGAACGCCTTGTATTCCGGAATGAAGCTGTTCGGGTCACCAACGTTGGGCGTCAGATCGTTGGTCAGATCGCTGCCCGTGAAGGTGTTGGCCCAGCCCCAGTGGTGGATCATGCCGATCTCGTGCACGGTCTCACCGTTAACCTGCAGCGGAACCAGACGACGGGTAACCATCGCGTACATCTTGATGTCGCCACGGTTGTTCCAGATGCGAACCATGTCGCCGTTCTTGATGCCCTTTTCGGCTGCCAGCTCCTCGCTGATCTCGCAGAACTGCTTCGGCTGAGCTTCGTTCAGCGCAGGACAGCAATGCGTCTGGCCACCGGTCTGCCAGTGCTCCGTGACGGAGTACGTGGTGGCAACGATGGGATACTCGCTGCGATCGCCGCGCTTGACGCTCGGGTCCTCCGCGAACTGAATCATCGGGGACTCGTTGCGGCCGTTCAGGATGTTGTCCGTGGGGCTCTCATAGGGCTCGTAGAACTCGGGCAGGGGCATGTCCTTCATGCCGCTGCTGAACAGACACGCGTTCTGTTCCCAGCGCATGATGAATGCCTTGTTGTTCGGCTCGACCTGAACCGTTGCGCCGCTGGCGTCGGTCTTGGTAGCACCGAAGTCGGGCACGTCGTTCGTGATCCAGGAGTTGCTTGCGCTATCCCACTTCACGGCCACCTTATCGGGGTTCCACGGCTGGCCGTTCATGTCGGCAGACGCGCGGTTGTAGATGATACGGCGGTTTGCGGGCCAGCTGAATGCCCACTTCGGATGCAGATAAATGTTGCCGGGGTCGTCCTGGCCACGACGTGCCACAGGCTGCTGAGCCGGGTCGAGCGGAGCATCGTTGTTGTTGTAGAAGCCGCTGTAGATCCAGATGCCGCAGGCGGTGGAACCGTCAGCTGCCAGCTTCGCGAAGCCGGACAGCAGGTCGGGCTGATTCTTGTCGAAGTCGGTGGTGGCCACGTTATAGCCGTTGAGCTCCCAGGCAACCTTGCGGAAGTCCGCTTCGCCATCGGTCTCGTAGTCCCACTTGACCTTCGTGATGGGCTCGGGGCAGACGCCGCCTTCCTTGTCGTAGAGCTCGACCATCTTCTTGTGCAGCAGGTTCATGATCTGCAGGTCGGTCTTGGTATCTCCCTGCGGCTCGATGGCCTTCTGGCGCCACTGCATCAGACGGCCGGAGTTCAGGATGGTACCGGGCTTCTCCACGATGGAGGCAACGGGCAGGAAGTAGCATTCCGTGCCGATCTTGGTGGCGTCCATGTCGGGCGCATCCCAGAAGCTGCCAGTTTCCGTCATGACGATGTCGGCGTTCACCAGCCAATCCAGGTTCGCCAGGCTCTGACGGATGGACTTGGTGTTGCCACCGGAGTGAGCCGGGTTCTGACCCAGGGCGAAGTAGCCCTTCATCGTGCCCTCGGCCATGTGCTCGAAGGTACGGATGCTCGTCCAGTTGCCGGGCTTGTGGACCTTGGGCAGCCAGCCATAGCCATAATCGTTGTCGAACGTGGCGTTCTCGCCGAACCAGCTCTTCAGGAAGCTCACCATGAACTTGGGCTTGTTGGTGTAGTAGCCGTCGGAGTAGGTCTCGTGAGCGCACCAGTCGGCCAGCGTGGGCGTGCTGTCCGCGTCGGGCCAATGCAGGTAGCCGGGCAGGTCGGCGGGCATGATGCACATGTCCGTGCAGCCCTGTACGTTCGGCTCGCCACGCAGGGCGTTCAGGCCACCACCAGGAACGCCGATGTTGCCCAGCAGCAGCTGGACGATGCACATCGCGCGAGCGTTGTTAGCGCCGTAGTGATGCTGCGTCTGGCCAATGGCGTACAGGATGGTACCGGCCTTGCCGGCTTCGCCCGTGCTGGTGTACAGCTCGTAAACCTGCTCGAGCGTCTCGGCGTCCATGCCGCAGATGCTGGCAACGGTGTCGATGGTGTAGCGGGAGTAATGCTCCTTCATCACCTGGTACACGCAGTTGGGATCCTGCAGCGTGGGGTCCTTCTTGGGGGTCTTCAGCGTGGGAGTGTCGAAGTGGGGCACGCCGTCCTTCGAAACCCAGCTGTAGGTGCCGGTCTCGGAGGTGTCCCATTCGGTCTCGGAATCCGTCTGATAGCCCCACGTGGTGGTGACGTAGGATTTCGAGGACTCATCCCAGCCCGTGAACTCGCCCGTGGTGGGATCGAAGCTAAAGTCAGGATTGATCAGGTAAGAGATATTGGTGTAGTTGAGGCAGTACTCGTGCTGCCACTTGTCATGCTCCAGGATGTAGTTGATCATGCCGCCGTAGAAGGCGATGTCCGTACCGGAGCGGATGGGGCAGTACAAGTCGGAAAGGGCGGCCGAACGCGTGTAGCGCGGGTCGACGACGATCCACTTCGCGCCAGCATCGAGGGCGCGATTGACCCATTTCATGGAAACGGGATGGTTCTCTGCGTTGTTGGAACCGCAGGTGAGGATGACATCAGCGTTAGCAAAGTCTTCCCAGTGGCTCGTCATGGAGCCACGACCGAATGAAGGTGCCAGACCGGCAACCGTAGAGCTGTGTCAAACTCGAGCCTGGTTATCAACCGCCACCAGGCCAAGCGAACGCATGAACTTCAGGATGAGGTATTCTTCCTCGGAATTCTGCTGAGAGCCGCCCAGGTGGCCAATGGCCTCCAGACGGTTGACCGTCTTGCCGTCTTCATCCTTCTCGATGAAGTACTGGTCACGCGTATCCTTCACGTGGCGGCAGATCTCGTCGATTGCCTCTTCCCAGGTGATTTCTTCCCACTCCGTGGAGTACGGGCGGCGCACCATGGGGTTGTACACGCGATTGGGGTTCGGGATGATCTCGCCGGTCTTGTCGTCAACGACCTTGATGAGCTGGAACATGGTCGCACCCTTCGGGCACAGGCCACCTTCGTTGATGACATGATCGGGGTCACCCTCGATGTTGATGAGCTCGCCGTCGCGAACCGAGCAGATGACACCGCAGCCGCCAGAGCAATAGCAGCAGATGTTGGTGTATTCCTCGGTGTTCACGAGTTTCCAGCTATCGTCGGCATCCATGGCGAATGCTTCGGAAGCTGACGAGAGCTCATAGGCCATAGAGCCGGCTAGCGCCAGCGCAGAGGCCTTGAAAAAGCTACGTCTCGTTAGATCCATGCTTTCCCTTCCTTTGCTTCTTCTCGTCTTACCTTCTCTTTCCACTCAAAGCGCACCACGGCATAGTGCGCCCAAAAGTGTCGAAGGGATTTATACGGCAAGGTAACGAAAGGGGGAATCGCATCAACGGTATTATTTTTCTCACGCGCGTCCCCAAAAGGGGATAGCACGAAGGGTGCTACTATTGATTACCCAGATAGATATTATTTCCACTTCTGATAGAGCATGATATGCGAGCAAATTGAATGGGTCGCAGAGGGCGTAATCCATGCTTTTCATAAGCCCACAGGCACCTATTTCCTATGCAGGTAATGCGACTTCCTTACTCTCCGAATAGCGACATAATTCCTCCACTCTCCAGATTCTTTACACAAAACTGAAAATGTGTGGTAACGCACATCGGACGATTTCCACCGCTGACCGCAAAGAGTGGGTTGCAAAAAAGGGCTAACGATAGTATTACCCCCACGCGCAACGCCCCCTCTGCTGCGCGTGGTAGTGCAGTTTTCGAGAAAGTTTGTTTATGTTTCAAGCGTTAACCGATCCGGTTGCAGGCAATCTGGGCCTTTCCGCTCTTGTAGCCTGCGTGCCCCTGCTTACGTTCTTCGTCATGCTCATTGGGGTAAAGGCAAAGGCTCACATCTCGGCCGCTGTGGCGTTGGTCGCGGCCCTCATCGTTGCCGTCGTGGCATTCCAGATGCCCATTGGCTACGCCCTTATTTCCGCCACGCAGGGTGCTGCGTTCGGCGCATTCCCCATCGTATACATCATTCTTCTTGCCGTTTGGTTCTACGAGGTTACGGTCCGCTCGGGCCGCAGCGAGGACCTGCGCAGGTTCTTCGACAAGGTTGGCGGCGGCGACATCCGCATCCAGGCCATGCTCATCGCCTTCAGCTTTGGCGGTCTGCTGGAAGCCCTGGCTGGCTTCGGCGCCCCCATCGCCATTACGGCAACCATGATTCTTGCCCTGGGCGTAAAGCCCAAGCGTGCCGCCCTGGCCGTTATGCTGGCCAACACGGCTCCCGTTGCGTACGGCGCCGTGGCAACGCCCATCACCACGGCTGGCAACATGGTTGCCGGTGGCGATGCTTCCGTTGCAAGCGCTACCGCCCAGCACGTTGCCGCCATCGTTGGCTATCAGGCTCCCCTGTTCGCACTGTCCGTACCGCTGCTGCTCGTCATCATCCTCGACGGCAAGCGCGGCGCACGTGAATGCTGGATTCCCGCCATGGTCGTGGGTGGCTCCTTCGCCATCACGCAGTGGTGGTGCTCCAACCACTTCGCCTACGAGCTCACCGACGTCGTAGCCGCACTCGTGTCCATGGCAGCGCTCGTTGCGTTCATGCGCTTCTGGAAGCCCCGTGGCGTCGAAGCAGTGCGCAAGGACTTCGGTCTGCCGCCCGTAACGGCAGAAGCCGCTAGCGAGCTGAACGGCACCCGCATCTTCATGGCGCTCGTTCCCTACATCGTTGTCGTTCTGGTATTCGGCATCTGCAAGCTGGGCATTCCCTCGCTGCTCTCCTCCACCGACATCAAGATCGCCTGGCCCGTCATTTCGGGTGGCACCATCCTTTCCGCTGCCGGCAAGGACCCGGGCACCACGTTCACTCTCAACCTGCTCTCCACGCCCGGCACCATGCTGCTCGTTGCTGGCATGATTTCGGCTCTCATCTACACGATCTTCAACGAAAAGGGCCGCTACCAGATGTCGATGGGCGCAGCCGTGCAGGAACTGGGCAAGACGTGCTATCGCATGCGCTTCTCCGCCCTTACCATCGTGCTGGTTCTGTCCCTGGCCTACGTGATGAACTTCAGCGGCCAGACCATCAGCATCGGCGAGTTCCTGGCAGGCGCAGGCCCCGCGTTCGCGTTCATCTCTCCCCTGCTCGGCTGGGTTGGCACCGCCGTTACGGGCAGCGACACGAGCGCAAACGCCCTGTTCTCGAGCCTGCAGTACTCTGCAGCCCAGGCGAACCCGGCCCTGGCGAACGTTACGCCCGACCTGTTCCTGGCTGCCAACACCATGGGTGGCGTCGTGGGCAAGATGATCAGCCCGCAGTCGCTGGCCATCGCCGCCGTTGCCACCGACGAGCGCGAAGCCGACATCATGAAGAGCGTTCTGCCCTGGAGCGTGGGCTTCCTGGTAGTGCTCTGCTGCCTGGTGTTCCTGCAGTCCGGCATTCTGAGCTTCATCCTGCCGTAGCGCAACGATAATCACTAACGCAGAAGGACCCCCGACGCGATAGCATCGGGGGTCCTTTCGTTTGGGGTATGAGCTAAAGACGAGGCCCGCGCTAGAGGCAATGCATCGCTGAAAGCGGTTGCCCCCAGCCAATGCAAGCGCATGAACGTTTTCCCAGTTCACAAAAGACTCAGACGATATTCAGCCTGCAAATCATGCCAAATGGCACGTTTTTCCGGAAAAACGTAAGTGGCAATTTCCGCACCGATACATCCGCGGCGAAGATCTAGCAGCCCAAGCAGCAGGGCCAACGGCAGCTGGCAAGAACTACTGCGCGGCGATAAATCCGCGCGCCGCTTCGCGCGACGCGGCGTCTACGGCCGCAAGCTGCTCCAAGCTTTCCACGGCAGCGTTCGCGTGCGCATCCATGACGCGCTCGACGGTTTCGGCAATGCCCAGGTAGCTGCACTCCCCTGCCAAGAACGACGCAACGGCAACTTCGTTGGCGGCATTCATGGCACACGGAAGCGTGCCACCCGCCGTACCCGCCATGCGGGCAAGCTCAAGGCAGCGGAACGTCTTGGTGTCGGCCGGATAGAACTCCAGGCTTCCCAGCTTCGTGAAATCGAGCGGCTCGACGGGAGCTTCCCAGCGCTTGGGATAGCTGAGCGCAAACTGAATGGGAATGCGCATATCGGTGGTGCCCAGATGAGCCTTCACGCTGCCATCGGTGAATTCCACCATGGAATGAATGGCGCTCTGCGGCTGCACGACCACCTTGATGCGGTCGTAGGGCATGTTGAACAGATGATGCGCCTCGATGACCTCGAGACCCTTGTTCATGAGCGTGCTGCTGTCGATGGTGATCTTCGGGCCCATGTTCCACGTGGGATGCGCCAGAGCCTGAGCAGGCGTAATGTCTGCAAGCTCGTTGCGCGTACGGCCACGGAACGGGCCACCGGATGCCGTTACCCATAGGCAGCTGACTTCCTTGTGCTCTTCGCCCAGCAGGCACTGGTAGATGGCCCCATGTTCGCTATCAATGGGCATGAGGGCACCCGCGGGCCCCACAGCAGGGGCAACGCCGCTCGCGCGACGCTGGGCATCGACCTGCGCGGCAAGCGGCATGATCAGGTCGCCGCCAACCACCAGGGATTCCTTGTTCGCCAGCGCAAGCACCTTGCCCGCACGCAGCGTTTCGTAGCTCGCACGCAGGCCAGCAGCGCCCACCAGGGCATTCACCACAATGTCAACTTCGGGCAAGCGAACCAGGGAGACAACCGCATCCATACCCACCGCATAATCAAGACCGGTAAGGTCGGCGGAAACTTCGGGAGCTTCTTCCAGACCACATGCCACATACGTGGCGCCGCATGCGCGCGCCTGTTCGATCATGGTATCGACGCGCCTGCCACACGCAAGAGCTACGACCCGCAGTTCGCTAGCGTGCTGCCTTGCCACATCGAGCGTTTGAACGCCAATGGAGCCGGTAGAACCAAGAACGGCAATACGCTTACACTGCGACATAGGGAATGCAACCTCCAATAAGAAGCAAGATATACGCTGCCACCGAAGCAAAGAACAACGAATCGCATCGGTCGAGCAGACCACCGTGACCAGGCATGATAGTGCCGGAATCTTTCACGCCCACATTGCGCTTGATACGGCTTTCGGCAAGGTCGCCCACCACGCCGGCACCACCGCACAGCACGCCAAACAAAATGGCCATGGGAATGGGCATGGTGACACCCGGAATGAATGACATAACGCACCACACGCCGCCCGACACCACCAGGCCGGCGATGAGGCCTTCCCAGCTCTTCTTGGGGCTGGTACGCGGCGCGAGCTTGTGCTTGCCAAACTTGCTGCCAAACAGGTATGCAGCGGCATCGTTGAACCAGATGCTGCAGAACACCACGAGCAGAATGACGCCACCCCAGGGGTCGGGGACGGAATGACGCAAAAGGATAAGACTGGAAAGCAGCATGCCCGTATAGCCTGCGCCGAAGAAGCTGATGGCAACGTCGCCAACGCGAGCGCGCATCCAGTACACATACCAGATGAACAGGGCCATCATGTGCAGCACGGCAACCAGGGCAATGCCCGTAAGGCCCCAGAGCCACATGGCAACGGGGTACGCCACGGCACCCACCACGCCAATGGTCTCGTTGGGAAGCTTCGCGTCAGCACGCATCATGTAATAGAACTCGCCTGCGCAAATGCCCGACACAAGCGACAGGTACACAACGGTAGTGATGTCGGTTGCCAGCACGGCAAGGATGGAAACGAGCACGTACACTACGCCCGTGCGGAAGCGCACCTGCAGGCTGGTAGCGTTCTTGAAGCGATCGGGCGTCTTCTCGTAGGCAACCTGCTTGGCCTTGTGCGGAGCATTGCTCACCGCACGCCGCGCGCGCTGCCCACGCGTCTGCTCTTCGGCCTCGAACGAGTTACTCGACACGCTACACTCCCCCGTACCTGCGGGCACGACCCTGGAAGTTCAAAATCGCGCGAAGGAAGTCGTAGCGATTGAAATCGGGCCAGAGCACAGGCGTGCAATAGAACTCGGAATAGGCGATCTGCCAGAGCAGGAAATTCGAAAGGCGCATTTCGCCACTCGTGCGAATGACCAGGTCTGGGTCGGGGATGGAAGCGGTATGCAGGTGGGATGCAATGGCCTCGGGGGTAACGGCGGCAACTTCCAGGCCAGCTTCCTGCTGGGCCAGGGCCTCGTTCACGACCGCCTGAACCGCGCTGGTGATTTCAGCGCGCGAGCCATAGTTCACGGCCACCACGAGCGTCATGCCCGTGTTGTCCTTCGTTTGCTCCCACGCCTCGGCGAAAGCGTGCTGCGTGTCCTCCGGCAAAGCCGATGTGTCGCCAATGGTCATGACGCGCACATTTTCCTCGTCGAGCCCATCGACTTCGGCGAGCATCGTCTTCGCAAACAGGTTCATGAGCCCCACGACTTCGTCTTGGGGGCGCTTCCAGTTTTCCGTGGAAAACGAGTAGATGGTAAGGTAGCGAACCCCGATATCGGACGCGCAGCGAATGGTCTCGCGCACGGCCTCGATGCCAGCCTTGTGGCCATTGAGCCTGTTGAGCATACGCTTTTTCGCCCAGCGGCCGTTGCCGTCCATAATGACGGCAACATGCTGGGGCACGCGCGCCTCATCGAAGCCGGAAGCATCGATATCGGCGGGAATATCGGGGAATATTTCGCTAAATTCTTTATTCAAGGAATGCACCACGTATGGCTAGATAGCCATTACCTCGGCTTCCTTCTTCTTGAAGTGCTCTTCGACCTTCGCCACGTAGGAGTCGGTGAGCTTCTGGATGGCGGCTTCGGCACGACGCTGCTCGTCCTCGGGAAGACCCTCGTTCTTCACTTCGGCTTCCACGGCAGCATTGGCATCGCGACGGGCGTTACGGATGGCAACGCGCGCTTCCTCGGCGTACGTCTTGCAGTCCTTCACGAGCTCGAGACGACGCTCTTCCGTAAGCTGGGGGAACGCCAGGCGAATGCAGGAACCGTCGTTGTTGGGGGTAATGCCGATGTTGCTTTCGGCGATGGCCTTTTCGATGCCACCCAGGGTGCCCTTGTCCCATGGTTCGATGACGAGCATGTGGGCGTCGGGCGTCTTGATGGCAGCCATCTGGTTGACGGGCGTGGGAACGCCGTAATAGTTCACACGAACGCGATCGAGCACCATAGCGTTGGCACGGCCCGTGCGGACGTTGCCGAACGCATTTTCCAGGGAGTCGATTGCCTTGTTCATGCGCTCCTCGGCGCTTTGCATGATGTCTTCTACCATGAGTATCCCTTCAAGAACAGCGGTGACAAGGCCCCCGCCTTGCCCGCCTGTACCGATAATCACTAGCTAGTATTTTACACGTTAGCTTACCGTCGTGCCGACGTTTTCGCCTTTCAGAACGCGAGCGATGTTGCCGGGAACCGTAAGATCGAACACCAGCATGGGCATGGCGTTGTCCATACACAGCGAGGTGGCCGTGGTGTCCATAACGTGCAGTTCCTTGGAAATGACGTCGAGGTAGGAAATGTGGTCGAAGCGCTTCGCATCGGGGTTCGTCTTCGGGTCGGCGTCGTAGATGCCGTCGACCTTCGTGGCCTTCATAAGGCATTCGGCACCGATTTCCAGCGCGCGCAGGGCGGCCGTGGTGTCGGTGGTGAAGTACGGGTTGCCCGTGCCAGCGGCGAAGATGACGACGCGGCCCTTTTCCAGGTGGCGAATGGCGCGACGACGGATGTACGGTTCGGCAACCTGGCGCATCTCGATAGCGCTCATGACGCGGCACTGAATGCCCGCGCGCTCGAAGCCGTCTTGCAGGGCAAGCGCGTTCATGCAGGTGGCAAGCATGCCGATATAGTCGGCCTGAGAGCGGTCCATGCCCTCGGCGGAACCAGCCAGACCGCGGAAGATGTTTCCGCCGCCGACGGTAACGGCCACTTCGATGCCATCGTCGACAATCTGCTTGATCTGCTCGGCTAGCTCTTCGACGACCTTCGGATCAATACCATAACCCGTATCGCCCATCAGGGCCTCGCCGGAAAGCTTCAGCAGGACGCGATTGTACTTGTAATCGGACATTGGCTCACTCACCCTTCTCATTCGATTTGCCCTATATTACCGTGAACCAAAAGAAAAGGCCGCATGTTCTGCGGCCTTTTCCCCGTTTTCACGCAAAGAGCTTATGACGCTATGCCGCCACGCTGCCCTCCCCCGAAGAGGAAGTATCGCTGCTGCTCTGCCCCCAGCCATAGCCGTTCTTGGAAGAACTGCTGCTAGAGAGGCTGGTGGCCTCGTCGGAGCCAAGCGTGACCTCTACCGTCTGCTCGCTACCGTCGCGCAGGAACGTAACGGTTACGGTATCGCCGGGATTATGCGAACGCACGGCGGCAATGAGGGTAGAGGAATCGGTTACCGCTGTGTCACCCACCTTGGTGATGATGTCGCCCACCTGGATGCCCGCATTAGACGCGGCACCGCCCGACACCACCGAGTTAACGTACGCGCCGGAATCGGCACCCAGCTTGTAGCGCTGGTTCAGCGTACTGGTGACGGAAACGGGGCCTACGCCCAGATAGGCATGCGTGGGCGTCTTGCCCTCGATGATCTGGGAGGCAATGTTCATGGCGTCGTTCACGGGAATGGCGAAGCCCACACCCGAGTAGTTGCCCGAATACGACTCGATCACGGAATTGATGCCGATGAGAGCACCATTCTCGTCGACCAGGGCACCACCGGAATTGCCGGGGTTAATGGCCGCGTCGGTCTGGATCATGTTCGTGTAAACGGTTGCCGAAGACGTGCCCGAATACGAGCTATCGGAATTGCTCACGGTGATGGTGCGATTGGTGGCCGAAACGATGCCCGTTGCCACCGACTGCTCCAGACCGAACGGGCTGCCAGCCGTCATAACCCACTGGCCTTCCTTCAGCGAAGAGGAATCGCCAATTTCAATGGCGGTGAGGTCGGTTGCGTCGATCTTGATAACAGCCAGGTCGGTGGTGGAATCGTAGCCCACTACCTTGGCATCGTACTCTTCGCCATTGGCCGTGACCTTCAGGGCGTCGGACGATTCGATGACGTGATAGTTGGTGAGAATGTAGCCATCGGTGGAGATGATCACGCCGCTACCCAGCGAAGACTGGGTGAGCGAAGAGCTGGAAGAGGACGAGCCCAGCAGGCTGCCCATTCCCGACGTGTCGGTATAGACGTCGATGGCCACGATCGAAGGCAGAACCTTTTCGGCAACTGCTTCGGCCAAGGTGGCATCGTCGTCGGAAGCCGAGATAGTGGAGCTGGACGTGGAGCCCAGCGTTACCGTGGTGCTGCCCACGGAACCACCCGTTACGGCGTTGTACCCGAACAAGCAGAGGGCGGCCACGGCACATGCGCATGCAGCCCCCGCAAACGCAACTCCGAAGGTGCGCCCTCCGCCTGTTTTCTGATTGCCCACGTGCGACTGAACGGACGGCTGTTGCGCCGCGGGCCGCTGGTAGCCCTGCTGCGGCTGCGCTGCCGCGAAGGGCTGGCGCGCCGTCTGCTGAGCCTGCTGCGCGCCATAGGGCTGGGCGGAAGCGGGCTGAGCGCTGGGCTGCTGGTACGACGATTGCCCCGTCTGGAAGCCGCTCTGATACGCTGCCGGAGCCGGCTGCTGCGGAGCCTGCTGGCTCGGCTGCGGCTGCACGGGCTGCGCATACCCAGACTGAGGCTGGGAATTCGCGCTTGCAGGGGGAACCGGCGCACCAGGATTCTGGTTGTACTGTTCGTTACTCACGATAAGCCGTCCTATCCACGGTTGACCACAACTACTGATTTCCTACTGAGACCATACCACCACTGCCCCTTCACCAGGACGTAAGGGCAGCCCCGTAACATCTACGACACCAAGGTACACCAATGGTAGTACTACACAAAGTTGAAGGGAAAGAAAAGAAAATGGCGGAGACGTGTGCGAATCGAACACACCCGAGACATTCTGCGTGCCTCACAACGGCTTTGAAGGCCGCGGGGCCCACCAGGACCCATCCATCTCCGTGACGGCGGGATGATTGTACCTCAATTAGCGAAGATGAAACCGTGATATCACAGTTTGAAAGCGATTCCCACATATCCTTTGCGGGAGCCGTAGGCTATACTCATGCCCGACGAAAGGAGGTGTCCCCATGGAACAATTCGCAAGCTGCAGCATTCCCCAACCCGTATTCAAGGAAGGCGAGCGCATCAGGCTCACCAAGCTCACGCAAAAGGGCGGTTGAGCCGCGAAATGGAGTCCGGGAGACCTCCAAACGATAATGGAAAAGATTGCACCCGTCGTCTCGCCCGACCTGCTTCTGGGCTTCGACACGAGCGACGATGCAGCCGTGTACAAGATCAACGACGACACGGCCGCCGTGCTCACGCTCGACTTCTTTACGCCCGTGGTCGACGACCCGTACGAATTCGGGGCCATCGCCGCAGCCAACGCGCTTTCCGACGTGTTTGCCATGGGCGCCACGCCGCTTACCGCGCTGAACATCCTGGCCTTCCCCGTTTCCCTGGGAACCGATGTGGTGGCCGAGGTCATGCGCGGGGGCAGCGACAAGGTTCGCGAAGCCGGCGCGTTCACCGTGGGCGGGCATTCCATCGACGACGACGAACCCAAGTACGGCCTGTCGGTCTTTGGCACGGTGCGCCCCGATCGCATCATTCGCAATGCCGGCGCCCAAGAAGGCGACGTGCTGTTCTACACGAAGACCATCGGCACGGGCATTATGAACGCGGCATTCCGCGTGGGTCGCGAGACCGACGAGACCATGCGGCCCGTCATCGAGTCGATGATGGAACTGAACAAGGCGGGCGCCGCAGCCATGCGCGCAATACATCCGCATGCCGCCACCGACATCACCGGCTTTGGCCTGGCGGGCCATCTGCACGAGATGCTGGAGCCCAGCGGCGTGTCCGCATGCCTGAACTGGGAGAGCATTCCCCTGTTCAACAACGTGTACAAGCACTCGAGCGATTACTGCCGCCCCGGCAAGACGTTCAACATCGTGCGCTGGGCGGAACCATTCGTGAAGCGCGGCACGCTCGACGAAATCGAATTCGACAACCGCATGGGCGTCCTCTGCGACCCGCAAACCTCGGGTGGCCTGCTCGTATCCGTAGCCCCCGAAGAAGCAGATACATTCGACGAAGCCTTCTTCAACGAAACGGGCCGTCATGCCGCGCGCATTGGCGAGGTCATGGCCGGCCCGGCTGGAATGATCTTCCTTCGCTAGGAAACCCCAGGTTACTCCCCTGCGGGCTTGCCCGCTTCCCAGTCCCATTCGCCCTTCAGCGTAAGCTTCTCGTACGCGGGAATGAAGATGGAGAGCAACGTGAAGACGGCGAGCAGGAACAGGTAGAAGTTGTAGGGAATCACATCGAGGATGTTCACCGCACCACCCGTAAGGCTTACCACGAGCAGGAACTGCGCACCATAGGGAATGAGCCCCTGCACGATGCACGTAAAGGTGTCCAGAATGGATGCGGTACGACGCGGGTCGATACGATACTTCTGGCTGATATCGCGCGCCACTTCGCCATCCACCAGAATGGCGATGGTGTTGTTGGCGGTTGCAGCATCGGTAAGACCGGCCAGGGCGCACAGCCCCACCTGCGCCGAGCGCTTGCCGCGCAAGGCCCCACCAATCTTGTCGATAAGCCAGTTCAGGCCACCATGTTCCTTGGTGAGCTCGGCAATGCCGCCAATGAAGATGGAGAGGATGAACACCTCGATCATGTTCTGGAAGCCCAGCCAGATCTCGGTGGAGAAGGTCAGGACGGTAAGGTCGCCATACGCGATGCCAATGATGCCAGCCACGGCGATGCCCGAAACGAGCACCAGAAACACGTTCAGTCCCACCAGGGCGAGCACCAGAACCAGCACATAGGGCAGCACCTTCAGCAAATCGTAGCTGCCAACTTCTGCCGCACCCGTAGCGGCGATAGGCGCGAAAACGAGCATGAGAACGATGGTGAGCACCGCTGCGGGCAGCGCGCAGAAGAAGTTCGCGCGGAACTTGTCCTTCAGCTCTACGCCCTGCGTGCGCGTGGAGGCGATGGTGGTGTCGGAAATCATGGACAGGTTGTCGCCGAACATGGCACCGCCAATGCACGAGGCAACCACGATGGAAAGGTCGAGCCCAGCGGCATTCGCGATGCCCAGGGCAATAGGCACGAGTGCGCCGAGCGTGCCCATGGAGGTGCCCGTTGCCGTGGAGAGGAATGCCGAAATCACGAACATGCCCACGACGAGCCACGCCGGAGGCAAGAACGAAACGCACAGGTTGACCGTGGATTCGATGCCTCCCATGGCCCCCGCTACTTCGGAAAACGCGCCCGCAAGCAGGAAGATCATGAGCATGGTCATGATGTCTTCGCTCCCTGCGCCACGCGCAAACGTGGCAAAGTTCTCGTGGATGCCATGGCGATGGAACAGAATAAAGGCGACGATTGCCGCCACGAACACGGCGGTAACCGCAGGGAACTGGTAAAACGCCATCTCGACGCCCTGCGCCTGCAGGATAATCCCCGCCCCCAAATAAATGACGATAAACGTCAGGAACGGAACGAGTGCGAGCGCGCTCTTCGTATCCTTTTCCACCATGAACGATCCTTCCCGTTAAATGACACGCGCATGATTGTACTCGAGACGAGAGCAAATAGCCACGCGCAACGCCCGCACCACGCTTACGACAGAGCCGCCCCAATGGCGCCCGCGAAGCGCGCTTCGGGGCACGTGGAAACCGAACGCGAAAGATGCGACGACAAGCGCTCGACCACGTAGGCGTTTTCGCACAAGCCGCCCGTAAGATAGCAATCTTGCCCCGCCATGCCGCCCGCCAGCGTGGCAACGCGCGAGCAAACCGATTCGATGACGCCATTGGCGATGTTCTCGCGCGGTTCGCCCTTGCCAATGAGGCTGATGACCTCGCTTTCCGCAAAGACGGTGCACATGCTGGAAATGGGCGTAGGCTGGCCCGCGCGGGCGAGGTTGGCCATTTCCTCCTGGCTGACGCCCATGCGATCGGCCATGATTTCCAGGAACTTGCCCGTGCCAGCGGCGCACTTGTCGTTCATGAGGAACTTGCGCACCTTGCCATCCACCAGCGAAATGACCTTCGTGTCCTGGCCACCCACATCGATCACCAGGCCGTTTCCCCCAAAGAGGAACGACGCACCCCTACCATGGCAGGTGATTTCGGTGACGTTCTTGCTTGCGTAGGGCACGGCAACGCGGCCATACCCCGTGGACACCACCGAAGCGGCGCCGTCTGTGGGAAACCCCGCTTCGGCAAGACGCGCCGAAAGCCGCTCCGATGCCTCCACGCTGGAAAAGCCCGTGGGCTCCACCACGGTATAGACCAACGCGCCGTCTTGCAGCACGGCCGCCTTGGCCGCAGTGCTGCCAATGTCAATGCCAATTGCGTACATGGCTCTCCTAATACAAATCTACGTGGAACACGCCCTCGTGGGCCACGCCATGTTCGGCAATGCCCGCGAGCAACGCCTCCTCATCGGCCGCATCGGCAGCCCACGAAAGCCCGCAACCTGCGGAAATCTCGCTGGGAACCGGAATCATGCGACCAGGCAGGCCATGCGTGCGCGCGGCATCCTCGGCCGCCATGGCATCGCCCGTGGATGCGAACGTGATAACGACTTTCGGGGTCTTCTGGCGCTTCTGCGCAACAGGCATGCAATTCACCTACTCTTGCAGCGGAATGCTAGGCGATCGAGGCGGCAATCTGGCTCAACGCCTGAATGCCCTCGTCGACTTCCGCTTCCGTATTGAAATATCCGAAACTGAACCGCACTGCACCCTGCTCGCTGGTACCCAGGGCCTCGTGCATAAGAGGAGCGCAATGGGCGCCCGGACGCGTGCAAATGCCAAAATCGCGGGAAAGCACGTCGGATACGACCGACGAATCGACATCGGCCACATTCAGGGCAACGATGCCCACGGAATCGGCGGCACCGCCGCCATACAGGCGCACCCCGGAAATAGCGCGCGCGGATTGCGCAAACCGCTGGGCAAGCGCCTTTTCGTGCGCGCACACGGCGCTTACGCCCACGTTCTGGATAAAGGCAACGCCCTCGGAAAGGCCCGCGATGCCATGCGCGTTGAGCGTACCCGCCTCCAAGCGCTCGGGCAAAAACAGCGGATGCTGGCGATCATAGCTATGCGTGCCGCTGCCGCCCACGTTGTAATGCGGAAGGTCGATGCCCTCTGCCAGGCACAGGCCACCCGTGCCCTGCGGCCCCATAAGGCCCTTATGCCCCGTGAAGGCTAGGATGTCGACGCCGCATTCTGCCATGCAAAGCGGATACACGCCCGCCGTCTGGGCAGCATCG
Organism: Denitrobacterium detoxificans; assembly: GCF_001643775.1. NCBI lineage: Bacteria > Bacillati > Actinomycetota > Coriobacteriia > Eggerthellales > Eggerthellaceae > Denitrobacterium > Denitrobacterium detoxificans. The sequence continues at coordinate 617,704 of NZ_CP011402.1, read as the reverse complement.
ACGCAGATGAGCGCACCGTGTTCGTGCGCGATGCGCGCCATGCGGGCAATGTCGTACACGTCGCCCGTAAGATTGCTGGCATGCGTGACCACCGCCAGCTTGGTCTGCGGGGTAAACAGCGCATCGAATTCCTCGTACGAGATGGAGCCATCGGGCGCAACGGGCAAGATGGATAGGCCCACGCCCTCTTCGTCTTGCTTGCGGTAAAGCGGGCGCAGCACGGAATTATGCGAAGCCGCCGTGGTTACCGCATGATCGCCCGCGCGCAGCAGGCCCGAGATGACCGCGTTGAGCGCCTCGGTGACGTTGAGCATGAACGCCACATGCTTGGCGCTGGGGGCGCCCAGCAGCTGGGCAATGCGCTTGCGCGCAATGTAGACCGCCATATCGGCGGAAAGCGCGGCATCGTGAGCGCCACGGCCCACGCCACCAAACTGGTTGATGGCCTGGGCAACCGCCCGAGCAACCTCGGGCGGTTTCTGCATGGTAGTAGCCGCGTTATCGAAATAGATCACAGTTGCACCACGTTACGGACGAACGACGACGCCCGCCTCGAGCTGCTTCTGCACGATGACGTACATGTTCGTGACCTCGCCCACGGCAAGCTTGTCTTCGATGCCGTAATGCTTCAGGCACGTGCCGCACGTAAGGATTTCGGTACCCGCCTGAGCAAGGGCCTTCAGGTCGTCGAGCACCGGGGAGCCCTCGCAGGAAAGATGCGCACCGCCGTTGTACAGCAGCACCGTGTCGGGCAGGGCATCCTGCTGGGTAAGCGCGAACACGAACGCCTTCATGAGGTTGCCGCCCAGAACGTCGTCGCCCTGGCCCATATGCTCGCCGGAAAGCACGACCACGCGCTTGCCCGCCTGGCCAGCAGGCGCAACCGGGGCAGCAGCGGAACCAGCCGTCTTGGTGACCTTCACCACGAACAGGTCTTCGGCCTGCTGCTCGGAGGCGAACTCGCAGTTCTGGCTCTTCGCCAGGTTTTCCAGGTTATGCACGGCCGTCTCGTTGTCGACGAGCACTTCCACCACGCCTTCGTCGATGGTGCCAAGCGCCTGCTTGGTCTTCACCACGGGAATGGGGCACGCATCGCCGCGAGCATCAACTTTCAGTTCCATGCAAACCTTCTTTCCGTTCGCACACCGCACGAACTACTAGCAATACGTATCGCGTCGCGCGTCGAATTGGCGCGGGAGCGGATTGAAACTTTCGTAGGGCAAACCGAGCTCGCCTGCCAACGATTCTAGCGCAACGGCTTCGCTGGCAGATACGAGCACGGTTACTCCACACGACGCCTTGATTGCGCGCGGCGCCGTAGATATGCGCGTATGCAGGCCCTGGCTGCGCGCGGCTTCGTGCATGGCCATGGCGTCGGTATGGCTATCGAACATCACATAGACGTCCACCACCCCGCCGCTTTCGCGACGCACGGCTTCGATGCGCTCGACCAGACTGCTCACTGACTATTCCCCCAGCATCTCCACGAACGCGCCAATACGCGTACGCAGCTGCTCGGCGTCGTTGTCGGTGTAATCGGTTTCGATGTTGAGCACGGGGATGCCCGCCTCTTCCAGAGCGTCTTCCAGGGCAGGTGCTTCCACCTTGAACGTGGTGCAGAACTTCAGGTTCTGGTTGATCACGCCGTCGACGTGGTAGTCCTTGGCCAGCTGAATGACTTCCTGGATGCGCGCCTCGTTCGGCGTGAAGCAGGCGCAGTTGATCTTCATGTAGCGTTCCGCCAGCGCCTGGAACTGGCCTTCCAGAGTGGTTGCGGAATCGTCGACCAGATTCGTGAAGAACTTGGTGCCCGTGCAGTTTTCCTCGCACACGATAGCGGCACCCGAGGTTTCGATAATGTGGTGCAGCTTCCAGTTGGGAATGGCCAGCGGCGTGCCCGTGAGCAGGATGCGCTTGGTGCCTGCGGGGAACACGCTTACCTTGTCGACCAGGCGCTGCTCCAGCTCGTCGGCCAGCTTGTTGGCCATCTCGGCGCAGCGAACGGGGTCGTCGAAGAAGGCGATCTGCATCATGAGCAGAGCGTCGGTACCCGAAATGGGAATGGTGTCGGGGTCCTTGCGCGTCTCGTACACGCGGGCCAGCGCCTTGCGGCGGTTGTTGATGATGTCGATGGCCTCAGCGAGCTTCTCGGCCGTGAGCTCGTTGCCCGTAACCTCTTCGACGTTCTTCGCGAACAGGGCGATTTCCTGGGCAAAGCGAGCCACGTCGACATCACGCTTCATGTGGGGAAGCTCCATGATGTGCATGGGCACGTCCTTGGCCATGATCTCGTACATCTTCTTCTTGCCATCGCACGTGGTCTCGCCCACGATCTGGTCGACGATGCGGAAGAACGGGCACGTCTTGCCCAAGCGAGCGCCCAGGCTAGCCTTGATGAGCGGGCACACGTCGGCAGGCAGGTGCTTTTCGCCTTCCGGCACCCAGAACTGGCTACCACCGCACAGGCCCGTCACGATGCCATCGCACGCCACGACCACTTCGTCGGGAACGTACGTGCAGAAGGTGCCGAATACCTTGCGGCCCTTCTTCTGCTCCTCGATGAGCTCTGCCGGGCGAATGCCATGAACGTCGGCAACCACCATGTCCCAGAACGCCATGCCCTCGGGACGGTTTTCCTGGGAAAGGTACACGTCGCCAAACGCGGTGGGCAATACCGCGCACAGCTGATCGTGCGTTTCCAGATCCATTCCGAGGTCTTTCCACATAGGATGACGGTCTACCATGTGCTTCTCCTTCCGGCGCGCAACGCACGAGCGCCAGCAGCGCCTAACGCAAAAAATGGGGGGTATGGAAAAACAGCCGTTCTCGTCGGACGGCTTTTGCGACGCCAGCAGAAATGGCGCGCAGGCAAAACATGGCATGCGATTTGCAGAATTCCCGAACGTCGGGCATCGCATTGCTGCGGTGATTATACATCCGCGCGGACTAATGGGAAGGGTTCATACCGTTTCCTAAATAACAAAGACGCACCTGCGCCAATGCGCTACGATGCTTATATTTGCAATCAGCACAACGCACGGCGAACAGCCCACGAAAATGCAGAAGGAGCCGTTCATGGAAAACGCATCCCGCGAACTCCTACGCGCACTTCCCCAGGTAGAGGAAGTGCTGAAACATGACTACATGAAGGCCATGCTGGAATTGGTTCCGCATTCCATTGCCGCCGACGCCGTGCGCTCGAGCATCGACGGGCTGCGCCAGCGCATCCTGAACGGGGAAACCCCCGTCGTGACCCTGCAGGCCGTGGCCGACGCATCCGCCCGCGCCGCGCTTGCCCTGCAGCGCCCCTCGCTGCGCCGCGTCATCAATGCCTCGGGCGTGGTCATCCACACGAACCTGGGCCGCAGCGTCATGGCACCCGAAGCCGTGGCCGCCGTAAACGACGCCATCACCGGCTACTCCACCCTGGAATACAGCATCAACAAGATGGCCCGCGGCAGCAGGCACGACCACTACGAAAGTCTGGTCTGCGCGCTCACGGGCGCCGAGGCCGCCATCGCCGTCAACAACAACGCCGCAGCCGTGCTCATGGTGCTCGCCGAATTTGCCCGCGGGCACGAGGCCATCGTCTCGCGCGGCGAGCTCGTGGAAATCGGTGGCTCGTTCCGCATTCCCAGCATCATGGAGATGTCGAACGCGCGCATGATCGACGTGGGCTGCACGAACAAGACGCACATCGAGGACTACGAGAGCGTCATCACGCCCGACACCGCCATGCTGCTGAAGGTGCACCCCAGCAACTTCCTCATCCAGGGCTTCACCGAGACAGTGAGCATCCAACAGCTGCGCGCCCTGGCCGACGCGGAAAACGCGAAGCGCGAAGGCGAGCCCATCATGGTATACGAAGACCAGGGCTCGGGCGCATTCGAGCACCTGGAGGAAAGCTTCGGCAAGCGCGCCGAGAGCACCGTGGCCCAGTCGCTGAAGGCTGGCGCCGACCTGGTGTCGTTCAGCGGCGACAAGCTGCTGGGCGGCCCGCAGGCAGGCATCATCTGCGGCCGCAAAGAACTCATCGACCGCCTGAAAAAGAACCCCCTTGCCCGCGCGCTGCGCCTGGACAAGATGACCATTGCCGCGCTGGAAGCCACGCTGCGTCTGTACCTGGGCGACGACGCCAAGACGCGCATCCCCACGCTGCGCATGCTCACCGAAAGCGCCGAATCCGTGGCAGAGCGCGCCGAGCAGCTGAAGAGCGCGCTGCTGGCGACGGTACACCCCGGCAATATCGCAGTGGACATCGTGCCCGAAACCTCACGTGCCGGCGGCGGCGCGCTGCCCATGTATGACATCCCCACGTTCTGCGTGGAAGTGCGCTTCCTGCGGGGCGACGCGCAGGGCGCCGACGAATACCTGGTGAAGCGCTGCCCCGTACCCATCGTGGCACGCCTTTCCCACGAACGTCTTCTATTCGACGCGCGCACGCTGCTTGACAACGATGAAATCGAGGCCATCGCCCAGGGCGTTTCGGCCTACTTCGATCGCCTAGGAGAATAAGCCATGGCAAACGCACCCCATCTGGTACTGGGCACCGCCGGCCACATCGACCACGGCAAATCGTCGCTCACGCTGGCGCTTACGGGCACCGACCCCGACCGCCTGCGCGAGGAAAAGAAGCGCGGCATCACCATCGAGCTTGGATTCGCCCAGCTGGAACTGCCCGACGGCCGCACCATGGGCGTGGTGGACGTGCCTGGTCACGAGCGTTTCGTGCGCCAGATGATCGCGGGCGCCACCGGCATCGACGTGGCGCTGCTGGTCATCGCCGCCGACGACGGCATCATGCCGCAAACCATCGAGCACGTTGCCGTTCTGGAAACGCTGGGCGTCCCCGCCTGCGTCGTGGCCCTGAGCAAGGCCGACCTGGTCGACGACGACTGGATCGCCTTCATGAGCGACGAGATTCGCTCGTTCCTGCAGAATACGCCCTACGCTCAGGCAGAAATCATCCCCGTGAGCTCCGTCGAGGGCACGGGCGTGGAAGAGGTGCGCGCCGCCATCCAGCGCGCATGCTCGGGCGTGGAACCCGCACGTCAGCATCGCGCCCTGCGCCTGCCGGTAGACCGCGTGTTCACCATCAAGGGCGCGGGCACCGTGATCACGGGCACGCTGTGGAGCGGCGAGGCGCGCGTAGGCGGTTCCGTGGAAGTGCTTCCCAGTGGCAAGACGAGCCGCATCCGCTCGGTGCAGATGCACGACACGCCCGTAGAGGCAGCCTGCGCCGGCAACCGCGTGGCGCTGAACCTGCCCGACCTTTCCACCAGCCAGATCGCCCCCGGCGACTTCCTGGCCGAACCTGGCACGCTGGCCACGAGCGACCGCTTCGACGCGTTCTTCACCTACCTCGACACCGCCAAAACCGGCAAGCCCCTGGAAACGGGCGCGCGCATGCACGTGGCGCACGGCACCCGCGAGGTGCTGGGACGCGTGCTGTTCTGCGACGGCAAGAAGGCGCTGGCCTCGGGAGAGAGCACGTACGCGCAGATTCGCCTGGAAGAGCCCCTGCCCGTTGCCAGCAGCGACCGATTCATCGTGCGCACGTACTCGCCCGTGCAGGTAGCCGGCGGTGGCCGCATCCTGATGGCGCATCCGCGTAGGCGCACGAACCTTACCGACGTCGACCGCGCCATGCTCGACGCGCTACGCGACGGCGACATTGCCACGGCCGTGCAAGCTGCGGTGGAACGCGAGGAATTCCCCGCAAGCGCCGCTTCGCTGGCACGCGGGCTGGGCCTGCCCGCAGAAGCCGTTTCCGAATGCCTGAAAGCCACCGCTGCGGCCCGCAAGCTCGTGACGTTGCAAGCGGAAGGCGACACGCTGTACACCACGCGCCGCGTCGTGCAGAAGCACGTAAGCGCCATCGAACGCGCGCTGCTGGCATTCCACGCGAAGAACCCGCAGGCCATTGGCATTGCATCCGAAGACCTGCGTCGCCAGAGTGCGCCACGCTGCTCTGCCAGCTGCTTTTCCGCGCTCGTACGCGAGGCCGAAGCCGCAGGCAAGGCCACGCATTCCGGCGGCCACATTGGCCACCCCAGCGCCCAAGGCGCCGCAGCAGCCGCCATCGACGACGCCGCAACCGCGTTGCTTGCCGTGCTCGATGCAGAATTCGCCACGCCCCCGC